>JAIFMO010000027.1 GCA_020048435.1 Sulfuritalea sp.
GCCGCCTTGAGGTTGATGATCAGCTCGAAACGGGTCGTCTGCTCCACCGGCAGCTCAGCGGTCCGGGCGCCCTTGAGGACCTTGTCGACGAAGCGGGCCGACTGGCGCCAGAGGTCCACCAAGTCGGCACCGTAGGAGATCAGCCCGCCAGCGTCGACATAGGGGCGCAGATCGAATGCTGCGCTACTGCGCGCGCCCGCCCTTCGCACTGGAACACTTGCAGCAACAGGATGCCGAGCATCTGGTCTATCACTGTCCTAAGCCCCGTCCCGACGAGGTCCGTGATCTGGTACTGACACCGCTGGAGCTGGTGTGACACCTGCCAGCACGAATTCCTCATCGCCTATTCCTGCAAGGGCCGGGGCGTATGGGCGATGACGCCTGGGGCGACGATGAAAGGCGGCAAACGCTACCGCTACTACATCAATACGGCGTCGATGAAGATTGGCAAGGATGCCTGCACGGTGTCGCGGGTGCCGGCCAGGGAGATCGAGGCGGTCGTGGTGGCCCAGGTGCGCAAGGTGTTGCAGACACCGGAGGTGATGGCGCAGGCGATCCGGGATGTGCACCATCACGGCGCCACAGCAAGAGCAAAGCATCGGTGGTCGTTCCTTGCGCGGTGGCGTAAAACGGCCGGGATCGAACTTGAGCAAGAGATGCAGCAAGCCGATCAGTCGCTTGCAATTGGCGTGCAGGAAACCGAAATTGCGGGCGCGGCGAAATCCCCTGGGCAGCACGTGCTGGACGATCAGCCAGAGGAAATCGGCGCCGGCCAGAGAGGGCATTTCCCACTTGTCCGTCTTGGCATTGCGATAGCGGAAAGTCACCCGCCCGTTGTCGCAGGCGAGGATGTCCTCTTCACGGATGACGCCGCGGTACAGGTATCGGCCGAGGTAGACCAATGCCTTCTCGCCGGTTCCGACCGATTTGACGTGTGCCCCCCATTCCTGTGGATAGCGTGTCGGCAACACCGCGCTCCTGGACATATCTCTACTGGATAACTACCGCTTTGTGCGGTAACGAACAGATGTGACTCGGTACTTCGCGCGATAGTCTCGCGACGAACTATCGGGAGACTCAGCATGGCAATTTCAAACGCCGTATCAATCGACGGATCTTGGCTTGTGCAAACGACACAGCCAGCCAGGATAGAGGCTAACCTCGCGTTTGTCATGAACATCCCTCGGGTGAGGGGCGAGGTAACATCTTGACTCCAACACGACTACAGCACCGGGGTTTCCTCCGCGTAGCGGCTTCGTCCAACCAGTAACAGCCTACTGCATACAATCGCCATGAAAGAACAGTCCCAACAACCACAGCAGCAAGCACCCTTGAGCGTCGATCATACGACCGAGGAACTCTGCCAGATTTCAGCCCTCGTTGAACGGTTAGCGAGGGAAAGTCACACACAGACTTCGCATTACCTTGAGTCGATGCGCCTTGAACATGAGTTCGGTATTCGCATCGGTCGGCGTACGACACAGGTTATTCGTTTCAGCGTTACTGCGCTGGTCATCCTGGGTGTTGCACTCGTTGGTCTGATTATTACTTTGATCTACCACATGAGCAACATTACTCAGCGCATGAATGAGATGTCTGGACACATGGGTAATGTTGTCACGACGGTCCAACGTATGGACTACAAAATGGGAATAATCAACGGACAGCTTGGCACCTTGAACGGCCAGATGAACCACATGACTCGGGATGTCAACAATATCTCAGCTCCGATGCGCATGATGCCGTTTCGTCCCTGATTGGTGAAAGGGCTAAAGGGGCCAGGCTCGATTTAATCCGGCAAGCAATCAGGCTTGCCAAGGATCGAAGACCTGCGGGTAAAAGCGGAAATCCCATGTGTTGCGTGTGACGACCGTTAGCCCATGGCATTGGGCTGTGGCCATGATGAGACCATCCATGACCGGTAGGTGTTGACCTGCGAGTTCGGCGTTGGCGGCCAGTTGCGCCCAGGCATGAAGGGCGGCGGAATCCAGCGGCCGGATGCGGCCGGTGAAGCGCTGTTCGATCTTGCCCAACCAGGCGGTGAACTTCTGGCTGCGGCGCGGATCACTGGCGCGCAGCTTGAGAATGCCTTTTTCAATCTCGCCGAGGCTGACGACACTGAGGTAAAGGCTGGTTTCATCTTGCTCGTCCAGCCACTGAATCACCTGCGTGGCGGGCGCTTTCTTCACATATTCTGAAAGCACGCAAGTGTCGAGCAGCCAACTCACAGAACGACATCCCGACCAGTGTCGCGGTCACGGGCAAAGTCGATGTCATCCCCAGCGATATCAGGCTGCAGCAGTGCGGTCGAGAGCCTGCCTTTGTTGCGTTTCGTCAGGCGTTCATATTCTTCCACCGCTATCACTACCGCCGCCGGCTTGCCGTGCAGTGTTACCCGTTGCGGTGCGCCGCCAACAGCTTCCTTGATGAGTTGGCTAAGGCCGTTCTTGGCCTGTTGCAGTTGCCATTCGCCGTGCATGGTGGCTTCCTTAATATTCTGGCTAGTCTGGCTAGAATTATGGCGTATACGGAGTCGTCGCGCCAGCGGGCAAGGTTTCGCTGGCGCGGCTGGATCGGCTGGTGAAAGCCATCAAGGAAACCCTGCGCGCGACGATCCGTCTGATCCGGCAGGGGCAGCGGGCACGCAATTTTTGCCCGCGCTGCCAACGCTGAGTCGGCGTGACGCAGCAAACCCGGGCGGGCCCGGGCGGGCGGGAAGTTACTTGGCGGTCAGCTTCACAAACTTCGCCATCAGCTGATCCTTGTTCTCCACATGATTCGGGTCTTCCGGGATGCAGTCGACCGGGCAGACTTCGCGGCATTGCGGGGTATCGAAGTGGCCAACGCACTCGGTGCATTTGTTGGGATCGATGATGTAGATCTCGTCGCCCTGCGAAATGGCGTTATTCGGGCACTCGGGTTCGCAAACGTCGCAGTTGATGCATTCGTCGGTAATTATCAGGGCCATGATGGTTTCCTTATTATCGGGATTGTTGGGGGAATTTTTCTTTCAGCCGCTTCGCCACGAGCGGATGGACGAAGGTGTCGACATTGCCACCGAGCGAGGCGATCTCTCGCACCATGGTGGCCGAGATGAACATGTATTGCTCTCCAGGCGTCAGAAACAGGGTTTCGACATCGGGATGCATGATGCGGTTCATGCCCGCCATCTGGAATTCGTATTCGAAGTCGGACACCGCGCGCAGGCCGCGCAGGATGACGCGGGCGTTGCGTTCGCGCAGGAAGTCCATGAGCAGGCCGTCAAAGCCCGTGATCATGACATTGGGCAGGTTGGACAGCATTTGGCGCGCCATTTCGACGCGTTCGTCGAGTTCGAACAGCGGTCGCTTGCCGTGGCTGGCGGCAATGCCGACGACGACGTGGGCAAACAGTCGCGCGGCGCGGCGGACAAGATCTTCGTGCCCCCGCGTGAAGGGGTCGAAGGTTCCCGGATAGACGGCAATGCCGTTGTTCATGTTCGGTCCATCAAGTGATAGAAAACTTGCCCGGCCTGGCCCTGCTTGATCACGCGCCATGCGCCGAGGCCATCAAGCGCATGTTCGGCCTCGACATAAAGACGCGCGTCCGGCGCGGCCCACGCTTCCAGCAGCGGCGCCACTTTGTCGAGCCAGCCTTGATGATAGGGCGGATCGAGCAGAATCAGGTCGTAGCGTCGTACTGGCGAGGGCACAAATTTTAGCGCATCGCGGCAGACAAGCTCCAGTTGCGGCGAATGGGTTGGCGAACCGGGTGGCGCGCCGAGCTGTGCGGCATGGCGTTGCAACCCGGCAAAAACGCGCCGGTCTTGCTCCACCAGCGTAACGTGCGCCGCGCCGCGCGAGGCCGCCTCAAAGCCGAGGATGCCACTGCCGGCAAAGAGGTCGAGACAGTTCAGCCCCGCCAGATTCTGCCCCAGCCAGTTGAACAGCGTCTCGCGCACACGGTCGGGAGTCGGCCGCAGACCGGGGGCGTCGGCCACCTGAAGGAGCCGGCTGCGCCATTCGCCGCCGGTGATGCGGATTCGGCCCATGGCGCCCCTCCTGTTTGATATCACCATGCAGTCATTATGATGCGATTCAGACCGGGAGCCACGGATGATTCCATTCGCGTAAAGCGCTGCGTCAGCGTCGGGCGGCGAGCACATCCCGCCAGCGCTGCCATTCCTCGCGGCAGACGTCAGGCGCGGGGACGGTCGTTGGTACTGCCAGGCAGTCAAAGGGCGCCAATCCCTGTGCCACGCGGATGGCCTGGGAAAGGCAGTCGTACCACTTGCGGTCGACGTCGGTGCGACCGGCCACGGCGGCATGAATCACTTCGGGGAACTCGAAGCGTTGCAGATACCGTTCCGACACCTGGCGGATCGGGCAGGGGAAGATTTCCTGCTGCGCCTTGGCCTTGCTGATGGGGTCGCTATCCTTACAGCGGAGCAGATAACGCGCCATCAGGGCCGGAAAGGTTTCGGCCACGGCCAGCCAGCCGATGCCCGCCACCAGACCGGTGGTGAAGGCGTCGTCGGCCATTCGCTCGGGAATCTCGTGCTGTTCCAGCAGCGCGCGCATGGCGGCGCCGGTGGCGATGCCGTTCATCCAGAAACCGTGATAGTCAAAGCCGGGACAGACGCCTTTCTGATAGCGCGACATCATCTCGGCGACGAACACCACGCGGCGGACGAAGCCCGTACCCAGCCGCGACACGGCCTGCGGCACCGAGGCCGTCTTGCCTGCTGCGGCAAAGCGCGCCGCGTTGGCTGAATTGATCAGCGACGCGGAAATCACCGGGTCGGGCTGGATGGCGCTGGCCATTTTGCGGGCGTCGCCTGCTTCGGCAGCCGCCTCGACCGTCCGGAAAATCGCACCGGGCGCCGGCAGGCTGCCGTGAGATTCGACGGCGTCGAGGAATTCACGCATGGTCGGCGTTTCCTCGACCTGGCTCGGTCCTTCGATGATGGATGAGAGCAGTTCGATGGCCGCTTCGCCGGCCGCGCCAACTTCCCGGTAAAAGGCATCGATGCTGGCCCCGCCCGGAAACGGCCGCAATGTCATCGTTGTCGCTTGTGTCTCTGCCGCCGTACCGCTACCGCCGACTTTTTGAAAGTTTGGCAAGGCCTCGCTGAAGCGACCATGACCATCGATGACCGCCCAGCAGACGCTGGTCGCTGCGTCGCCGAGTTCGTCACCCAGTTCCCTGCGCAGCCAGGCAATGGCCGCTGGCGCCAGTTCACTGATCGGCCGACCGGGATCGTGGCGCGGGTCGCAGCCCATCGCCACCACCGCGGGCCAGGTGTCGCCAGCCGGCACGAAAGCGGCGAGTACGCCAAAGCCCGGCTGTGCCGTGCCATCGGCGGTAATCTCAAGCTCGAAGGTGCGGGGGTTCATGGGGATCGCGGGGTAAAAGCAGGTGACGGGAATGGGTCGCCATGATACGCGGGCGGGCCATCAAACCAGGCCGGCACGGGTGAGTTCGTCCTTGACCCAAGCGTAAACGATAGGCGCGGCGATGACGCCCGCCAGGCCAAAGATGGCTTCCATGACCAGCATTGCCGTCAACAGCTCC
>JAIFMO010000110.1 GCA_020048435.1 Sulfuritalea sp.
GGATTCCTACAACACCATCAAGCGGCTTGACGACTACCTGCCGGTCGATCTCTACATCACCGGTTGCATGCCGCGCCCCGAAGCGCTGCTGGCCGGCTTCGCAGATTTGAAGAAAATAATCCGCGCGGGCAAGGGCGAGGGGGCCAACCAGTACGCCGAAAACTTCAATTGGTACAAGGCGAACCAAAAAAGCGTGATCCATGACTGGGACATGCCAGACTACAACTGGTAGCCAACTTTTGACAATGACAATGCGCGAACTGCACGCCCGACTCAAACAACTTTTCCCGCTCGGCGAACTGACCGAGCAGCGGCCCAATCTCGCCTTCGTCACCGTGCCGGCGGAATTTCTGCGGCCTGCGCTGCTGCATTTGCGCGATCGGGAAGGTTTTACTCATCTGGTGTTACTGACCGCGGTCGATTGGATCGAGGACGGACAGTTCCAGCTAACTTATCTGTTGTCGAACCGGACGCAAGCCTGTGACATCGGTCTGCGCGTGATGATCCCCCGTGATGGCGCAACGATGGAAAGTATCCACGAAGTCTGGCCAACCGCGGCAACTTATCAGCGCGAACTGCGCGAAATGTTCGGTATTGACTTCCCCGGTAGTCCCAGGGTGAATGATGAATTTATCCTCGAAGGCTGGGTCGACGTCCCGCCTTATCGCCGCGATTTCGATACCAAGAAGTTCGCCGAGGAGAATTTCAGCCAGCGGCCAGGTCGTGTAACCACGGATCCGGCGACGCACATGAAAGAAAAACTTTACCCGGGCGGTGCGTAACATGACCTACGTACCCGACCGCAGTCAATACCCTGCGAAGAAAGCCGATGGCACGCTTGACATTGACCTCGCGTCAGGCAAGTACCTGAAACTCTGGCAAGGGCCGCAACACCCAGGCATCACCGGCAACATGTCGGTGGAACTCACGGTCTGTGGCGACGAGGTGGTGGAAGGTAAAACCCACGTTGGCTACCTTCACCGCGGCTTCGAGAAACTGATGGAACGGCGCACTTTTATCCAGTGTTTTCCCATCGTTTGCCGCGTTTGCGTTCCAGAGCCTGATTTCAACGAATATTGTTTTGCTGCCGCGGTCGAGGAACTTGCTGGCATCGAAGCGCCGGAGCGGGCCAACTGGATACGCACCCTCATCCTTGAGATGGGGCGCATCAACAGTTACATGATGTACCTTGGTGGTCAGGCCGGCGCCTTCGGCCTGGGCGTCATCGGTCAGTGGACCACCTATGTCCGAGACCTGATGCTCGACCGCTTCGAGGAACTTACCGGCGCCCGCATTTATCACATGTTCATCCTGCCTGGCGGTGTTCGCGACGTCCTGCCCGACGGTTTCGATCAGCGCATGGAAGAGACGCTCCGCGAAATCGAGCGCACGATGCAGGACGTTCATGACGTGATGTTCTGCAACGCGGTCTTCAAAAAACGCGCTGTCGGTCAAGGTTATATCGATCCAGCGCTGGTTGACTCTTATGGCGTCACCGGGCCAAACGCGCGCGCTGCCGGTATTGCCAAGGATGTGCGCAAGAACCAGCCCTATCTTGTCTATCCCCAACTCGATTTCGAGCCGGTCATCGGCAAGGATTCCGATATTTATACGCGCGCCGATGTGCGCCGTCGCGACCTGCTTATGTCCGTCGACCTCATTCGGCAGTTACTGGCCAAGATGCCGCGTACCGGCCCGGTCATGGCCAAGTTGCCGAACGTGCTGCACTGGAAGATTCCGCGTGGTGAAACCTATATTCGCGGCGAATGCTCGCGGGGCGAATACGGCTACTATCTCGTCACCGACGGCAGCGGCTATCCGCGTCGCGTCAACGTGCGCGGCCCCTCGTATACTCATGCCATGGCGCTGCTGGAGCGCCTGATCGTGAATATTAATATTTCCGATGTGGCGGGGCTCATGGTGTCGCTGCATACCTATCCGCCCGAGATTGAGAGATAGCGATGAGCGTACGTGACCTTCTCTCCCCCTTCACCGCGTGGAAGAACGTTTTCCGCGATCCCGTGTCGATTCCCGATCCGTTCAATCGCCCTGGCGCGCCGCGCTATCGGGGTTTCCATCAGAACGATGTCGAAAAGTGCATCGGATGCGGCACCTGCGAGACGATCTGCCAGAACGGCGCCATTGACATGTTGCCGGTCGAGGGTATCCCGACCAAGCAGGGAGATTCGGGCCTGCGCCCGCGCATCGACTACGGCCGTTGCTGCTGGTGCGCGCTGTGCGTCGATGTCTGCATGACCCAGTCGCTGACCATGTCCAACGCCTACACCTGGGTGGAAAGCGACCCCGATGCCTTCCGCTTCACCCCCGGCGTTGACAAGAAGCACTGGGATAACGCCGAGTTGGGCTACCATCGTCCCGACGGCCACCGGTTGACCGCCGAAGTCAGGGTTGAAATGCACGAACTCGCACCCGGGCCGCGCATCGATTCGTTCGCCGAGATCGTCAATGGTTACTCCATCGAACAGGCGCGCCTGGAGGCCGACCGCTGTGTTTCCTGCGGCCTGTGCATCGCCACCTGCCCGACGCACATGGCGATTCCAGACTACATCAAAGCCGTGCGCGACGGCGACTATGAGCGCGGCGTCAAGCTGCTCTACGACAGCAATCCGTTTTCCGGTATCTGCGGTCGGGTGTGCACGCACAAATGCGAAACAACCTGTGCCGCGCGCCACGAAGGCGATGCCATTGCTATCCGCTGGCTCAAGCGCCACATCATGGATCAGGTGCCGGCCGAGAAGTGCCGCGAAATCGTCGGCGGTCCCGGTCCGGCCACCGGCAAGAAAGTCGCCATCGTTGGCGCTGGCCCCGCTGGCCTCACCGCTGCCTTCGATCTTGCCAGGCTGGGGCACAGTGTCACGGTCTTCGAGGCGCTCGACCAACCCGGTGGCATGACGCGCTGGGGCATCCCCGAATACCGCCTGCCCTACGCCAGCATCGACCGCGACGTCGATGTCATCCGTTCGGTTGGCGTCGACATCCGCTGCAATATGCGCGTCGGCAAGGATATCGCGCTCGACGAATTGCGCAACACGCACGATGCCGTGCTGATTGCGCTGGGTCTGCAACTCGGCCGCGCCACGCGCACTCCCGGTAGCGACCATCCGGATGTGCGCAAGGCTGTCGACTTGCTGCGCCAGGCCACCATCTACGAAGAATTTGGCACACCGCGCCAGGCGGTGGTGATCGGCGGTGGCAACGTCGCCATGGATATTGCCCGCACGCTCGCGCGCCTGCAGAAGAAGGCTTACGGCCAGGTACAGGTCACACTGACCGCACTGGAGGATCGCGCCCACTTCCTTGCCGATCCTGAAGAAATCAAGGAGGCTGGCGAAGAAGGCGTCGTTATCCTCGACGCTCGCGGTCCGCAACAAGTCGTCGTCGAGAACGGCAAGGTAACCGGATTGAAGACCTGGCGCGTCAAGGCCATCTTCGACGAACAAGGCCGCTTCGCGCCGAGCTACGACGAGGCCGACGAGCAGTTTCACGCCGGCAGCATGGTGGTCGAGGCGATCGGCCAGATGACCGATGCCAGCCTGCTCGGCGACGCGCTCACCGAACAGTTGACCTGGAACCGTGGCCGCTTGCAGATCGACGCCGGTGGTCGTACCAGCGAATCGTGGCTCTGGGCGGCTGGCGACATGGTACGTGGCCCGGACGTGGTTACCGCCGTCGCCGACGGCCATCGTGTCGCCGCCAGCATTCACGCCACCCTGATTCCGACGGAGAAAACGACATGACCGAAGGTAGCCACGGTATCGAGCGCCTGCGCGGCAAGACCACCATGCACGAAGTCCTAGAAGTTGCCACCAGCTTCGAAGCCAGCGCCCGCGATTTCTACACAGGGCTGATCCCGCGCGTAAGCAAGCGTATTCGCTATCTGGTCGAGGAACTGGCGGCGGAAGAGCAGGAGCATTTTGACCTGTTCAGCAAGCTTGCCCAGAGAGCCGATCTTGCCGAGCAGGTCAAGGTAGAGATTGAACGCACGGCTAGTGACAGCAAGTTTTCCGATTGTCTGCACCTGCCGGATCTCGGCGAGCATCCGGACGACCAGTCCGTGCTGCAGTACGCCATGGGCCGCGAGCACGCCGCCATGGCGCATTACACCGAACTGGCCGAAACCACGCCGGTCGGCCCGATCCGCGATTTGTTCATCTACCTTGCCAGCGAAGAAACCAAGCACAAGCTGGAACTGGAAAAACTCTACTACGAGACCATCCACCGCGGCGGCGGGGTATAGCAGGTCGCCGGGGTATGCCAAGATAGTTCCGTTGCCTTGGCATTACCGTGCGGAATCACCTTGCCAATATTCGTGGAAACTTGCATGCAATTCTTGAGGTTTGTTTGCACTGTACTGATTGGCCTGTTGCTGGTCGGCAAGGCGGCGGCGCAATCGTTGCCACTGTTCGAATTGACCGCCGGCATTCATCGCATCGAGGCCGAGGTTGCGCACACCCAGCAGACGCGCATGACGGGACTGATGAACCGTCGTGTCATGCCGCAGCAGCGGGGTATGTTGTTTGTTTTCGACGAGGTGCAACAGCATTGCATGTGGATGAAGAATACCTTTATCCCCTTGTCGGTGGCATTTCTTGATGAATCCGGACGGATCATCAACGTGGCGGACATGCAGCCGCACAACGAGAGCAACCATTGCGCGGCAAAACCGGCGCGCTATGCGCTGGAGATGAACCTGGGCTGGTTCCGAAGTCGCAATCTGGGCGCAGGTGCGGCGATCACGGGTATCGAAGCGGTGCCCCAGCCGCGTTAGGCCGACTTCCCCTTCTGTTGAATCCGATTGCGGCTAGCTACCGGTCGGATGCTGCCGTACCGCTACCGCCGACTTTTTGCGAAATTCAGCAAGCCGCTCACGGGCGAATAGCGGTGAACGATCCCCTGACCTACCATGGCCTCCCGTGACCAATTACACCCGCCGCCGAAATTCGGCGAAGCGAAAGCCGAGCAGGTAAAGGCTGATGAAATAGACGGCAATGCCGGCGGTGACCACCAGCGATAGTCGCAGAATGCGCTGGCCGGCGTTCATCGAGAGCCAGGCGGCCTCGGGCCCCATCGCGAAAAAAAGCGTCAGGCCAAGCGCCAGCAGGGCGATTGCGATGCGGAGGCCGAACTTTCCCCAGCCCGCCAATGGCATGAAGACTCCGCGCTGGCGCAGGCCGCGATACAGCATCGCGGCGTTGAGGCAGGATGCCAGGCCAATCGACAGGGCCAGGCCCGCATGCTTGAGGTCGCGGATGAAGACGAGGTTCATCGCTTGCGTTGCCGCGAGCGTTATCAGAGCAATCTTTACTGGCGTGCGGATGTCCTGCCGCGCATAGAAACCGGGTGCCAGCACTTTGACGAGTATCAGGCCGGCCAGCCCCACGCTGTAGGCGACAAGGGCCGTGCGCGTTTGCAGGACGTCGTTGGCCAAAAATGCGCCATGCTGGAAAAGCGTTGCCAGTAACGGCACGGCGAGCAGGGCCAACGCCAGGGCCGCCGGCAGCGTGAGCAGCAGGGTCAGTCGCAGCCCCC
>JAIFMO010000157.1 GCA_020048435.1 Sulfuritalea sp.
CGACGCCATCGTCAAGGTGCTGCTGGCCAACGCCGACAATGCCCGCGGCCTGGTGAAGAAAGTGGTGCCGCGCCTGCATGGCGACGCCACGGCCGCCACCTGCGGCTGCCGCTCGGCGCTCGAACACGCGTTGATCACGGCACCCGAAGCCCGCGACCCGGCAGCGGTTGCGCGGCTGGATGCCGTGGCCGGCCGCCTGCTCAATCCCCGCTAATTTCCCTGGAGTAAATCCCCATGCCCATCAAGTCGCGCATCCGCACTGTTCCCCACTACCCCAAGCAGGGCGTCATGTTTCGGGACATCACCACCCTGTTGCAAGACCCGGTGGGTCTGCGCGTCACCATCAACGAACTGGTCAACCGCTATACCGGCATGAAGATCGACAAGGTGGCCGGCATCGAGGCGCGCGGTTTCATCATTGGCGCCGCGCTGGCGTTTCAATTGGGTGTCGGCTTCGTGCCCATCCGCAAGAAGGGCAAGCTGCCGGCGGAAACCGTCGGCCACGACTACGCGCTGGAATACGGCACCGACCGCATCGAGATGCACGTCGACGCCATCGCCAAGGGCGAAAAAGTGCTGCTCGTCGATGATCTCATCGCCACTGGCGGCACCGCCGAGGCCGCCGTCAAACTGATCGAGGGCATGGGCGGCAAGATCGTCGAATGCTGCTTCGTCATCGACCTGCCCGATCTCGGCGGCCGCAAGCGCCTCGAAAAGCACGGCCAGAACGTGTTCGCCCTCTGCGAATTCGAGGGCGATTGAACATGACGGCACACGAAGGTAACGTGGGAAATCAGGTGGTGGAAACCCTGCGCTGGCGCGATGGCCGGCTGGAGATGATCGACCAGCGCGTGCTGCCGGCCAAGTTCGAATACCTGGCCTACAACTCCGCCGTCGAGGTGGCCGAGGGCATCCGCTCCATGGTGGTGCGCGGCGCGCCCGCCATCGGCTGCGCCGCCGCCTATGGCGTGGCGCTGGAAGCGTTGCGCCTGCGGGCCGCGACCAGCGGAGAATTTACCGCCGCCATGAATACCGCCTTCGAGGTGCTGGCAGCCAGCCGTCCCACGGCGGTCAACCTGTTCTGGGCCCTGAAGCGCATGCGGGCGGTGTGGGAAAGCGTCAAGGGCGACAGCGTCGGTGCCATCGCCGACCGGCTGCTGACCGAGGCGCACGAGGTCACCGCCGAAGACATCCGCATCAACCGGGCCATGGGCGCGTTCGGCGCGGCCCTGCTGCCCGATGGCGCGCGCGTGCTTACTCATTGCAACGCCGGGGCGCTGGCGACCGCCGGACATGGCACGGCGCTGGGCGTGATCCGTTCCGCCGTCGAGGCGGGCAAGAAGATCGCGGTGATCGCCGACGAGACGCGGCCCTTCCTGCAAGGCGCACGGCTGACCGCGTGGGAAATGGTGCAGGAGAAAATCCCCGTCACGCTGATCACTGACAACATGGCGGGCTACATGATGAGCCATGGTGAGGTCGACGCGGTGGTGGTGGGCACTGATCGCGTTGCGGCCAACGGCGACGTCGCCAACAAGATCGGCACTTATATGGTGGCGGTACTGGCAAAGCGCCACGGCATTCCGTTTTATGTGGCTTGCCCATTGTCGACCATCGATGTGAGTATTCCGGATGGCACGGCCATACCCATCGAGGAGCGCGCGGCCGAGGAGGTTACGGGCTTTCGCGAATGCCAGTGGGCTGCGCCAGGCGTGTCGGTGCGGAACCCGGCCTTCGATGTCACCCCGGCCGAACTGGTGACCGGGCTGATTACCGAGAAGGGTGTCGTTCTCCAGCCGGATCGGGAGAAGGTGGCAGCGTTGTTTGGCGGCTGAACGCCGCGCCGTTTAGCCGCCCCAGCTACTCGCCCCCGCTATTCACCCAGATACGCCACCCGCACGCGCGGATCGGCGGCGAGATTTTTGGCGGTATCGGCCAGGGTAATCCGGCCACTTTCCATCACATAGCCGCGACCGCAAACTTCAAGCGCCAGCTTGGCGTTCTGTTCCACCAGCAGGATGGTGACGCCCTGCGCCGCCACCGTGCGAATCACCTCGAACACCTTCTGCACCATCAGCGGCGCCAGGCCCATCGAGGGTTCGTCGAGCAGTAGCAGCTTGGGCCGGCCCATCAGGGCGCGGCCGATGGCCAGCATCTGCTGTTCGCCACCCGAGAGGGTGCCGGCCAGTTGCGTGCGGCGTTCTTTCAGGCGCGGTAGCAGGTCGAAGACGCGGCCGAGGTCGGCGGTGATTCCTTCATCGCTACGATGATAGGCGCCCATGTCGAGATTTTCCGCTACCGTCAGCCGGGCAAAGACACCGCGTCCTTCGGGCACCAACGCCAGACCCTTGCCGATCAGTGCATGGGCCGGCAGTTCGTGCAGTTTCGCGCCGCCATAGCGCATCTCGCCGCGCGCGGGCAGCATCCGTGCCAGCGCCTTCAGCGTCGAGGTCTTGCCTGCGCCGTTGGCGCCGATCAGGCAGACCATCTCGCCGGTCTCGACGATGAAGGAAATGCCCTTCACGGCCGCGATGCCGCCGTAGTTCACTTCAAGGTTCAGTACATCGAGCAAGCCGCGATCAGTGCTCAAGGCTGCCTCCGAGGTAAGCCTCGATCACTTGCGGATTATTGCGTACCTGCGCGGGCACGTCCTCGGCGATCTTCTCACCATAATCGAGCACGGCAACGCGATCGCACAGGCCCATCACCAGTTTGACGTCGTGCTCGATCAGCAGCACGGTTACGCCGTCGGCGCGAATGCCTTCGACCAGGGTTTTCAGCGCCGCGGTCTCGGTGGCGTTCATGCCAGCGGCCGGCTCGTCCAGCGCCAGTAATTTGGGTTCCGTCGCCAGGGCGCGGGCAATTTCGAGCCGGCGCTGGTCGCCGTAAGCCAGGTGACGAGCCAGATCGTTGGCGTGATCGGCAATGCCGACGTAATGCAGTAACTCCTCAGCCCGGCGATGAATTGCCGCCTCTTCCGCGCGTGCGCTCGAAAAACGAAACACCGCGCCGCCAACGCCGACTTTTGTCCGTGCATGGCGGCCGACCATGACATTTTCCAGCGCCGTCATATTGGCGAAGAGACGAATATTCTGGAAGGTGCGGGCGATGCCGGCGCGGGTGACTTCATGCGGACTACCGAGTTTGAGCGGTTCGCCATCGAACATGACCTCGCCGCCATCGCGCGGGTAAAGGCCAGTGAGGACATTGAAAAAGGTGGTTTTTCCGGCACCGTTGGGGCCAATCAGGCCATAGATCTCGCCGCGACGGATGGTCAGCGACACATCATGCAGTGCTTGCACGCCACCAAAACGCTTGCCGATGCCGCGCGCTTCCAGCAACACCGTCACGCTTTTTTCTCCGCCGCCGCTTCGGCCAATTCGCGACGGTGGCGCGCCTCTGGCCACAGTCCGGCCGGGCGATAGAGCATCACGGCGATCAGCGCGACGCCGAACAGCAGCATGCGCAAGGATTCCGGATCGAGCAGCACGCGGCCAAGTAGCACCTGCTGCACCGGTCCCGCGCCGTAACGAAATGCTTCAGGCAGCAGGGTGAGCAGCAGACCGCCGAGGATCACGCCGGGGATGTTACCCATGCCGCCCAGCACCACCATGCACAGCACCATTACCGATTCGAGCAGACCAAAACTCTCGGGCGAAACGAACTGCTGGAAACTGGCGAACAGCCCGCCGGCCACGCCGCCAAACGAAGCGCCCATGGCGAAGGCCAGCAGCTTGACGTTGCGGGTGTCGATGCCGCAAGCCTTGGCGGCGATCTCGTCCTCGCGGATGGCCACCCAGGCGCGGCCGATGCGCGAATCCTGCAGACGAATGCCGACGAAGACGATACCGACCGCCAACAGCACGAACAAGTAGTAATGGAGCACGACGCCCGGCACGGTGACGCCGAACAGGTCGAGAGGCGCGGACAGGGAATGGCCACCGATGCGAATCGGGTCGATCAGCGCGATGCCCTTGGGGCCGTTGGTGATATTCACCGGCGCATTGAGATTGTTGAGGAAGATGCGGATGATCTCGCCGAAGCCGAGCGTGACGATGGCAAGATAGTCGCCGCGTAGCCGCAAGGTTGGCGCGCCCAGCACAACGCCGAAGAAGCCGGCAACAATTGCACCCAGCGGCAGAATCGCCCAGGCCGGCCAGTGAATGCCGAAATGCGGCGAAGCCAGCAGCGCATAAAGATAGGCGCCGACGGCATAGAAAGCGATATAGCCGAGATCGAGCAGCCCGGCGAAGCCGACCACGATGTTCAGCCCCAGCGCCAGAATGATGTAGAGCAGGGCGTAGTCGAGTATCCGCACCCAGGTATTGCCCAGCGTGCCGGCGACAACGAGGGGCAGCACGGCAAGCGCGACGGCGATCAGGGCGGTGCCGAGCAGTGCTCTTTTTCGCTCAGGCGCGTTCGGCAACTTTTTCACCCATCAGCCCTGACGGTCGGAAGATCAGCACCACGATCAACACGAAGAAGGCGAAGACGTCCTGATAATTGGAACCGAGCACGCCGCCGGTCAAATCGCCGATGTAGCCGGCGCCGAGCGCTTCGATCACGCCGAGCAACAGGCCGCCGACCATCGCGCCGGGCAAGTTGCCGATGCCGCCGAGCACGGCGGCGGTGAAAGCCTTGAGGCCGAGCAGGAAGCCCATGTGGTAATGGGCGATGCCGTAGTTGGCCGCCACCAGGACGCCGGCCAGCGCGCCGAGGCCCGAGCCGATGACGAAGGTGAGCATGATGATGCGGTTGGCGTCGACGCCCATCAGCGCCGCGATGGCCGGGCTCTCGGCGGTGGCACGCATGGCGCGGCCCATCTTCGTCCGATTCACCAGCAGCATCAGGCCGGCCATGGTGAGGGCGGCGACAACCATGATGAGGATCTGCACCTCGGTGATGGTGGCACCAAAAATTTCGTGCGGCGCATCCGGCAGCAACCGTGGCACCGAGTGGTAGCGGCGGCCCCAGATCAGCATGGCCAGTTGTTGCAGCACGATGGAAACGCCGATGGCGGTTATCAGCGGCGCCAGTCGCGGCGCATTGCGTAGCGGCCGGTAGGCGATGCGCTCGATGGTCGCACCCAGCGCCATGCACACCAGCACGGCTGCCGCCAGGCCGATCAACACCACCAGCGGTCCCGGCAGGCCGCTGCCGGCCAGCGGCGCCATCACGGCCAGCGCCACCAGCGCGCCGATCATCACCACTTCACCGTGAGCAAAATTGATCAGCCCCATGATGCCATAGACCATGGTGTAGCCCAGCGCCACCAGTGCATAGATGCTGCCGAGCGTGAGGCCGTTGAAGATTTGTTGCAGGAAGATATCCACGGCCGCGATGATACATGGCGCTCGTGGATACAGATCAACCGGAAACCAGTCCCCACTCAGCGACGCCGTCGCGCAAATGAGCAGCCGAGTAGCCTTCCTTGCGCAGCAGGTCGACGGCGTCTTTCGCCATCAGACAAAAAGGGCCGCGGCAGTAGGCGACGACCGGGCGGTCCTTGGGCAG
>JAIFMO010000167.1 GCA_020048435.1 Sulfuritalea sp.
GATGGGGTAATCTTTGCAAAATGTGGCCGCCGGGGCCATGATGCATGAGTTCAGCCGGTTTTAAAATGCTGAGCCGAATTTGCTGACATATGCCAACCGCAACGGATCGGATATGCAGTGCGTGAGCTGGTGAGCGCCTCAGATTTCGACTTGATCCTTGGAACGATAGCTTTTGCCGTCGATGCGCACGGTCTCGGCGTGGTGCAATAGACGGTCGAGCAAAGCCGAAGTCAGAACGGAGTCGTTGTTGAAGATGCTGGCCCACTGCTTATAGACCCGGTTTGTTGTAATCAGTGTGGCGCCGCGTTCGTAGCGGTGACTGATGATCTGAAACAAGCAGTCGGCACCGAACTTGTCGATCGGAAGATAGCCAAGCTCGTCGATGCAAAGCACCTGAGGTCTGATGTAGAGGTTGAGTGCCCGTTTGATGCTGCCGGCGGCATGCGCGTCGGCCAAGGTATTGACGATCTCGATGGCGCCCGTGAACAACACCGAATGAGCGCGAAGACAAGCGGCATGGCCGAGTGCAGTCATGAGGTGGCTCTTGCCGAGTCCAGTGCCTGAGATGAACACGACGTTGGCGTGTTGCTTGATGAAATCCAGATGGAAGAGGTTCTGGATAAGCAGGCGGTTGATTTTGGTGGGCCAGTTCCAATCAAACTGATCAAGCGTCTTGATGACGGGGAAGCGCGCCTGAGCAATACAGCGCTGCACGCGGCGATCTTCCAGTCCGGCCACCTCGCCACTGAGCAACTCCGATAGGTAGTCCAGGTGAGACCACTGCTTTTCGGCGGCGGTCGTCGCCATCGTCTGGTGATTCTCAAGCATGAACGGCAGTTTCAACGTACTGAGATGGGAACACAGTGCGTCGGCATCAGGATGAGCCGGGTCAGGATGATTTCGCATCGTCAATTCCTTCATCACGGTCATAAATGGATAGATCCGGTTCGGGTAACTCCAGATCGAGCAGATCAGCACGCCGGGTAAGTTGCAAGGCCGCCGGTTCATGGTCGATACGTCGACGCGCGGCGAGGATATTGGCGATATATTCGGAACTGAAGGCCTGCAGTTCCAGTCCGTCATCCAGCGCGCGCGCGACGGCATCGACGCCGTGCAACTCGGCCAGGGCAAGGATTTTGCGCAAATGCACCCGTGCATTCGCACGCTTTGCCTCCAGCCCCTCACGGTACGCCTGGGCGCGCGGCGACAATGCCAGGAAGCGCGACAACAGGAGTTGCTCGCGTGCGCTTTTACGTTGTTCCAGAAGTTGCTTGGCGTGTTCGGGCTCTTCGATGTCCCGGTGCCGATCCATGCTGCGCGGATGGCGTGCAACAAGCTGCTCAGCCTCGTAGATGCACACCCGATCGGCATAGGCCTTGAGCGTCAGAAGCTTGCCCGCACAGCGGGCCGGCACCGAGTAATGGTTGCTATCCAGCGGCACCCGGAACTGTTTTGAGGCGCGCACGGACTCCACGCGTGCCAGATCGTAGCCAGCGGGCTTGATCGGCCGCAGCAAAGCGCGTTCTTCTTCAAATCGATCAATTGGGCGCTGATGCGTCGCACCATGAATGCGCACGTTGGCGACCGTGTTCGTCCACAGCGTGGCGGCGGGTTGCATGGCGGCGAAGTCGGCCAATTCGAGTCCGGCCAGGAGGTTCTTTTTAACGTAGCCAACGCCGTTCTCGACCCGCCCCTTCTCATTGCCGCTTCTTACGTTGCAGGGGATGATCTCGAAGCCCCAATGCCGAGAGAAATCGAGGTACTTTGGATTGAACACCGGGGCCTCGCCGACCATGCGCTGCAACACCGCCGACTTGAGGTTGTCGACCATGATCTTGGCAGGGCAACCGCCGAACGCAGCGAACGCGTTCTCATGGCAGGCCAGAAAGAATTCCATCTTCTGCGAGACAGTGAATTCCAGGTACATCAGACGGCTGTGGCACAACACCATCAGGAAGAAGCTCAAGCGCCGGCGCGTGGAACCGACCGCGATGGTTCCCCACTCGCCCCAGTCGACCTGGGCGCATTCACCCGCGGCAAAGTCGAGCTTAAGGAACGCCGCCGGGTGGTGCGGCCGAATGTGCTGCACGTAGTCCTTGACGATGGTGATGCCGCCGGTAAAGCCCACCTCGACCAGTCGCTGGTAGATTTGCTGTGCGCTGTACGGGTGGGCATCGAGCCAACGGACGATCTGGCCCTTGTAGGCATCGAGTTTGCTCACGCGCGCAACCCCCGTGCGCGGATGAAACTGTTCCACGCGGGCCCACTTGGCTACCGTGCGCGGGTCCAGTGCGAGCGCACGGGCGGTCTGCGCGACAGTGAGTCGCTGGCGACCCAGATGATCGCGGATTTGGCAGAAGGTCTCATAGTTGAGCACGGCGCCGCCCCAGTTGATCGATGATTTGCGCAAGCCTCACCGGGCCGTCGGCGGAAGTGCGCACCGGCGCCGGTGCGGATAGCCGTGGACGTGTTGGCGGCGCATGTCCAGAAAGTGCGAGTACCTGGTAAAGCGGCGCCTGATAGGCGACAAGCTCGATGGTGATGAGTTGCTGGCGCGCCGCAACAAGTTCTTCGGTGCTCAGGTGCAGCCGTGCGGTGAGCGTGGCCTCGCCGTAGTAGCTCAAGCCTTGCGCATCGGATACGGTGACGAGGAACAAATACAGCGCCGCAGCCTTCGCGTCGCAGCGATCGATGAAGTGCTGCTGCACAAGGGCCTGGTCAACCCAGCTGAACTGCTCGGGCACTTGGCGGAGCCGCTCCGGCCGTAGTACGTGTTTGACTGTTCTCATGGTGACTCCCGTTGATGACGTCGTGGCCTAGTTTTACAAGGTGCAGGATCGTGGCGGCAATGTCATCTTGTAACGTCACTTCGAACAGATGCGCGATCAGCCCCGTCAGCACAGGCGATGGCGCTTCCAAGATATCTTGTAACGCAGGTATGCCGGGCGTCGTGGCGTTCTCGGTACGAATTGAACTTTCTTCAATTAGTTCAGTCGGTTGCGTGATCAAGGTCTCTTGTAACGCTGTCGGCCGACGCGGTTTGCCGCGACCGTACCCAGGATGCGCAACGCGCCATGCCTGCACGCGGGCGACGTGCGACGGGTCACGGAAGTAGCCACTGTTCGCTGGTTTGGCCAACCATTTGGCTTGACTGAGGGTCTTGCTCGCGCGCTGGCATTCCGTGGCCGAGCAGAAGCGCTGGCGCTCACGATTACGAGGGTCTGGATAAAAATAGTTGCTGCAACATAAGCACTTGCGCTGCCCAGACTGCGCCATGGCCGCTCCTCGATAGGGTCGAGAAATGCAGCCACCATGGCTACGAACACGCCCTCAGGCGAAGTTTGAAGAAAACGGAAATAGACCTGAAGAAAACGCGTCAGATACGATTATCCGAAGAAGACGGATGACGAAGAAAATGCATCTTCGTCACGGCTGGATCAAGACAGATTCAGCTCGGCGGCCACATCAGTATTATGCTGATGCGTTTCGTGTCGGAGGTGCTGGATACCCGGTCGACGGGGCAGGACGTTGCTGGCGATTGAGCGTAGCAATAAGTAATACCGGCTGGAGGCCGTCAATCCCCGATCATGTCGCGCATCAATGTCGGATGCACGTAGCAATTGCATGGTTGCCTTGAAGCTGAGTTGGCGCGGATGGGTGTTGTACAAGACAGCCGCTTGCGCCATTGCCGCACGGATCAGGTTGTAGGCCAGTAAATGCACGGCGATTTCCTTTTTCACCATGTCCGGTGTCAGGCAACGTAGAACCGCCATCTGCATCACCGACTTGATCGAGCGAAGGTCCAGTTCGATCTGCCAGCGTTGCGGGTAGAGCGCGCCAAGTTCCATACGGGATACCGTCTTGGCATCAATCAGGCTGGTGACGATCACCCAATCGGCAACACGCACTTCCCGCAGCGTCAGGAAGTCGGGCATCGCGATATAGGTGTCGTGATCCATCCAGCGGGGACGCACCGGTTTCGGCCAGTCAACAATATGATCGCTCTTGCCCAGTCGCTTGCCACGGCGAAAATCCGTCTTGCGCTGTTGGTGCTGCCGAATGACGATATCGGCACCACATTCAATCAACGTCGCCAACATGAAATATCCGGCGTAGTAACGATCCGCCATGACCAGATCGCCCGCGCCGAAGCCGTGCGCCAGGTCTCGCAGCATCGAGGTTTCGCCGCTGGCCTTGCCGGCGCACGGCCCGGTCGCCCATTTCAGTACCGCACCGCATGAGAGCGACACTACCGCCACCAAGCGGGCAACGGGAAATCCCAGCCCAGCTTTTTGTGTGCGGCTTTGCGGAAAACAGGCCTGATTTTTCTCTGTGTCGGGCATCGATACTGTCGTGCCATCAACCAGCTTTACCTCCCGACCGTGCCAGCGCCAATGCGTTGCCTGCCGAGCTCGCAATCGTTCCCCAGATTCAAGCACCAGGCGTTGCAGCAGTTTCAGTGGCAGGCGCTGACGCGCCCGGCAATACGGCCCAGTGCTCTGTCCGCCTGATTGATCCCCGCCCCCTGTCTCTCGCGCTACCGCATCCTGGCAACTTTGATCCGCACTGACCACCTGACCAATGAACATCCGTAGCGTCTTCATGGGTGAGTAGCGCCTTTCTCGCCACTTCAAAACTTCCATGTCTACCCATTGCCACATGCAGTTTGGCTCAACCCCAAGCCAGCTCCAGATTTCGTCCCACAAACAACCGGCCTGACTACGCAGCCGTTCTACTCGACTATGAACCAGGCGCGTTTTGCTATGCTTGCGATAGGCGGACACCGGGTACCCTCCCGTTTGGATTCGACACCCTTCACGGTATCGCTATCCGGTGTTCCACTTACCATGCATCTAATTGATATTACAGGCGCTTTTCTTTAAGGTAGCGCCATTGGGCCAAGACCCCAATCTGGAAAAGAAGAAAGCCATTGCCGAGGTCAAGCAGGAGCGACAGCGAGCCAAGGAGACGCTGGGGGCCGTTTTTGCCCGCGACATCATTACCCAAGCGGAGGAAGACGTGACCACAACCCAACGCGACCGCAAGGATGTCCAAAAATGGATCGAGGACATGACGATCTGGCGCACGCCGATTCATGAACTTGCGCCAGATCATCTTCAAGAAATGATGACTGCGCTGCGCAACCAGCGTGGCGACGCAACCGCTCTCAAAGTTTGGCGCTATATGCGTGCCGCCTGGAATCGACTCGACAGCACCGAGCAGCCGGATCGCGATCCCTTCGCCGATTGGCTGAAAAAACACACCTTGCCGCAACTCCAAGAGAGGAAGACCGTCATCCATACTGACGATGAAGCCGGTCAGAAATGGCTTCAAGCCATTGCGGCCATGCGCAACATTGTTGGGGGGCGAAACTATCCCAAGCGTGTCATGGCCGACTATGTGATTCTTGCGCTCTGCTGGGGGGCGCGCCGATCCGAAGCGGCCAAACTGAAAGTCAGCGATGTTGATTTCGAACGCGAATT
>JAIFMO010000142.1 GCA_020048435.1 Sulfuritalea sp.
AACGATCATCCTCGCCTTCGATGATGGTCCACGGCGCCCACGGCGTGTTGGTCATGCGTAGCACATGGCCAACCACGTCCTGCAATTTGTCGTAAGTCTTGAGGCGATCCCAGTTCCACTTGGTTACGCGCCAGGCGGTCTTGGGATCTTTTTCCAGCAACTTGAGGCGACGCTTCTGGCCATCCTTGGTCAGGTGGAACCAGAACTTCAGCACCAGCGCGCCCTCATTCACCAGCATGGCCTCGAAACGGTTGATCTGGTCAATGCGCGCATCCATCGCCGCCTTGGTCATGCCGCCATCGATGCGATCATGGATCGGGCTTGAATACCACGAACCGGCAAAGACGCCGATGCGGCCCTTGGGCGGCAACGCGCGCCAATAGCGCCACATAAAGGGACGCGAGGTCTCTTCGTCGGTCGGCGACGAAAAAGCCAGCGTGGAGATGAAACGCGGGTCCATCCACTCGTAGAGAATATTGATGGTCTCGCCCTTGCCGGCGCCATCCTGGCCGCTGACCAGCACCACGACCGGAATCTTGCCGTTTTCCTTGAGATTGTACTGGGCGTCCTGCAAGGCTGCGCGCAGCGCGGGGACTTCCTTCCGGTACGTTTCCTTGTCGATGCTGTGACCCAGTTCCGCTGATTCGAACATTTTCAGTCTCCCCACAAAGCCGTCATCGAAGCTATAGCCGCGGCGCCCGCTGTTTCGGTGCGCAATACCCGCGGCCCCAGGTTTACTCCCTCACAACCGGCGGCGCGCGCCGCCAGCAATTCACCTTCATCGAAACCACCTTCCGGGCCGACCAACAAACTGACAGCCCCGCTCGGTTCGGGCCAATCTCGCAGCCGGCGTGGCGCGGTCGGCAGCGCCAGCAAACATAGTTCGTTTTCGCCCTCATTGTCTCGACTGCGCTCGCCAAGGTATTGAGGCAGATCAACAATCGGCGCCACTTGCGGCACCCGGTTGCGCCCGCACTGCTCACAAGCGGCGTTGGCGACGGCCTGCCAGTGCGCCACCCGCCGCTCCATGCGTTCGCCCGACAGGCGAATCACCGAACGCTTCGCCGCCACCGGACGGATGGCGGCGACGCCAAGCTCGACGCACTTCTGCACGATCCAGTCCATCTTGTCGGCCGCGGCAACCGACTGCACCAGGGTAATTGCCGGCAAAGATTCGCGCTCGACGGGATCGAAGGAAACCAGATCGGCATGCACATCGTCCTTGCGGATGAGCGCAATCCGCGCCATCCACTCGCCGCCGCGACCATCGAACAAGGTCAAGGCGTCGCCTTCTTTCAGGCGCAGGACACGGGCGACATGGTGCGCCGCCGTTGCCGGCAACGCCACATGGGCACCGGGCGCCAAGTCTTGCGGACAATGGATGCGCGTTATCATTGGCACATTATATGTCCGCAAAAAACCAAGGAGATACCCCATGGCCAGCACCACTACCCCCGTCTGCGATTTCGGCCGCCCGGCCATCGATTTCGACCTGCCCGGCACCGACGGCAAGCGTTACAGCCTCGCCTCGGCGCGTGGTCCCAGGGGCTTGCTGGTCATGTTCATCTGCAACCACTGCCCCTACGTCAAGGCTGTGATCCACCGCCTGATCCGCGATACCGCGGAGCTCAAGGCCATGGGCATGAACGCCATCGCCATCATGGCCAACGACCCGCGCGACTACCCCGAGGATTCGTGGGACAACATGGTGAAGATCGCCCGCGAACTCAACTTCCCCTTCCCCTACGTCCTCGACGAAACCCAGGAAGTCGCCAAAGCCTACGGCGCGGTATGCACGCCCGACTTCTTCGGTTTCAACGCACGGATGGAACTGCAATATCGCGGCCGCCTCGACGCGTCGCGCAAGGAAACCGCGCCCGATGACGTGCGGCGCGATCTGTTCGAGGCGATGAAACAGGTGGCGCTGAGCGGCGCCGGCCCCGCTGAACAGATACCGAGCATCGGCTGTTCGATCAAGTGGAAGGCCGAATAAACTACGACGACACGCTGAACAGACAACGACCGCGATGCCCTTCGTCTCGCTCAACTGCCCGCAATGCGGCGCACCGCTGCCACGCCAGGCACGCTGGCGCATGGTGGCCTGCCCGCACTGCGGCGCCACGGTAACAAGGAGCGTGGATGTGGTGGAAGCCGCCTGGTTCCACGATGCCCATGCGCGTGCTTGCGCCAGGCTGGATACGTCGGGCAGCGGCGTGACCGTCAAGGGACAGGGTTATCGACTGCTGGCGCATATTGGCGCTGGATCGATTTCCGATGTATTCCTGGCCGAGCGCATCGCGCCGCTGCCGGAACGTGTAACGCTCAAACTGGTGCGCGCGGCGGCGGATGCCCCGATGATCGCCAGGGAAGCCGACGTGCTGGCCCGCTTGCAGGCGCTCGATACGCCCACCGCCGCCTATTACAGCCAGCGCCTGCCGCGGGTGATCGCCAGTGGCATGGCAAATACCGCTCGTGGCATGGCCACGAATGGCACGGCGCTGGTCCTGCGGCACCCGGCCGGCTACTGGGGCAGCCTCGCCGACGTGCGCAGGAACTACCCTGCGGGCATCGATGCCCGCCACGCGGTGTGGATCTGGCGGCGCCTGCTGGACATCCTCGGCTTCGTGCATGGCGCTGGCTGGACGCATGGCGACATTCATCCCGAACATCTGCTCGTGCATCCGCGCAATCATGGCATCCTGCTGATTGGCTGGGCGGCGGCCCGCGACAACGGCGGACGGAGCGCCATCGGCCACGACCTGCGACAGGCGGCATGGGCTATCCGCATGCTGCTCGGGCAGACAGGAAAAGAGAATGGCGACGAGCACGCGCCGGCCATTCCCGCCAGCGTACCGCCGCCGCTGGCAACGCTGCTGCGCGCGACCAGCGAAGATGTTGCCTGCTGCGATGGGCTGGACGCCGCCGGGCTGGACCGCGAACTGGTGCAGGCCGCCGCCAGCGCCTTCGGCCCCCCGAAGTTCATCGATTTTCACCCGCACCCCCGCGCCGAATAATCTATCAGGGAGACCATCATGGGATTTGGCAATTACTCGCACGCCGCGCACGCCGCGCTGGTGGCCGGCCGCTCCGCCAGTTCGGCGGCGGAAGTATTCACACAACGTGGCTGCCATCCCCTGATGAACCCACGGGGCCTCAAGGTGCGCGAAGCGCGTGACAACGCCGACCATCCCAACTCCCTCGGCATTGTTTTCGCGCTCGACGTCACCGGCTCGATGGGCCGCATTCCCGACCTGCTGGCGCGCCAGCAACTGCCGACCTTCATGCAACTGTTGATGGCCTGCCGCATCCCCGATCCGCAGTTGCTGTTCATGGCCATTGGCGACGCCACCTCCGACCGGGCGGCATTGCAGGTTGGCCAGTTCGAATCGACCGCCGACCTGATGGACCAGTGGCTCACCTGGAGTTTCCTGGAAGGCGGTGGCGGCGGCACCGGCTCGGAAAGCTACGAACTGGCTTTTTACCTGCTGGCGCAGCACACCGACATGGATTGCTGGGCCAAGCGCAAGAAAAAAGGCTACCTTTTCATGACCGGCGACGAGCTGCCGTATCCGGCAATCTCCCACCATCAGGTCGGTGCCCTGATCGGTGACACGCTCGATGAGGACATTCCCATCGAGGAAGTGATTGCCGCCGCCGCCGAAACCTACCACCTGTTCTTCCTGATCCCCGATCTCAAGCGGCGCCAGAACTGCGAGGCGCGCTGGCGCGAATTGCTCGGCGACAACGTCATCTGCATGGAAGCGCCGGAGGACACCTGCGCGGTGGCGGCCGCCCTCGTCGGCCTGACCGAGCGGGCCATTCCCGACCTCGACACCGCCGCCACCATCCTCGGCGAGAACGGCCTGCCGCCCGAGCGCGTGGCCGCTGTCCTGCGCGCGATCGAGTCTTACGCTGCCCTGCACGACCCCAACGCGGTTCAGCGGGTGCATACCAGCACCATGCCATTGGCGGCAGCGCCGCGCAGTTCCTGGTGGCGCCGGCTGTTCGGCTGAACCACGCCTGATGGAAACCCGCCGGATCGCCCTCCACGGCCTCGGCTTCGGCGATTGTGGCAAAGGCATGTTCACCGACGCCCTCTGCCGTTTGTGGCGGGCGCACACCGTCGTCCGCTTCAACGGCGGGGCGCAGGCCGGCCACAACGTCGTCCTGCCTGACGGACGCCACCATACTTTTTCGCAGTTCGGTTCTGGCACTTTCCAGCCCGGCGTCGCCACCGTGCTGGCCTACCCGGTGGTCGTCCATCCGGGCGCCCTGCTAGTCGAGAACGCGCACTTGGTGCGCGCTGGCGTCACTGACGCCTTCGACCGTTTGCTGATCGACCGCCGCTGCCGCATCAACACCCCGTTCCATCAGGCCGCCGGCCGCCTGCGCGAATTGCGGCGCGGCGCGGCGGCGCACGGCACCTGCGGCGTCGGTGTCGGCGAAACGGTGCGGCACGCGCTGGCTCACCCCGAGCAGGTGCTGCACTACGGCGACCTGCCCCGGCGTGCGCTGGCGCATGACAAGCTGGAAGCTATCCGCCACACCCTGCGCGAGGAACTGACCGCGGCTGATTGCGCCGATGTACCTGATGTACCCGTTGTAGCGGTTGGGCCTGACCCGGCAGTTGCCGACGAGCGTCGTCTGCTCGACGATGCCGGTGTCTCGATGCGCTGGCTCGACCAAATGCACGAACTGACAGTCCGCGTGCCACCCGCCGATCCGACGGCCATCGCCGAGCGGTTGCAGTTGCCCGGCACGGTGATTTTCGAAGGCGCGCAAGGCGTGCTGCTCGACGAATGGCGTGGCTTCCATCCGCACACGACCTGGAGCAACATCCATCGCGAAGCGGCCACCGCCGTGCTCGCCGATGCTGGCGGCGGGGCCGATGTCCCGCTGCGGCACCTGGGTGTTCTGCGCAGCTACCTCACCCGTCACGGCCCCGGCCCGCTGCCCACTTGGGACGCAGCACTCGACCGCCTCGCCGAGCCGCACAATGCAGCCGACGGCTGGCAGGGACGTTTTCGCCGCGGCCATCCGGATGCTGTACTGCTGCGCTACGCGCTCGCCGCGCTGGGCGGCGTCGATGGTCTGTTGCTCAGCCACCTTGACGCCTTCGATGACGGCGGTGAGTTCAAGTTATGCGGCGGCTACCGCGTGGCGCCCGGCCCGAACGACCCGACGCTATGCCAGCGCGATCCGGACGACAACGGCATCGTCACCCAACTGCGGGCCGGTCCGGCGCGCGACCTCGATCACCAGACCCGCCTGACCACCTTGCTTGGCCAGGCGCAACCGCAATATGAAAGCGAGCCGCTACGCAGCGCGGCCGACCTGCTGGAACGCATCGCCGCGCTGACTGGCTGCCCGATCCTTTTCGGCGCCCACGGCCCGACGCACGCGACCATGCGGGCGATGGTACCGTACCGCTAGCGCCGACTTTTTGCCGCCTGGAGTAAAGCGGTCAGCCCCCATGAACAACCGCGCACCACGACGCCATCCTCGACCATGCGATCAGGCATGGTCACGCGGTTGAGGTCGGGCTCTACCATGGCGACGCGGCCACGCTCGACTTGTTCGCTGAACGCCTGCCCCAAGCCGGCATCCCGATCAACGCCCACACTGATTTTCATCACTGCGTGGTGTTCAACCTGCACGAGAAGGCCGACCGGCTCGACGCGCACATCCGGTTGGCGCGCACGTTCAGCAGTGCGTACTCGATCATCCACCTTGGCCTCGCGCCGCTGACAGCGCGTGAATTTCTGCGCCCAGCCACGGCCAACCGCCTGGTCGATAATTTGCTGCGCGCCGAAGAAATCTGCACCCGCCACGACTACCGGCTACATATCGAAAACACCTTTGACTCAATCGATTTCCATCGCCGGCTGTTTGAACAGGTGCGACGCCACAACCTGCGCCGCATCCATTTCTGCTTTGATATGGGTCACGCCAAGGTCTGGTCCAACGACTCGCTGGCCGCCTGGATGGATTTCATGGGCGAACTCGATGTTGAAGGCATCGCCCTGCACTGTCATCTGCACGCCAACGACGGACTGATGGACGACCACCTGTCGATAGCCGAGGCGATCCAGTCAGGCTGCGACCTGGACGACGGCTATTTCAACCCGCACGGCTATCCCGGCGCCTATTGGGCCATTGCGCGGCGCTTTCCGCAGGCGGTCAGAATCTTCGAAGTCAAGACCCACTGCGCGATCGCCAATCTCGACGCCGTGCTGGCCGCCAAGACAATGGTCGACACGTAAAGAGACGCTCAAAGCACCGCCGCCGCCCGATAGTGCCGTTCCGCTAGCGCCGACTTTTCCGGGCTACAGGCACAAGTCACCCGCGACGAGCGACAGCTTCACGCCACGCGACTGCCTACAGGCAAGTCGTCTGACACCCACTCAAAATTCAACAGAGGCAAGCGAGTTATCCATGACCCCCGCAGATCTTTCAGCCCTTGAGACAATCGTCCGCGCCATCGCGCGTGAAGAGCTGCTCGAACGCTTCCGCCGTACCAGCCGTCGAGAAAAGGCGGATGGCAGCTGGTTGACCGAGGCCGACCTGGCGATGCAATCGCGCTTGCAGGCCGAACTGGCGGCGCGCCACCCCGGGATTGCCTTACTGGGCGAGGAAATGGAGGCGGCGCAACAGGCGCAGTTGCTGGCCGAGGTCGGCAATGCGCGCGGCGAGGACTGCGAAGGACTATGGATTCTCGATCCGCTCGACGGCACCAGCAACTACGCCGCCGGCATTCCGCTGTTCGCCGTTTCGCTGGCGCTCATGCGCCAGGGCCGCATCGAGGCCGGTATCGTCTTCGACCCGATGCATGATGAATCTTTTGCCGCCCTGCGGGGACATGGCGCCACGCTCAATGGAGAAACGCTGCAGGCGCCTGCGTCGGGCATCCCGCTCGCCAAGACGACCGCCTGCATCGACTTCAAGCGTCTGCCCGCCCCCCTGGCTGCGCGCATTGCCGCGACACCACCTTATTCGTCGCAGCGCTCGATCGGCTCGGTTGCGCTCGACTGGTGCTGGGTGGCGGCGGGCCGCTTCCATCTGTATCTGCATGGCCGGCAAAATCTGTGGGATTACGCCGCAGGCAGCCTGATACTGGAGGAAGCCGGCGGCCATGCCGACACTCTCAACGGTCAGCCTGCACCGCTGAGCCTGATGGCACGATCCGCTGTCTGCGCCGCCGACCGCAGGCTGTTCGAACAATGGCTCGACTACCTTCGGGCCACTTGATTCCCACCGTCCCGCCAGCGCCGACTTTTCTATACGGCCCACCGGCCGTTTTGCAGCGGGAGCGGTCAGAGGCCTCGACGGGCTGTACTTCGTCACCCAGCCATCTGCGGCCGCACACCCTTTCCA
>JAIFMO010000239.1 GCA_020048435.1 Sulfuritalea sp.
GATGGTTTTTCTTTCCGGGCCGCGGCAGGCGGGAAAAACCACGCTGGCGCGCGCGCTGGCTGCTGAATTTCCCCGCGCCCAAGTGCTCAACTGGGACGTGGCCGGTGATCAGCGGGTCATTCTCGACCAGAGTTGGTCGCCCGGCGCCACCTTGGTCGTCTTCGACGAACTGCACAAGATGCCGGGCTGGAAAGCATGGCTGAAGGGTGTTTTTGACGGACGTCCGGCGGGACAGGCGCTGCTGGTTACCGGTAGCGCCCGCCTCGATGCCTTCCGCCAATCCGGTGAATCGCTGGCCGGACGCTATTTCTCGTGGCGATTGCATCCGCTTACCGTGGCCGAGTGGGTTGGCGCGTCCGGCGCGACACCCGAAGCGGCGTTAACGCGGTTGCTCGAACGCGGTGGTTTTCCCGAACCTTTCCTGGCCGAGAACCCCGCCGACGCCGAACGCTGGCGGCGTCTCTACGTCGAGGGCGCCATCCGCGACGACATTCTCGAGTTCTCGCGCATCGGTGAAATCCGCGCCATGCGCGTCTTCATCGACATGTTGCGCGCCCGCGTCGGGTCGCCGCTATCGCTCGCCTCGCTCGCCCGCGACCTGCAAATATCGCCGACGACGCTGGGCAAGTACCTGGAAATCCTTGAGGCGCTGCACATCGTCTTTACGGTGCGCCCCTTTCATCGCAATATCGCCCGCGCGCTGCTCAAGGAGCCGAAGGTGTATTTCTTCGACACCGGCCTGGTCGATGGCGAGGCGGACAAGGAGGGCGTGCGCTTCGAGAACGCCTGCGCCACCATGCTGCTGCGGCACGCTCATTTCTTGCAGGATTCGGCCGGACGCGACATTACCCTGCACTACATCCGCGACAAGGAAGGCCGGGAGATCGATTTTGTCCTGTGCGAGAAGGGCGTTCCGCTTGGTTTCGCCGAGTGCAAACTGAGCGATCCGCAGGTGCCCGCCTACCTCGCCGCCATCGCCGAGCGCTTTCCCCAGGCCGGCGCCATCCTGTTGGTCCGCCACCTGCGCCAGCCGGAATTGCGTGGTCGCGTCGCGGTCGAGCGGGCCGCCGATTGGCTGGCGCAACTGGCGGCGTGAAGCGTTCAGTGGCCATGGGCAGGCAGCGAATAGGCTAACTTTAGTTGGGGGGGTATAGTTATTTAATGAGAAGACCGAATATTGGCTCGTTCGGGGGCATTTTCCGGCTGGTGAGCGTCCTGCTCGTTGCTTGGGTCGCGCTGTCATGGCTAGGCACTGCTTACTACAGCGCGCGTGGATCGGATCAGGCTTACCGCAATGGCGTGGCCGAAGCGCGCAAGAATGTGAGTGACGTCGCGGACGACATCAACGACGCGCTGACGATCCTGCGGAGCATTCCCAAGGTTCTGGCCAACGAGGACGTGGTGAGAAAGCAGTTGGGGAATTTTGGTCCCGATCTCGCGGCGTCAACGCTGGATTTGGATAAGCGCAAGCAGGCATGGAGCGGCGACGCGGCACTGGCCCGGCTCAACGCTTTCCTCGCCACCGCGGCCAACGGATTCAATGCCGACGTGATCTGGCTGGTTAACGCGGCGGGCGATTGTGTCGCCGCCAGCAACGCCGATACAGCCACGAGTTTCGTTGGCGCCAATTTCCGCGAGCGGGAATATTACCTGCAAGCGAAAGCCGGACAAGCCGGTCAACAATATGCGGTTGGTAAGGTCAGCAAGATACCCGGCTTCTACTACTCCTACCCGGTGCATGACGACAAGGGCCTCTTTGTCGGCGCCGTGGTGGCCAAACGCGATCTCCCTCGCTTCCTGCGGTGGACAAAGCCGGCGAATGCCTTTATCTCGGATGCGGATGGTGTTGTCGTGCTGAGTGAAAATCCGGCGCTCGACTATCGCAGTTTGCCCGGGTCCACCGTGGCAACCCTGCCCGCCGGGCTGCTGGCGCAACGCTACAAGCAATCAAGCATCGCACCGCTGGCCATCCGTCCCTGGGAAGATGGCCGCTACCCGGAGTTGATCATGCTGGCCGGCGCGCCGACGCCCGTTATCCTTGCTACGCGCACGCTCGCGGATGCGGGAATTGCCATCCATGTCCCGCTGCCGGCGCCCGACATCGTCCGCCTCAAGGCCGAGATGCCCTGGCTCTTCTTATTGATCGCCGTCGCTGGCGGCATGCTGATCGTTGCCGTGATCGCGGTGGTGCTTTACTTCCGCGCCAACCGCGAGGCCCGCTACAACGCCGAGAGCGCCAACCGCGCCAAGTCGGAATTCCTGGCCAATATGAGCCACGAAATTCGCACGCCTATGAATGGCATTATCGGCATGGTGCAACTGCTGCTTGATTCACCGCTCACCGACGAGCAGCGGGAGTTCGCGGAGATCATCGACCACAGTGGCGAATCGCTGCTGTCGATCATCAACGACATTCTCGACTTTTCCAAGATCGAGGCCGGCAAGCTCGATCTGGAAACCATCGATTTTGATCTGGGCCATGTTCTTGACCAGGTCACGGACATGATGGCGCTGCGGGCGCACGAGAAAAACCTCGAATTTGTCTGCCTGCTTGATCCGCGGGTGCCACGGCAGTTGCGCGGCGATCCCGGACGCTTGCGGCAGATCGTGGTCAATCTGGTCGGCAATGCCTTCAAATTCACCACGCAGGGCGAGGTCGTCATCGAAGTAAGCGTTATCGCCGAAAACGAAGAGACGGTGACGCTGCGCTTCGACATTAGCGACACGGGTATCGGCATTCCGGCGGAACGCCTGCATCTGCTGTTTTCCCCCTTCACGCAGGTCGACGGCTCGACGACGCGCAAATTTGGCGGTACCGGACTCGGTTTGTCGATTTCCAAACGGTTGAGCGAGTTGATGGGGGGCGAGGTCGGCGTAACCAGTGCGGAAGGCCAGGGATCGACCTTCTGGTTTACCGCGATCATCAAACGCCAACCCGAAGATGCGACTGCGCCGGCCGCGTTGCCGGAAGCCGATCTGGACGGCTATCGGATATTGGTGGTGGACGACAACGCCAACAATCGACGCTTGCTCAAAAACCTGTTGCAAGCCTGGGGTTGCTCAAGCGTGGAGGCGATCGGCGGCGCGGAAGCGCTGAAGGAGATGAAGCAGGCGGCCGCGACCGGAAAGCCCTTCGAGGCGGCCATCATCGACATGAACATGCCGGAGATGGATGGCGAGGCCCTCGGTCGCATCATTGGCCACGATCCGGCGCTGGCGGTGACGCGGTGCGTCATGCTGACCTCGGCCCCGCTGCGTGGCGATGCCGACCGCATGCGCCAGGCCGGCTTTGACGCCTATCTGACCAAGCCCGTCAAGAAGGAACTGTTGCGGCGCTGCCTGTCTGCCTTGCGCGGCGGTGCCATCACGGCGGCGCCGGCGCAGAACATCATCACCCGCTACACCATCGAAGAGGCCATGGAGCCGGGTACGCGCATCCTCCTCGTCGAGGATAGCCTGGCCAATCAGAAAGTCGCCTGCGCCATGCTGGCCCGGCGTGGCTACCATGTGGATATAGCGAACAATGGCCAGGAGGCGATCGATATCCTGCGGAAAGTTCCCTACGGTTTGGTGCTGATGGATTGCCAGATGCCGGTGATGGACGGCTTCGAGGCCACGCGGCGGATACGCCAGGGCGAGGCGGGGCAGGGCAATACAGGCATTCATATTGTCGCCATGACTGCCAACGCCATGATTGGCGATCGCGAGCAGTGTATTGCAGCGGGTATGAACGACTATATGTCCAAGCCTGTCGCCATGGAGGAGCTTGCCGCCAAAGTCACTCACTGGCTGGCGGGGGCCGCGAGCGCCGTCGCTACGGCAACGCCGGCTGTTCAACTGACGGAACCGATGAGCGAACCCATGAGCGAACCGATGAGCGCACGACTGACCGAACCAATAGTCGAACCAATGGCCGCCGAGGTATCCGCCGGTGCGGCGGAACATTCGCTGCTGGATGAACGGGCGCTCCTCAGTGGCGTCGCCAACGACCGCGAGTTTGCCTGCGAAATCGTTGATCTGGCGATGGCGGACATGGATAGCCAGCTGGACGCGCTCGCGCATGCCGTTGCGACCGGCCAGCACGCGGACGCAACCCGTGGCGTCCATACGCTGAAGGGCCTGATGGCGCAGATTGGCGGCCTGACACTTTCCGCCCGCTTGCGGGAGATCGAGCACACGTTACGCAATGGCGGTGCGATAGATGAAACCGTGGTGGCCGAGATTCGCACTGGATACGCACAGCTCGCCCGGGAGCTGGACGCGTGGAGAAATCGTTAGAGGAGAATCATCATGCGCAAGTGGCGTTTTCATGCTTTGTGGCTGGTGTTCGCAGCCTCGCTCGTGTTTGCCGGCGACCCCGCTCCCGAGCGCGCTCCCCTGGCTTTCGGGGTTCTCAACCAGCAAAGCCCGGCCAAGACGGCCCAGCGCTGGAATCCCATTCTCAAGTACCTGTCCGATGCCACCGGCCTGTCATTTCAGCTCAAGATGGGCGCCACGGTTCAGGAAACCGACGCCATGATGGGGCGCGGCGAATTCGATCTGGCCTTCACCAACCATAACTTCCGCAAGGAATACGACGGCACCTACAAGGTAATTGCCCGCTGGGCGGGAAAACCAATCTACGGAGCTGTTGCCGTTTTAGCCGACAGTCCGGTCAAGACACTCAAGGAGTTGTCCGGGAAGCGTGTCGCCTTTCCGTCGAAAGAGGCTTTCGTCGCCTACGCCGTCCCCATGGTCGCGTTGCAGACGGCCAAGCTTAAAGTTGAACCGGTCATGGCCGGTAATCAGGAAGGCGCGCTGGCGCAGCTCAAAGCCCGCCAGGTCGATGCCGTCGCGGTCAATTCGCGCTTCCTGTCCCAGTATGCCGCCCAGAACGCGCTGTCTTATCGCGAGATGTTTAGTTCCGAAGGATTCGCCGAACTTCCGGTAATCGTTCACCCCCGGGTGCCGAAGGCGGATGCCGACGCGATCCGACGGGCGCTACTGGCCATGAAGGGCGATCCGCGCGCGGCAGCCGCGCTGGAGGCCAGCGGCGCGCCCGGTTTCGAGCCGGCCAACGAGCGTGACTACGATAATGTGCGCAAGATCTATCAGAAGATAGCGGAATAACGGAGCCATGCGCTCATGAAGCGGCTCAGCCTGCGCTGGCGCACCCTGCTGCTCACCCTGCTGGTGGTTGCGGGCATTTCGCTGCTTGGGCTTGCCCTGGTCATCCAGGAACGCATCGATTCGACGCGCCAGCAATATCAAAACGAAGCAAAGACGTTCATCCTTGCGCTGCGCCCGATGCTGGGTAATGCAGTGGTCATCGGCGATCTCGCCACCGTGCAGCAAACCTTCGACGACATTGTCCGCGCGGAAGCCTTGCAACGCATCGCGCTGCTTGATCCGAAGACGCGCAAGCCGATCGTCGACGCGCGAGATAGCCCCACTGACCTGACGAGGCAGCCGCCAGCCTGGTTTCTGGCCCTGCT
>JAIFMO010000036.1 GCA_020048435.1 Sulfuritalea sp.
GCGCCGTCGCCACCCCGCGCATGGCCGACTGCGCGTTGGCGAATAACATCTGCCCGCCCGCCGGCAGCGCCAGCGCCACGCCGATGGCGAGCAGCGACAGCAGCGTGTTGACCGGCGCCGCCGCCAGCCGGCGCAGGGCCAGCCGCAGTGCGTCGCGATGGTGTCTGAGCCAGGCGGTCATGCGCTCAAACGGCCATGATCCAGCCGCACCCCGCGGGCGCCGGGGAACAGGTGGTCATCGTAGGTGGCGACGATAACGGTGACACCGACCTGATGGAATTCGCGGAAGATGGCCGCGACATCGTGGGCGGTGTCGGGGTCGAGGTGGGCCGACGGCTCGTCTGCCAGCAGCAGGCCCGGTCGGCCGACCACCGCGCGGGCGATGGCCAGCCGCTGCTGCTGGCCGCCTGACAGCGCTATAGGCATGGCCTTTTCGCGATCGAGCAGCCCGACCTTGTCGAGCGCCGCCCGCACGCGCCGCGCCGCCTCCTTCGGCGCGAAGCCGGCGATGGCCAAGGGCAGCATCACGTTGTCGAACACGCTGCGGTCGAACAACAGTTTCTGGTCCTGAAAGACGAGGCCGATATTGCGGCGCAGATAGGGCACCGCACCGCGCGGCAGCGCGCCAATGTTCTGACCATTGACCAGCACCGCGCCGCCGGTGGGCCGCTCGATGGCGGCGATCAGTTTGAGCAAGGTGCTCTTGCCCGCGCCCGAGTGACCGCCAACGATGAGAAATTCGCCGGATTTCACCTCGACATTGACATCACTCAGCGCATCGATGCCCGGAGGGTAACGCTTGCTGACTCGGTCGAAGCGAATCACGCCAATTAAGCCAATTACGCAGCGGTCGTGGCTGGCGTGTCGAACAACGCCTCGACAAACTCGGCCGCCTTGAAGGGCTGCAGGTCGTCGATGCCCTCGCCGACGCCGATATAGCGCACGGGTTTGGGACACTGGCGGGCGATGGCCGCCAGCACGCCACCCTTGGCCGTGCCGTCGAGCTTGGTGACGACGAGGCCGGTGACGCCGATGGCCTTGTCGAAGGCTTTGACCTGGGCGACGGCGTTCTGGCCGATGTTGGCATCGAGCACCAGCAGCACCTCGTGGGGGCCGCTGGGGTCGGTCTTCTGGATCACGCGGCGCACCTTGGCGATTTCTTCCATCAGGTGCAGTTGCGTTGGCAGGCGGCCGGCGGTGTCGGCCAGCACGATGTCGATATTGCGGGCGCGGGCAGCGTTGATGGCGTCGAACACCACGGCCGCCGGGTCGCCCGATTCCTGCGCGATCACCGTGACGTTGTTGCGCTCGCCCCAGGCCGTCAGTTGCTCGCGGGCGGCGGCGCGGAAGGTGTCGCCGGCGGCCAGCAGCACGCTCTTGCCTGCGTCCTGGAAATGACGTGCCAGCTTGCCAATGGAGGTGGTCTTGCCGGCGCCGTTGACCCCGGCGACCATGATGATGAAGGGGCTGTGACCGGAAACCGTCAGCGGCTGTTCCAGCGGGGCAAGCAACTGTTGGAGCAGACGCACCAGCGCCCGTTGCAACTCGGCGGGCGTTTCGAGCCGGTCGCGCTTGACGCTGGCCCGCAATTCGTCGAGCAGCCACTGCGTGGCATCGATGCCGCAGTCGGCCTGCAACAGGATGCTTTCCAGTTCTTCGAGCAGTTCTTCGTCGATCTTGCCGCGGGCGAACAGCTCGCCCACCGGCGTGTTGAGCGTGGCGCGGGTTTTGGCCAGCCCGGCCTTGAGGCGCTCGCTCCAGGAGGATTTCTTCTCCTCGACGACCTCGGTTTTTTTCTGGAAACCAAACATGGGGATAGGGGGAACCGGGTAGCTGGAAGGCTGTCGGATGACGGCTGCGCTATGATGCGCAACACAAAATATTTCCGAAATTCATTTTATCAGAAGCCCCTGGCAGAACTTGACTACGAGAACATGACAATGAAGCGCCGCCTCTTCCCCGCCCTCGCCCGCACCCTGCTGTTCGGCTGCCTGTTTGCCGTGTCGCTAGCGCCGACTTTTGCCAATCCTGCTCACGGGTCCAATCCCGCTGCCGCTTCAATTCCCGTCGGCACCTTCGAACAGCGCCTGCCCAACGGTCTGCGCGTGATCGTGAAGGAAGACCACCGCGCGCCGACCGCCGTGCATATGGTGTGGTACCGCGCCGGCGCCATGGACGAAAAGGATGGCACTTCCGGCGTGGCCCATGTGCTGGAACACATGATGTTCAAGGGCACGAAAAACCACGCCACCGGCGAATTCAACAAGATCGTGGCCGAAGCAGGTGGCCGCGACAATGCCTTCACCAGCCTCGACTACACCGCCTATTTCCAGATCGTGCCCAAGCGCGCCCTGCCGCAAATGATGGCGCTGGAAGCCGACCGCATGGCCAACCTGAAATTGACGGCGAAGGAGTTCGAGCAGGAAATCAAGGTGGTGATGGAGGAGCGGCGCCTGCGCACGGACGACAACCCGGTCGCGCAGGTACATGAAGCGCTCAACGCGGCGGCTTTCCGGGCGCACCCCTATCGCCGGCCCATCATCGGCTGGATGGACGACCTGGAACAGATGACTGACACCGATGCCCGCGACTGGTATCGCGATTGGTACACGCCGGGCAACGCTTATGTCGTGGTAGTGGGCGACGTGGACCATCGGGAGATATTCCGCCTCGCCGAAAAAACCTACGGCCGCATCAAGTCGCACGGCCTGCCCGTGCGCAAGCCACAGAACGAGCCGGAACAAACAGGCATCAAGCGCGTCGTCGTCAAGGCGCCGGCCAAGTTGCCTTACCTCATCATGGGCTGGAAGGTGCCCAAGCTTCTGGATATCGACAAGGATCGCGAGCCCTACGCACTTGAAGTCTTGTCCACGGTGCTCGATGGCCACGATGCGGCGCGCTTCGCGAAAAACCTGGTGCGTGGCCAAAAAATCGCCCAGTCGGCCGGCGCCGGCTACGGCGCCATGGCCCGCGGCGAAGCGCTGTTTCTGGTCGATGGCAAGCCAGTGGAAGGCAAGACCGTGGCCGAACTCGAAGCCGCGCTGCGGGCCGAGATCAAGCGGGTACAGGACGAGGGCGTTTCTGTCGAAGAACTGGCGCGGGTCAAGACGCAAACCATCGCCGCCCAGGTGTACAAGCGCGATTCGATGATGGCGCAGGCCATGGAGATCGGCGCGCTGGAAGCCGTTGGCCAGGACTGGCGCAACATCGACAAGCTGATCGAAAAGATTCGCGGTGTCACCGCCGAGGAAGTGCAGGCGGTGGCGAAGAAATACTTCAAGGATGACACGCTGACCGTGGCGGTGCTCGACCCGCAGCCGCTGGACCAGGCCAAACCGCGCCGGTCGACCTTTACCCCGCGCCATTGACGCGATTGCGATTGAAATTGAGATTGAGAATAGCGACCATGAAAAAACTGCCGCCGATACTCCTTGTTTGCTTCCTTGCCTTTATCAATGCCGCCCATGCCGGCCCCAGGATCGAACACTGGGTCGCGCCCTCCGGCGCCCACGTTTATTTCGTCGAGGCGCGCGGCCTGCCCATTCTCGACGTGGCGGTCGACTTTCCGGCGGGGTCCATCCACGACCCCGCGGGCAAGTCCGGCGTGGCCAGTTTTACCCGCAGCCTGCTCGACGCGGGCGCCGGTACGCTCGACGAAGAGCAGATTTCTGGCAAGGCCGTCGATATCGGCGCCCAGCTCTCCGGCTCGACCGAACACGACCGCGCCGGCATGACGCTACGCACCCTGTCCTTGCCAAACGAGCGCGAGGCCGCGTTGCAACTGCTGCTTGCCGTACTGGCAACGCCGACTTTTCCGGACAGCGTGCTGGCGCGCGAAAAGGCGCGCAGCATCGCCGCCATTCGCGATGCCGACACCAAGCCGGATTCCATCGCCGCCAAGCGTTTCGCCGCCGCCATCTACCCCAATCACCCCTATGGCCGCCAGGCGACGGTGGAGAGCGTCGAACGCATCGGGCGCGCCGATCTCGTCGCCTTCCACCGCGACAATTACGTTGCGATGCGCGCAGTGGTGTCCATCATCGGCGACGTTTCGCGCGCCGAAGCCGAAGCCATCGCCCAGCGCCTGACCGTAGCCTTGCCGGCGGGCCAAGCCGCCAGCGACGTGCCGCCGGTCAGCCTGCCAGCGCGCGAGGTGATCAAGGTGGCGCATCCGGCAACTCAGGCGCATATTCACATCGGCGCACCGGCCATCGCCCGCACCGACCCCGATTACTTCGCCCTGCTGCTTGGCAACTACGTTCTCGGCGGCGGCGGTTTTGTTTCGCGCCTGATGCAGGAAGTGCGCGAAAAGCGCGGCTACGCCTACAGCGTTCATTCCTACTTCTCGCCGCGCAAGCTGGCCGGACCCTTCGAGATCGGCCTGCAAACCAAGCGCGAAAAGGCGGACGAGGCAATCAAGGTGGTCGAGGCGACGCTGACCGGGTTTCTCGCCAAGGGCCCGACGGCAAAGGAACTCGCCGCCGCCAAAAAGAACCTCATCGACGGCCAGGCCCTGCGCATCGACAGCAATGCCAAGATGCTCGGCTACCTCTCGCTCATCGGCTTTTACGGCCTGCCGCTGACCTATCTCGACGACTTTCCCGGCAAGATCGAGGCGGTTACCGTCGCCCAGATCAAGGCGGCCTTTGCCCGGCATGTGAAGCCGGAGCATCTTGTCACGGTAATCGTGGCGGGCGATTGAGAAAAGTCGGCGCTAGCGGTACGGTCGCCCTTGCCCGTCGGCGGCGCAAGCCCGATCCCATTTCAGGCCGCGAACGAACCCCGCTTATTTCACCTCGATCTCCGCCACCAGCGCCGTTTCCTTCTGATCCTTGAGTCGAAGGATCGCGCGTTCGAGCTGCTGGCGCGCCGTGCCGAAGCCGGTGGTGATCTGCGCCTCGATGGTGGTACCGCTGCTGATGACTTGTTGGCGGTGGCCGAAGAAGTTGGCGTGGATGCTGTATTTGCCGGGCTTTGGCGCCTTCAGGATGAACTCCTCGGGGCCATAGCTGCCGGTCACGTCGCGCGATATGCGGCCGCCCTGATAACTCAGTTTGTGGCTGTAGAAGACCTTTTCGCCGTTGGGATCGATCACCCACAGATCGACGTCGGTGTTGTCGGTGTCCCATGACAGCACGATGCGCAATTCGACGGGCAGGTTGCCGGTCAGGCGCGGATCGAGACCTGTGGTCTCGAGCTTCGGGTGCCGGGCGAGCAATGCATTGAGTTCGGCCAGTGCGATTTCCTCGATGTCGCCGAAGCGGCTGTTCCAGTCGCGATTGACCAGCTGGATCAGCAGGCGGGCAGCGTCCCGCGGCTGGCCTGCTTCGGCCAGCGCCAGTGCCAGGTCGCGCAGCGAATGCGGCTCGTCGGGCGCGATTTCCAGCACCTTGCGCAGGATCGGCACCGCGAGTTTCGCCTGGCCGGCTTGCATCAGCCGGTTGGCCAGCACGCGCAACAGGTC
>JAIFMO010000078.1 GCA_020048435.1 Sulfuritalea sp.
TCGTTACGTTCGGCCTGCACGCGCAGGCGGTTGGTCTCGGTCACATCATGCAGCAGCACGATACGGCCGCCAGCGGAATCGAGCGGCGTAATGGTCACGGCCACCCGCCGTTCCGCCATCGCATACTCGCCCGGGGTCTCGGTGACATAAAGCCGGCGCTCTTCGATCTGCGGCCAGGACAGGCTCTGCAAGTCACCACCGAACACGACCTGGGCGGCGGGATTGGCCTGCACCGTGCGTCCGACTGCATCGAGCAGGATGACGCCCGCCGGCAAGGCGTCGAGCAGGTGGGAGAGGCGCTCCGTCAGCGCCGCCTTTTCCTGATACTGCTGACGCAGGGCGCCGTTGGCGGCGGCCAGTTCGGCCGACAAGGTGGCAACCTGAACCTGTAGCGCGGTATAAGCGGAAGAAAGCTCCTCCGACGCCTGATTGAAAATGCGGAAAGCCTCGGCGAGATGGGCCGAATCGAGGGGAGCGACGCTAACTTCCGCGGGTGTCATGGCGGTGCGATGATGGCAGATTCACCCCCGCTAAACAATGGCTGAAATGGCGGCAATATTTGCCGCTTCTTGCCGGAACCGCTCTTGCTAGCAGAGTCCACAATCCGGCAGCGGCTCTAATGGGCTGGATGGACGCCATCGGGGCGCCATCGCCACCCCCGGAACAGTAGTCACAACACATACAATGGGCATAAAAACTCCATGGGCTTGAAAACTCAAGAATAATGGCAGCAGCGGAACAGGCGAGCCTACTCCCGATCTCTTTCGAGGCGTTCAACCGTCTCCAGCCTCGCCAGAAGCTGGCGGCGATGATGGCGCTTGCCTTTGGCATTGCCATCATCGTCGGCGCCTTTTTGTGGACTCGCGAACCGCCCTACTCCATTCTTTTCGCCAACCTCACGGAAAAGGATGGCGGGCAGATCATCGCTGCCCTGCAGCAGCAGAACGTACCCTATCGCTATTCGGAGGGCGGCGGCGCGATTCTTGTTCCCGTCGGCCAGGTGCACGATGTCCGCCTGCGCCTTGCCTCCCAAGGCTTGCCCAAGGGCGGCCTGGTCGGCTTCGAATTGATGGAAAACCAGAAACTTGGCATCAGCCAGTTTGCCGAGCAGATCAATTACCAGCGCGGTCTTGAAGGCGAACTGTCACGCTCCATCCAGTCGCTGGCGGCTGTTCGCGGCGCGCGGGTGCATCTGGCCATACCGAAACAAACGGCTTTTCTGCGCGACGAACAGAAACCCTCGGCCTCGGTACTGATCAGCCTGCACCCCGGCCGGACGCTGGAGCTGGCACAGGTGGCGGGCATCGTGCACCTGATCTCGTCCTCGGTGCCGCAGCTCAACCCCATCAATGTCAGCGTGATCGATCAGGACGGCAACCTGATTTCGCAGCAGGCCGATCCCCTGAAAAATGCCGGGTTGGATCCATCGCAACTCAAGTACGTGCGCGAAATCGAGTTATCGTTCATCAAGCGCATCGAGGAAATTCTGGCGCCGGTGGTGGGCAGCGGCAACGTGCGGGCCCGGGTGGCGGCCGATGTCGACTTTTCGCAAATCGACCAAGTGGCCGAAAATTACAAACCCAACCCGAATCCCGATACCGCCATACGCAGCCAGCAAATCGCCGAAACTGGCGCCAATTCGCCAGAAGCCGCCGGGGTGCCGGGCGCCCTGACCAATCAGCCGCCAGTGCCGGCCACCGCACCAATCACGATCCCGCCAGCGCCCGGCACCCCGGGCGGCATAGCGGCCAACACCCGCACGCCACTCAATTTCAGCAAGAATTCAACCATCAACTTTGAAGTCGATAAAACGATAAAACATACGCATGGCGTACCGGGCGTCATCCGGCGGCTGTCTGTGGGTGTGGTAATCAACCACAAACGCCTGCTCGACAAGGATGGCAAGCCGGGCAAGGCAGTGGCGCTGGCGGAGAAAGAACTCAAGCAGATCAATGACCTCGCCCGCGAGGCTATGGGATTTTCGCAGACGCGGGGCGACACGCTAAGCGTCGCCAACGCCCCCTTCACGGCCGAGGAGAAGGAGCTGATTCCCGATACGCCGCTGTGGAAAGATCCACAATTGATCGCGCTGCTCAAGGAACTCGCCAAGTATTTTGCCTTCGGCGTCATTGCATGGCTGACATGGACAAGACTGCTGAAACCGGTCTTCGAACGTCTGGCCAAGATGGTGCCGCCACCCGAGGTGGAAGCTGAACCGAGCGCGGAGGACGAAGCACTGGCCGATGCGGTCGAGCACAAGCAAACATACGAGCACAAGGTTGCCGCCGCCAAGGCATTGGCCAAGCAGGACCCCAAACTGGTCGCCAACGTAATCAAGGAGTGGATGGGTGCCGGCGGACAAGCTTGACGAAGGCGTCGAAAAAAGCGCCATGCTGCTACTCACCCTCGGCGCCGACGAAGCCTCGGAGGTGTTGAAACACCTCGGCCCAAAAGAGGTGCAGAAGCTCGGCCATGCCATGGCGTCGATGCCATCGATGCCGCGCGACAAGATCGAGCCGATTCTCGACGAACTCGAAGCGCACTCGGCCAAGGGCGCGCCGGTCGCGGTCGATGAAGCCATGATCAAGTCCATGCTGACCAAGGCGCTCGGCGACGACAAGGCGGCCAACCTAATCGCGCGCATCATGCAGGGTGGCGACACCGCCGGTATCGAAGGCCTCAAGTGGATGGACGGCCCGACCGTGGCCGACCTCATCAAGAACGAGCACCCGCAAATCATCGCCACCATCCTGGTACATCTCGATTTCGACCATGCCGGTGAAATCCTCAAGCTGTTCACCGAGCGGCTGCGTAACGACGTGCTGCTGCGCATCGCAACGCTCGACGGCGTGCAGCCGGTGGCTATCCAGGAGCTCAACGAGGCGATGAAGCGGATGCTGGCCGGCGCCTCGGGCAACGTCAAAAAGGCGGCGATGGGCGGTGTGCGCCACGCGGCGGAAATTCTCAACTTCGTCGGCCAGGCGGCGGAAACCTCGATTGTCGACAACGTCCGCGAATACGATCCGGAACTGGCACAGAAGATCATGGACGAAATGTTCGTCTTCGAGAACCTGCTCGATATCGATGATCGCGGCATTCAGCTGCTGCTGCGCGAAGTGCAGTCTGACTCGCTGATTACCGCCCTCAAAGGCGCACCACCCGAGTTGCGCGACAAGATTTTCAAGAACATGTCGCAGCGCGCCGCCGAAATGCTCAAGGAAGACCTCGAAGCCAAGGGCCCCATGCGCCTCTCCGAGGTGGAAAACGAGCAGAAGGAAATCCTCAAGATCGCTCGCCGCCTGGCCGACGAAGGACAGATCGTCCTTGGCGGCAAGGGCGGCGAGGATCAGATGATCTAATGCCTGATCAATCTCCATGTCCGGCCTGACCGCCTGGGAACGCTGGGAACTCGCCAGCTTCGACGAGCCTCCCGCTACTGGGGCGAGCGCCAAGACGTCAGAACCCGAGGTAGAAGCCGAGCCAGAGATAAAGATGCCTACGGTGCGGGAACTCGAAGAGATTCGCGAATCCGCACAACAAGAGGGACAGAAAGCAGGCTACGAGGCGGGCTACGAGACCGGCTATGCCGAAGGCCAGGCCAAGGTCCAAGACGAAGCCAAACGGCTCGCTTCGGCCGCCGAAAAACTGGAGGCGGCCTTCACCGACATGGAAAGCACAGTGGCCGGGGAAATATTGTCGCTGGCCGTGGAACTTGCCCGCCAGGTGATACGCGGCGAACTCGCGGCCCATCCCGAGAAACTTCTGGACGTGATTCGTGGCGCCCTGGCCGAACTGCCGCATCAACACGCCGCCATCTATTTGCATCCAGATGACGCCTCGCTGGCACGCTCCTATCTGGGCGATCAATTAACGCACGCCGGCCATCGCATCCATGAAGATGTCCAACTGGAGCGCGGCGATTGCGTGATCGAAGCCGGCGGCAGTCATGTCGATGCCAGCGTGGCCACCCGCTGGCGGCGCACCCTCAGCGGGCTGGGACTTGATTCCGCCTGGGCGGTCAAGGACGCCGACTTACCGCCCCCCGCAGTTGCCGAGCCGACTGCCGTAGCCGAGCCTGAAGACAGCGCGTGACCATGGTTGCCGTGGCCACCAGCCAGGAAGCCTGGCGCCAATACCTCGCGGCCTGCCGCGAGCAAATCGGCAGCACCCATCCCTTCGAGCTGTCCGGCCGCCTGACACGCATCAACGGCTTGGTGATGGAGGCGGCCGGCCTCAAATTGCCGCTGGGCTCGGGCTGTCGTATCCAGGCGCCGGGCATCGGTAGCGTCGAAGCGGAAGTCGTCGGCTTCAACGGCGAGAAGCTTTACATGATGCCAACCGAAGACGTCTACGGCCTCGCGCCGGGCGCCCATGTCACGCCGCTGGAATTTCCCCTCGACCCACCCCGCTTCCGCCAGACGCACGCGGCATGGCGGCGCGCGCCGGATCGCGCCAAGCATCTGCCGGTGGGCGACGAATTGCTTGGCCGCGTTGTCGATGCCAATGGCCGCCCGCTGGACACACTGGGTCCACTGGACGCCAAGCAAACTCGCTCGCTGGTCAGCCGCCCGGTCAATCCGCTGCTGCGCGCGCCCATCGTCCATACCCTTGATGTCGGCATCCGCGCCATCAATAGCCTGCTCACCGTCGGGCGCGGCCAGCGTCTGGGCCTTTTCTCCGGATCGGGCGTTGGCAAGAGCGTGCTGCTCGGCATGATGGCTCGTTACACGGCGGCCGACATCATCGTGGTCGGCCTGATCGGCGAACGCGGCCGCGAGGTGAAGGAGTTCATCGAGCAGAACCTCGGCCACGAAGGCTTGCGCCGCTCGGTGGTAGTCGCCGCGCCTGCCGACGTCAGCCCCTTGATGCGCTTGCAGGGCGCCGCCTACGCAACCACGGTGGCCGAACATTTCCGCGATCAGGGAAAACATGTATTGCTGATCATGGATTCGCTAACACGCTACGCCATGGCCCAGCGGGAAATCGCCCTCGCCATCGGCGAACCGCCAGTCACGCGCGGCTATCCGCCCTCGGTGTTCGCCCGCCTGCCGCAACTGGTTGAACGCGCTGGGAATGGTGCCGAGGGCGGCGGTTCGATCACGGCCTTCTACACCGTGCTGGCCGAAGGCGACGACCAGCAAGACCCGATCGCCGACTCGGCGCGGGCGATTCTCGATGGCCACATCGTTCTCACGCGCAATCTGGCCGATGCCGGGCACTACCCGGCCATCGACATCGAGCAATCCATCTCGCGCGCCATGACCAACCTGATCAGCGCGGCGCACCTCGACCAGGTGCGGCATTTCAAGCAACTCTACTCGCGCTACCAGCGCGCCCGCGACCTGCTGGCCGTCGGCGCCTACGCCCGTGGCTCCGATCCCTTGCTCGACCAGGCCATCGTACTCTTGCC
>JAIFMO010000007.1 GCA_020048435.1 Sulfuritalea sp.
CGGCAGCCCCCCGGCGGCCAGTTCCACCCGCACTTCCGCCGTACCGCCGATCCCCGCCTGTAGTGCGCTCGGCGGATAACGCTTGTAACGCCGCGCCTCTCGCGCCAGCGATAGCCGAAACTGCCGCAAGCCATCGGCATCGAGCCCATCGCCGGCCGCAGCGGCTGGCGCCGGGTCGGCCAGCGCCGTCTTCGCCGGGGCGGGAACGACGGCGGCATGAACATCCGAAAAAGTCGGCGCTAGCGGTACGGCAGACTGGGTTTCTGCCGTGGTCATTACCCCTTCAGGACGGCTTATGACAGCGGCGCCGGCGGCCGGCGGCCGTGGCTGGGGCGGCGGCAGCGCCGGCCTGGCGACGGCGGGCAGTGGTAATGGTGATGGCGATGGCAACGGCAATGGCGCGGGATTGGCTGCCAGCAGGGTTGCGTTCAACACGCTCGCCGCGTGCTCCGGCATTCGCCGTGGCGCGCCGGGCCAGAGCAACACGCCATGCACCACAAGCGAAATCGCCAGGGCACGCAGCAATTGAGCACTGTTTCCGACACTATGAAATTTCACGGGGCCTTGTTGGTCGCTTGGACAAGGGATGATTTTATGAGATGCCAGCGCCGATAAGACTGTCTTAAGCTTCCGCGCGCAGCATGGCTCCCGTCAAATAACGAAAGGAGCCGCAAATGAGTATCCGCATTCTTGCCGCACTGGCCATTGCCACCGCCGGCGCCGTTGTCAGTTCCACTGCCGCAGCCATTTCTCCGGCCGAACTACAGACCAGCCTTGCCGCCGAGGCGCGCCAGGCCGACCCGGCCTTCCGCGAGTTCTCCGCCCAGCGCGGCGAAACCTTCTACCGCGCCAAGCACGGCGGCGACTGGAGTTGCTCCACCTGTCACACCGACAATCCCGCCATGCCAGGCAACCACGCGGTAACCAATAAAGCGGTGAAACCGCTGGCCCCCGCGGCCAATCCCGACCGCTTCACCAATCCCGAAAAAGTCGCGAAGTGGTTCAAGCGCAATTGCAACGACGTGCTCAAGCGTGCCTGCACCGCGCAGGAAAAGGGCGACCTCGTCGCCTGGCTACTCACCGTGAAGCCCTGAGGAATTCGCCATGAAAGCAACCCTGCTCTCCGCCTTCCTGCTGATCGCTGCCACGGGTAACGCACTGGCCGGCAGCCATGTCTATGGCCCATTCCCCGCCGACTACGTCGAGGAATGCGGTAGTTGTCACGTCGCCTTTCCGCCGCAATTGCTGACCGCACCCGGCTGGCAGCGCGTGATGGAACAACTCGACAAGCATTACGGCGCCGACGCCAGTCTTGAAGACAAGCGCCGTACCGCTATCGCCGACTTTTTGCGGCGCTCGGCCAGCACCCGCGACAAACATGCACCGACCGAGGCCAGCGCCCGCCTGAGCCGCACCGCCTGGTTCGCGCGCGAACACGGCCCGACACCGCCGGCCAAGGTCTCCTTCGCCGAATGCACGGCCTGCCACACCGCCGCCGACCGCGGCGACTATTCCGAACGCAGCATCAAGCTACCGGCCGGCTGGCGTCGCGCCCGATAAAGGCAAGGAAAATAATGAACCGTATTCTCGTCTGGGACATTCCCACCCGCATTTTCCACTGGACGCTCGCGCTCAGTTTCTCGGTGGCCTTCCTCACGGCCGAGTCGGAACGCTGGCGCGACATTCATGTGTATGGCGGCTACCTCGCGCTGGGCATGATCGGCTTCCGCCTGCTCTGGGGCGTGATCGGCAGCCACCACGCACGTTTCGCCAACTTCGTGCGTGGCCCCGCCGCGGTCATCCGCTACCTGCGCTCGCTAATCTCCGATCAGCCCGAACACCACGTGGGTCACAACCCGGCCGGAGCGCTGGCCATCGTGGCGCTGCTCGTACTCGGCCTTGGCACCGGCATCAGCGGCTGGATGATCCTCAACGAAATTGGCGGCGACGTATTTGAGGAATTGCACGAAGGACTGGCCAACACCATGCTCGCCGTGGTTATCATCCACATACTTGGTGTTATCGTTTCCAGCCGCCTGCACCGCGAGAATCTTGTTGGCGCCATGATCACCGGCTACAAAAACGGACATGACGACGTCTGAACCATGCGCATCCTGATTGTCGAAGACGACCGCCTGCTCGGCGAGGGCATCCTCGCCGGGCTCAAGCAGACCGGCTTCCAGGCCGACTGGGTGCGGGACGGCGTGGCGGGGCTGGCCGCGTTGCAATCCGAGCCTTTTTCGGCCGCCATCCTCGACCTCGGTTTGCCACGAATGTCCGGGCTTGAGGTGCTGCGGGCCCTGCGGGCGACACACAACGCGGTGCCCGTGCTGATCCTCACCGCCCGCGACACCTCGCAGGACGTCATCGCCGGCCTCGACGCCGGTGGCGATGACTACATGGTCAAGCCTTTCGACCTCGGCGAACTCGCCGCCCGGTTGCGCGCACTCATCCGCCGCGCGGCGGGCGGCGCGGCGCCGCTGCTCGAACGGGGCGAATTGACGCTCGATCCCGCCGCGCGCACGGTGCGCTGGCAGGGCCAGGCGGTCGAACTCGGTCAGCGCGAATTCACGCTGCTGCACGAATTGCTGCTCAACAGCGGCCGCGTGCTGACCCGCGGCCAGCTCGAAGCCAAGCTCTACCCGTGGGGCGAGGAAGTCGAGTCGAACGCACTGGAGGTGCATATTCACCATTTGCGGAAAAAACTCGCCGCCGACCTGATCCGCACCGTGCGCGGCGTCGGCTACATGGTGCCCGGTGAATAGCCTGCGGCTGCGCCTCATCGCCGGCGTGCTGGCGCTGGTGACGGTGATCTGGATCGTCGTCACCGTCGTCGCGTGGGTCGAGACGCGCCACGAGACCAACGAAATCCTCGATGCCCACCTGGCCCAGGCGGCAGGTTTGCTCGCCGCCTTCGTCGGCAACGGCACGGAAGGGGCCAACGAACTGGCCGAGCACCTGCCGGCGCATCGCTATGCGCGCAAGGTGACGTTTCAGGTGTGGGAAAACGGCACCCGGTTGAGCGTGCATTCAGCCAATGCACCCGACCGCCGCCTTGCCATCACCGATCAGGGTTTTGCCGACACGGAATTCGGCGACATGGAAGCGGGCAACGCGGAATCCCGCAACCGCCGCTGGCGCGTATTCAGCGTCTGGAGCGGAAATTTTCTCGTCCAGGTCGCCGAAACACAAGAGGCGCGCGACGACATCTCGAACGAACTCGCCGGCCATCTGCTCGCCCCGCTGGCCATCGCACTGCCGGTGCTGGCGCTGACCCTGGCCCTGCTCATCGGTCAAGGCCTGCGCCCGCTGTCGCGCCTGGCCGACGACATCGGTCGCCGCGACGCCAACCGGCTCGATCCCATCGTCGTCGCCAATGCGCCGAGTGAACTCACGCCGGTACTGGATCGACTCAACCAACTCCTGGCCCGCCTCGGCCACTCGATCGAACAGGAACGGCGCTTTACCGCCGACGCCGCTCACGAACTGCGCACGCCACTGGCCGCCATGCGCACCCACGCCCAGGTCGCCCAGGGTGCGAATAGTGCGAATGGCACAAATGGCGCGGCCGATGCCGCCGCGCGCGCGACGGCACTGGCCCACGTCATCGAAGCCACCGACCGCGCCACCCATCTCGTCGAACAATTGCTGACGCTGGCCCGCGTCGACGCCGTCGCGATCAGCAGCGCCTTTGCGCCCTGCGATTTGCACCAACTGGCCGCCGAAGCCGTGGCGCTGGCCGCACCCGCCGCCGTGACCAAGGACATCGACATCGCGCTGACCGAAGGCCCCGTAGTCGAGGTCAAGGGCGAGCCCACCCTCTTGCGCGTGCTGCTGCGCAACCTCGTCGACAACGCCGTGCGCTATAGCCCGCAAAAAGTCGGCGTTAGCGTTACGGCAGGCATTGACGCCAGCGGCCGGCGCTTCGTCGAAATCGCCGACCAGGGCCCCGGCATTCCGCCCGCCGAGCGCTCGCGCGTGCTCGACCGTTTCTACCGCGTCACCGGCAGCAGCGAAAGCGGTTCCGGCCTCGGCCTGTCCATCGCCGCCCGCATCGCCGAACTGCATGGCGCCCGGCTGGACCTGAGCGATGGCCCCGACGGCAAGGGTCTTTGTGTTCGGGTCGTGTTTGGCGCCGCAATTTGAGGCGACGACGCGGCAGCGCGGCACGCCCGCCTGCTCAGCCGTTGTTATTGTTATTGTTATTGTTGTTATTGCTGTTGTCGCTTTCGAACCCAAACTCATGCTCGGACTTGCCGGTCTGGGCTTTCGCCGCCGCGCCGCTACCCGGCATGGTCAGGATCAGGCCCGCCGTGCCCAGCATTTCGAGGCGATGCGATTTGGCGTAGGCGTCGCCATTGATGACGGACAGCTTCTTGCCGTCGCACCACACACTGCGCATCTGCGTCACCACCGGCAGGCTAAAGGACTTGGCCACGGCGGCGCCCTTGTGGCAGAAAATGCTGCCGGCGTGATGAACGGCATGGGCCGTGCCTGACGTATCGTTCGCAAGGAAGCGGACCAGCCATTCTTCCATTTCCGTGCGCAGGCGGCTGTCCGGAATGCGCAGGGCGTTGAAGAAGCATTCGACGGTGTAGGCGGTGCGTTCGAGCAGTTCGGGTCCCGGTGCGCCCATGGCTCGCCTCCTCTCAGGGCAGGTAGAAAAACTCGAAATTCTGGAAGGGCAGATTGACTGCCTGGATATGGTAGAAGGCGTTGGCCTTCTGCTTCTGGTAATGATAGTCGCGCAAATAGCCGGTGGTGACGAACAGGTTGTTGAGCACGCTACGCCGGTAAAGTTCCCGGTGCAGGGCGACGATGCCGGCCAGGTCGGCCGTGACGAATTCCGGCCCGTAACGCTCGCTGGCGGGCAGACAATTAAAAAAAATCTGGTGGGTGAATAAGTGTTCCTGCTTGGTGCGCTGTTCGTCGCCATACACCACCGGCGTGTTGCGCAGCATTTGCAAATAAAGCGTGTTGCGCACCGGTTCGGCGCAGTTGGCGAAAAACAGCTCGCGGCGGATGTGGAGCACGAGGCGGTCACCACCAGCCAGCGTATGCCAGTCGGCGCGACGCTTGAGAATCTGCGATTCCAGCGCAATGGTTTCGCCGCCGAATTCGAGGATGAAGGCCGCGTCGCTGTAGAGTTGCTGCAACAGCGGGTCGGCGGCGACAAGGGCGGTCAGCGCGTATTTTTCATCGGCCAGTTCCCTGGGCAGCAGCGCGCCCGGGGCGGCGGGCAAGGCCGGCAATAGGGGCGATTGGCCGGCGAAGGCCAGCGCGGGATGCATGGCACTGGCGTAGATCTGGGCTTGCTCCGGCTGCCCGGAAGGATTGGTGGCAGGATAGGAGCGCGGGTTGTCGCGGTAGATGGCGCGTTGCAGTTCACAGGTATAGGAACGG
>JAIFMO010000188.1 GCA_020048435.1 Sulfuritalea sp.
GGATACCGATCTGTGCGGCCGTATCCGCGACAACCTTGCAATCGCGGCGGAAAGCGCCGACGCCAAGTTGATGGCGTTGCAGTCGTTCGAGGACAACGCGACCATGCGCGAAGAGATTCATGGACTGCTGCGAGGGATCGATCAGACAGTCCAGTCCTTCAGCAAGCAGTATGACGAGGCACGCTACAAGGGCTCCATCCATACCACCCAGTTTCTCGACGATCTGCTTGCCGCCTTCGCCCACCTGGGCATGACCGCCCGGCAGGAGGAAGAAATCATGGCGATGGTCAAGGTGCGCTCGGAAAAATTGATCGATCTTTACGACTTCGCCGGGAAAACGCAAGGCGCCCTCGGTGAACTCATCGCCAGACTCGAAGGCATCCTGGCCGCCACGCAGACAGTGCGTCGGCCACTTGTAAATCCGGAGTAATCCCTTTGCCACGGCCGAGTCAGGCATTTCGAACCCCATCCTCAGGGTTCCCCCGATTACATCCGGCAACGTCTTGATCCATCATGTTTACCTCGCAAGTACTCCGTCATGCTTTGCATTGATGTGATGCCGAGGCCACCTGCAGGCGGCTCCTTTCAATCCGCATCAGCAAGCGGCACCCGTCATGTCCAAAGTATCCGAAGCAATTCCAATTCAAGGTACGTCTCAACCCGATGAGCCACTAGAAACCCGGGAATCCCCAAAGGAGGCCACCAGCCCGACCGGCAAGGGTAGTAGTGGCGGTAGCGGTGGCAATGGCTTCGACGGCTATGTCGTCGCCTTGGGCGCCTCTGCCGGCGGCCTTGAAGCGCTCGAACAGTTTTTCCAGAACGTCCCACCGGATTCGGGGGCTGCGTATGTGGTCATCCAGCACCTGTCGCCCGACCACAAGAGCCTGATGGCCAGCCTGCTCAGCCGCCACACGCAGATGCCCGTCAGCGTGGTCGAAAACGGCATTTTCATCACGGAAAACCGGGTCTATCTGATTCCTCCGGGCAGCCTGCTCAGCCTGTCCGGCTCACAGTTGCAGCTGATCCCGAAAAATCCCCGCGGCCTGAGCCTGCCGATCGACCTGTTCTTCAGTTCGCTGGCGGAAGCCTTTGGCCCGCGGGCCATCGCCGTCATTCTCTCGGGTACGGGCTCCGATGGTACGCGCGGCGCGATCGCCATCAACGCGGCCGGCGGCCTGCTACTTGCGCAGGAACCCGAATCCTGCAAATTCGACGGTATGCCGCGCAGCGTCATGGCGACCGGCGTGGTTGACGAAGTACTGCCGGCGCAGGAACTCGGACCGCGCATTCTCGGCCATATCCAGCAAAAACCCGCACCGGTGCTGCTGCCGGATTCATCCGTGCCGATGGGCGACAGCCAGGCGATGGATGGCATTCTGCATCTGCTGCACCAGGTCGGCGGCGTGAACTTCCGCGATTACAAGCCGGCGACGGTGATGCGCCGCATCGACCGTCGCCTGCATGTGCGACACGCCGCCGATTACGAGAGCTATCTGCGCCTGCTGGAAAACGACCGCTCTGAAATCGTTACCTTGCGCCGCGACATACTCATTCCGGTCACCAGTTTTTTCCGCGACACCGCAGCCTTCGAGGACCTGGCCAAGACCGTCATCGACGCCATCGTGCGCGAGCGTCCGGAAAATCAGCCGATTCGCGTCTGGATAGCGGGCACCTCGACCGGCGAAGAGGCCTACTCCATCGCCATCCTGTTCGTCGAAGCGTTCGAGCGCGCGCGGCGCTGGTTCGAGATCAAGATTTTCGCCACCGATGTCGAACAGCAGAATATCGACGCCGCCGGCACCGGTGTTTTCCCTGAATCGATTGCCAGCGAAGTCTCTCCCCAACGATTGGAGCGATTCTTCACCAAGCGCGGCAGCCACTTCCTGGTGAAAAGTGAAATTCGCCAAAGCATCGTATTTGCCCGCCACAACCTGCTCGATGACCCGCCTTTTACGCGCATGGATCTGGTCACCTGCCGCAACATCCTGATCTACTTTCAGGTGCCGGCCCAGGAACGGGTGCTGCGCCGGTTGCAATACGCCCTGTTGCCCAGTTCCCATCTTTTCCTCGGGTCGAGCGAATCGCTGGGAGACATGGCCGCCGACTTCTCGGTGGTGAATGCCCGGCAGAAGATATTCAAAATCCTGCGCCCTGCTTCGCTGCCCATCGATCTGCACCGCAACAAGACCTCCGTGCCAGGTGAAGCCACGACACGCCACATCCGCACCCGACGCGCTTATGGCCTGTCCGGCGAAGCGGCGGTGATCGACAGCGGCCAGAACCTGCTGCTCAAGGCCTATGCCCCCCCGTCCATCCTGCTCACCGCCAAGCGGGATGTCATCCACACCTATGGCAATGCCAGGCGCTACCTGCATTTCCCCGATGGCAGCATTACACTGGAGTTGTCAAGATTGATGCATGAGCGGCTTCTGCCGATCGCCTTGGCGCTGCTTCACAAGGTAACCCGCGAAGGCATGGCGATCCGTTCGGAGCCCTTGCGCATCACCTTGACCGACGGCACGGAAGAACGCCTGCGTCTGGTGGCCCGGGTTGCCGAGGAAGATGATCCCGCCGGAGCGCCCCGCAATGAAGTGCAGGTCGAGCCCTACCTGCTGCTCTCGTTTGAACCGGCGGAAAGTGAACTGGCGCTCGGCGATACCCGCCCGCTGGACGTCGATGCCGAAACACTGGAACGCATCGAAGGCCTGGAACGCGAGCTGCTGGCGACACGCGAGAGCCTGCAGGCGACGGTGGAAGAACTGGAAACCTCGAACGAGGAGTTGCAAGCCACCAACGAAGAACTGATGGCCTCCAACGAGGAACTGCAAAGCTCGAACGAAGAGTTGCAGTCGATGAACGAAGAGCTCTACACCGTCAACGCGGAGAATCAGGAAAAGATCCAGTTGATGAATCGCGCCAATGCTGACCTCGACACCATGGCGCGCGCCGTTTCGATCGCGACGGTATTTGTCGATGAAAACCTGAGAATTACCCGTTTCACGCCAGAGGCGGCCAAATTTTTCCCCATTCAGGAAGCCGATCTCGGCCGCCCCCTCGACATCTTCGCGCACACGCTGGACTTTCAGGATTTCGGCAAAGCGTTGCGGACCACTGTGGCGAGCGGCACCATGGTCGAGCGTGAAGTAAATACGCTCGCTGGCGCCAACTACCTGCTGCGCATCCTGCCCTACCATATTCACGAGGGGTCAATCCGCGGTGCGGTCATCAGCCTCATCGATATCAATGCCCTACACAACAGTCGCCGACTCCAAGACGTCATCGACTCACTGATCGAGCACGTCGCCGAAATCGACGCCTCGGGCCGGATCACCCTGATCAACTCAGCGTGGCGCGAATTTGCGCGCGAGAACGGCGACCCCGACCTGCTGACCTGCGGACTGGGCGTGAACTATCTGGACATCTGCGCGCGCTCCGACGACACCTATGCCCACCAAGCCTATCTGGGTCTCAAGGAAATCCTTTCCGGCACAGCGAGAAAGTTCCACATGGAATACCCCTGCCATTCTCTGGAAGAACAGCGCTGGTTCCTCATGTACGCCTCGCCGACCCAACTCTCCGGCGGTGGCGCCATTGTCAGCCATATCAACATCACCTCATGGGTAAAAGATCGTGAACAAGCTGGAACAACATAAGACCCCGTCAACCCATCTGCCGGCCTGGCAGGAGCGCATGCAGATTCGCCAGCGGGCGTTGACCGCCTTGCGCAATGGCGAATTCGATCTTGCCGAACGGGCGTTGGCCAGCAACGATTACTCACTGGCCGAGATCGTTGAAGATCTGCAAATTTATCAGGCCGAACTGGAAATCCAGAATGAGGAATTGCGCGCCAGCCAACTGCAAAACAGCATTGCCCTGGACCGTTTTCGCGCCTTGTTTCTCGGCATCCCCCTGCCGACCTTCGTGGTGGATCGCAATGGCGTTATCCTAGAAGCGAACGACCTGTGCCTCTCGGTTTTCAAACTCGAGAAACGCCATCTGCGGCAGCATTTCTTCCTGCACCTGATCCATGACCGGGACAAGCCTCGCGTCGCCGCCATGCTGACCGATGAATGTTCCCGTGGCGTCTGCAGCAGCCACGAAGTCGCTCTCAAGCGCGAAGGACAGTTTGATCTGATCGGCGACATGCACGTCACGCAATTGCCGCCGGATGTAGCCGGCACAAAGCAGTTCATCTGCACGGTGGTGGATGAAAGCGCCGCGATTGCACAGCGCAAGGCACTGGCCACCAGCGAAGAGCGCTGGAAATTTGCGCTGGAAGGCGCCGGCGAAACCGTCTGGGAATGGAATCTCGACACTGACAAGATCAGTTTTTCGACGCGGCTGAATGAAATGCTCGGCATGGACCCGGCCGAACTGAAGCTCGGCTTCGAAGAATGGAAGACATTCATCCATCCCCAAGACTTGCCGCAGGTATTGGACGAAATTGACGCCTACCTGGCAGGCAAGGCGAAGACATTCGAGACCGAGCACCGCACCCGGCACACGGCGGGCCACTGGGTCTGGATGTCCGCCCGGGGCATGGCCGTCAGCAGGAACGCGGCCGGCCGCCCCAATCGCATGATCGGCACGCAGGCCGACATCAGCGAACGCAAACGCATCGAAGAAGAGTTGGCGCGACACCACAGCAACCTGGAGGAACTGGTGACAGAGCGCACGCTCGCCCTTTCCATCGCGAAAGAAGCCGCCGAAGCCGCCAACCGCGCCAAGAGCTCCTTTCTCGCCCACATGAGCCACGAACTACGCACGCCCATGAATGCCATCATGGGCATGACCGACCTTGTATTGCGTCACAGCAGCGACCACAGCCAGGTGGATAAACTGACAAAAGTGATGCAGGCCTCCCGCCATCTGCTTGCCGTCATCAACGATATCCTCGACATTTCCAAGATCGAGGCCGAGCACCTGAAACTTGAGCATATCGACTTCAAGCTTGGCAGCATCGTCGAAAACCTAAAAAGCCTGGTCGCCCATAAAATCGACGGGAGAGGCTTGAATCTACACACCGACATTGACCCCGTGATTGCCAATCTGCCCGTGCAGGGAGACCCCCTGCGCATCGGCCAGATTCTCCTCAATCTGACCGGTAACGCCATCAAGTTCACCTTTACCGGGGCAATCACCGTTCATGCCCGGATCGTCGATGAGAGCCCGGCCGATGTCCTGGTGCGCTTCGAGGTTCTCGATACTGGCATCGGTATCGCGGCGAATGACCAAAAACGCCTGTTCACCCCCTTCGAGCAAGCCGACAGCTCGATGACGCGTAAATACGGTGGCACCGGGCTCGGCCTGGCTATCAGCAAGCGGCTGGTCCAGTTGATGGGGGGCGAAATCGGTTTTATCAGCGAACAGGGAAAAGGCAGCACATTCTGGTTCAC
>JAIFMO010000159.1 GCA_020048435.1 Sulfuritalea sp.
TGCCGGACTCGGCGAGCGCCGCCACCAGGTTCTGGGTCGTGGTGGACTTGCCGATGCCACCCTTGCCGTAAATCGCGCATTGACGCAGCTTAGCCATCGTAGAATCTCCTTTAATGTGACGTGTGTGTCGTAAATCGTTGGTTGAACCGGTTGTCGATGCCCGTGTGTGACCTGATTGCATCGCTCACGACCTCTATTTGGCAAGGACTGTGCCAAGTAGAAAAATGCATGCACTAGCATGATTCTTATGGTTATTTTATAAATCACGCGATGACCGATCTTTATTCGACTTGCGACAATGCCCCGTTGCTTTGTCGCAACGACGACAAGATGCCCGCGTTGCCGCCCAGCTTGCCCAAGAGCGCGCGCCTGCCAATCAATCGCTGCAATCTACCGGCGGTGATCCTTGGTAGCCTCACCTTTCAGCGTCACCCCACGCCGCTTGTAATCGACGGCGTCGCCGAGCTGCACCGCGACCTCTTTCAGCGACTCGACCACCTGAAGTTGGCGCACCAGCGTGCCGAGTTATTCCGCGATTACATGACGGTCGCTTTTCGCCTCGAACATCCCGAAGAGATTGGCTTCACCGACCACGCCCACAATCGGCGCAACAACCGCGTCAAGGCCACCTGGATGCGCGCCATCCGGGGCTGGGCCTTCGACCCGGATGGGCGTGAGGCAGCGGTGCTCAAGGGTTGGGTGGAATCGCGCTTCGGCCTTACGCCGCGCCATCACGGCAGCGATCTGCACGACCCCAACAACGATGCCTACCATCGCTACGAGGAAATGCGCGCCGAGGGGCTCTATGGCACCAACGCGCTCGAAGCGCAGCTCGACCTGGTATTCGCTTATTGCCAGTACGAATTCAAGCGTGCCGATGTGGACGCAACCCACCTTACGCTGTATCGCGGGGTCAACCGCGTCGATGCCCACGAAGAATTGGATGCCGGTGCCGGCGTGCAGCGCGTTCTGCTACTCAACAACATCTCATCTTTCAGCAGCGAGCGTGAGCGTGCCGGTGAATTTGGCGATTACATCCTGTGCGTCGAAGTACCGATTGCCAAAGTGCTGTTCCACTGCGCACTATTGCCCGGCGTATTGCGGGGCGAGGGCGAATATCTCGTCATCGGCGGGGCCTACGGGGTCAGCTGGGCAACGCTGTGATGCGAGGCGCAAAATCTTTGCGGTTGGCTTGGGCGTTCATGGCGAAATCCGCGCATCAGTATGTTCCCGAAGTGAATATTGCAGCCGCCAAATGTAATAATTGGCGAAAGTAATTTCCGGAAACTGGCCTGATATGACCGAAAAAGACGCTGCATTCCTCGGCAAGCTCGTGGCGGATTGCCGTGCGCAAATGGAAAGCGACCTTTGCGAGTTGTTCGAGGAAATGGGGCCCGTGCTAATCCAGGCGGCGATCAAGCGCGGTGATGCCAGCCGCGATCACGCCCGGCGCATTGCCGCCGCCTCGCTCAAGTTGGCCCTGTCGACTCATTGGGCAAAGGTGGCGCCTTCCCTGCGGACCAAGCTCACGGCGCGCGCCTTGCATGCGGTGAAGCCGGGCGATGGATCGGTCGACTTGGTGAACCTGAAACTGCTGAGCGAAGCGGAGGAATCCATCCAGTTCGCCGTGCACGATGTGCTGGACCGCCTGACCACCGCCTGTCGCGACGAGACCAAACCGCTGGAGCGGCGGATCTCCTACCTCGTTCTGCGCACGGCCATGCAGCCTGGCGACACGACCTTCAGGATTTCGGCGCTGTGGTCCTGCATTGAAGCGGCCTGTGCCGAGGTCACGACGGAAACGGGTGAACACATCCTGCTGCTGCAACTGATCTGCGAGCAGATGGCCACGGAGATGCCGCAACTCTACCGGGTGGTCAACGAGGCGCTGATCGAAGCCGACATTCTGCCGCGACTCAAGCGCAGCTACCGGGACACCACGCCGATCGATGCCCACGAGGTGGCGGCGGAATCCACCAAAGTGGCAAGCACGCTCGACCGCATGGTAAAGGCGCGCACCAAGTCCGCGGCCGCCAGCGAGACACCCAAGTCCGCGAACGCCAGCCACGAGCTTTTCGACTCTATGAGGACGTTGCAGGCGGCGCCCCGGCCGACAGCCCCCGGTGCGCACACTAACGTAGTGCGCATGGCGCGCGACAGCAATGCCGCACGCAACGTGAAACCGCTCGAGGCCGTGACGCTCGACATCGTCGCCGAGTTGTTCGACCTAATCTTCAACGACACTAGCGTCTCGGAAGGCATCAAGTTGCTGGTGGCCCGCCTGCAGACCACGGTGCTGCGGGCCGCCATGCTGAACCAGCGCTTTTTCGCCGACCTCAGCCACCCCGCACGGCGTTTCCTCGACAGCATTTCGGTCGTCGCCGTGCGCTGGGGAAAGGTAGTGAACGCGGAGGACCCGTTCTACGTCAAGCTCTCCGAATTAGTCGACAAGGTGCAGAGTACCTACGATGGCGACATGGCGGTATTTGATTCCGCCAACGCAGAACTGGATGCTTTTCTCGCCGAGCGAGAGGAACTCGAGGAGCATCAGAACCGCGTGCTGGCCGACGCGGTGCATGCCCGCGAGGAGGAAATGCGCCTCAAGCGCGAGGATCAGGTGCGCGTGCAGAAAGCGGCGAACGCCTGCATCGCGCGCGCGTTGATGCCGGAGGCGCCGATCGAGATCGAGGAATTCCTCCTCACCTACTGGCGTGACGTCGTGCAGGGTCGTATCTCGCAGTCCGGAGAGGAGGGCGCGCCGACTACCGAGGCCCTGCAAGTTGCCACCGAACTACAGTGGACGGTAACGCCCAAGCAACTGGCCGCTGACCGGCAGCGGCAGGGCGCCTCGCTACCGGCGCTGCTGAGGAAGATCAACGCCGGGTTCGACGAGATCGGTACGGCGCCCACCGAGCGCAAGGCCTTTATGGACATGCTGATTGACCTGCAACTCGCCGCCTTGCGGGTCAAAACGAGCACCGCTGCCAAGGCGACGATCAAGGCGGTAGAAACCGAGAGACCGCGCGCCCGCAGTGCCGGGCCGACGCTGCAGGTCAGCCATGCTACGGACTCAGGTATCCGCGTCCAGGACATCTCGCTGCCGAACAGCGAGGGCCTTGACGAAGAAAATACGCCGGACCGTGCCGATCTTCGCCGTGTACGTCAGTTGGTACGAGGCGACTGGGTGGACTTCATCACGGCGGGACAAACCCGCCGCGAGCATCTGACCTGGATCAACCCGGGCCGTACGCTCATCCTCTTTAGCAACAGCGCCTCTGCCTGCGCAATCGCGATCACCCCTGAAGCGCTGGCTGTCCGCCTGAAGAACGGAACGGCGCGGATCGTGAAGCCTGACCGACCGATCTTTGAGCGCGCCATCCACGGCGCCATCAAGTCGCTCGACCGGAGCGCCTGAGCACGAAAGTAGGCCTCGGCGTGCAACCGCCTCGCCGCACTATTGGTGCGACACTGAAATCAGGCCATTCAAGGCACCAGGGCGCTTAAATGCCGTCCCGCTAGCGCCGACTTTTCACGCAACAAATCTCGACAGGGTGGCGATTTTCCCGAGACCCTAATTTCACTCACGCCTTCAGCGCCGCCAGCACCTCATCAAGCATCTTCTTCGCGTCGCCGAACAGCATGCGGTTGTTCTCTTTGTAGAAGAGCGGGTTATCGACGCCGGCGTAGCCCGAGGCCATCGAACGCTTCATCACGATCGACGTCTTGGCCTTCCACACCTGCAACACCGGCATGCCGGCGATGGGGCTGCCGGGATCATCCATTGCGGCCGGATTGACGATGTCGTTGGCGCCGATGACGATCGAGACGTCGGTGTTGGGGAAATCGTCGTTGAGTTCGTCCATCTCCATCACGATGTCGTAGGGCACCTTGGCTTCGGCCAGCAGCACGTTCATGTGGCCCGGCATGCGGCCGGCGACGGGATGGATGCCGAAGCGCACATTGACGCCTTTCTCGCGCAGCAGCTTGGTGATTTCATACACGGTATGCTGCGCCTGCGCCACCGCCATGCCGTAACCGGGGACGATGATGACGCTCTTGGCGTCCTTGAGCAGTTCGGCGGTCTCTACCGCGCTGATCGGGCTGACTTCACCGGCCGGCTGGGCGCCGGCAACCGCCGGCTTGCCGCCTTCGGTGCCAAAACCGCCGGCGATGACGCTGAGGAAGTTGCGCGCCATTGCCCGGCACATGATGTAGGACAGGATGGCGCCGCTTGATCCGACCAGCGCGCCGACCACGATCAGCAGGTCATTCGACAGCATGAAGCCGGTGGCGGCCGCCGCCCAGCCCGAGTAGCTGTTCAACATCGACACCACCACCGGCATGTCGGCACCGCCGATCGCCATCACCATGTGGATGCCGAACAGGAGGCCGACGGCAGTCATCACCGCCAGCGCCAGAGCACCAGCGGCGGGCGTTTCCGCTTGCAGGAGAACGTAGGCGAAGTAGATCACCAGCGCCAGGCCAATGAAATTGAGCACATGACGCCCCGGCAGCAGCATGGGCTTGCCGCTGATCTTGCCCGAGAGCTTGCCGAAGGCGATGATCGAGCCGGAGAAGGTAATGGCGCCGATGTAGATGCCGACATAGATTTCCAGTTCGTGGATGGCCTTTTCGGCGCCGCTGAACACGATGGAGGTGTCGATGTAGCTGGCGAAGCCGACCAGCATGGCGGCCAGACCCACCAGGCTGTGCATCAGGGCGACCAGTTCCGGCATCTGCGTCATCTGTACCTTGCGGGCGGCGTAGAGGCCGATGCCGCCGCCGATCACCATGGCGCCGATGATCCAGGGAATGCCGGCCAGGGTGACGCGCGGGCCGAAGACGGTGGCCAGTACGGCGATGGTCATGCCGATGATGCCGTAGAAGTTGCCGCGCCGCGAGGATTCGGGGTTGGACAGGCCGCCGAGGCTAAGGATGAAGAGGATGGTTGCTCCGATGTAGGAGACGTTGGCGAGGTTGGCGAGCATGAGCGTTCTTCCTTATTTGCGGAACATCGCCAGCATGCGGCGGGTAACGGCGAATCCGCCGAACATGTTGATGGACGTCAGTACCAGGGCGAAGACCGCCAGGGCGAGTATCCAGGTCGTCGGTCGTCCTTCGGCCATGCCGTCGAGCGGCGGGGCGATCTGCACCAGGGCGCCGATGGCGATGATGCTGGAAATGGCGTTGGTCACGCTCATCAGCGGTGTGTGCAGCGCCGGGGTGACGTTCCACACGACCATGTAGCCAACGAAGCAGGCCAGCGCGAACACGGTGAAATGTCCGATGAAGGCGGCCGGCGCATAGGCGCCGATCAGGACGAACATCAGGGCGCCGAGGCCGAAGACGAGGGAGAGCGTGCTGCCCGAGGCCGGGGCGCCGGCGCCGTGAAC
>JAIFMO010000132.1 GCA_020048435.1 Sulfuritalea sp.
TCATCGGATTCCATCACCACATCGATCAGCGCCAGGGCCAGATCGGGATGTTCGCGCAGGCGCTCGCGCGCCTCGGCGGCGGAGGATGCCTCGATCAGTTGCAACGGGCGGCCAGCGAACTCGACGCCGCGCAGATTGAGTGCGGTCAAACGGCGCACATCGGGTTCATCATCGACCACCATCACCTTCCACGCCTTGGCGCGCGGAACGGCGGTAGATTCGGCGGATCGGGTATCGGAACCCTTGCGGACAATCTTCATGACGCGGCGACCTCGCTCACTTGGGCGCGTTGATGGGTACGACGGGGAAACTCAATGACAAACCGGCAACCACGGCCCGGACTGCTCTGACAAATAATGGTACCGCCCAGCCCCTGAGTCGCAAGATTGTAGGCGATGTACAACCCGAGGCCACTGCCGCCCGTACCACGCCGCGTAGTATAGAAAGGCTCGAAAGCGTGCTCAAGAATTTCAGCCGACATACCGGCGCCATCATCGGCGTAGTCGATCACAACGCGCTCGTCCTGAACGCCATCAGGTTGACCAATAGCTGCACCAGCGTACCGACCGGCCCGAACAAAACCAAACCCGCCGGGCAAGAAACCACTATCTGGATTTGCGTGTTCTTGAAAGAATTTTGCAGGCTACGTTGCACGTCCTCGATGGTTTCAGCCAGATCGTAGTCGCGCTCGTGCTCGGACACCTGATCCACCGCGGTCCGCTTGAAACTTTGCACCAGGGCGGCGGCGCGACGCAGGTTGGCCAGCGTCAGTTCGGCGATTTCATCGAGCACGGCCAAACGCGAACGCAAGTCTTCCTCCGTCACCTCGTCCTGATCGAGCAGGCGACCGAATTCGGTGACAAGTTCGCGTGACTGCGAGGCGGCGCCGACGGCAATACCCACCGGCGTATTCACTTCATGGGCAAAGCCCGCCACCATGCGGCCGAGCGAGGCCATTTTTTCGGCCTCGAGCACTTTTTCCTGCTCTTGCTTCAGACGCGTATTGGCGTCCATCAATTCGGCGGTGCGCTCGACCACACGCTGTTCGAGCGTTGCATTCAGCGCGGAAAGCGAATGCTGTGCGGTCATCAGTTCTTCATTGCGCGCCACCAGGCCGGCATAAAGCCGGCGCAAGGCGCCGAGCAGGATGTCGGTACGCGGATCGTCCGAGGTCCGGTCTTGATCGCACGCTGTTTGAGGCGCCATACCACCGCGGATCGCCAACACTTGGCGGCCGAGCGACTGGTCGTCGCCAAGAATATGAAACACCAGCCAGTTGGCAAGAAACTCCAGCAACTGTTGCAAGCTGATCGACTCGCCACCTTTGCGTCGCTCGATCCATGCCACCACCTGCGCGACGAAACGGCGATGCGTCTCGCGATGACGGTCACCGTGGGCGGCGGCCACGCCGTCGGCAGTCATGATCGCTTCTTCGCACTGGAAGTGATACACGGTGTATTCGGCCAGAGCGCCAATGGTCTGGTCGATTTTTTCCGGGCTGCCGCTGTCGGCATCTTCGCCCAGCTGATTGACCAGTTCGACCAGGCGGCGGTGCTGAGCATCTACCTCGGCCAAGCCAGTCTCGAACAAGGGGCTCCAGGTAAAGGCTTGGCTCAAATTATCTCCTCGGCACGGCGCGCCGGATAAGCCAGTAGAAAACGGACACCCTTGCCCAGAGTGCTGCTGCAGGTTATGGCTCCACCCAGCCCACGGGTAGCCGTGGCGCGATTAAGGCGGGTGGCAAAGCTCATGGTCAAGAGTAGCCGATTTAGCGCAAACCCGCATGGCGCCAACTTTTGAATCGGCCTTGCACCAAGGCTACAATGGATCCGTTCTTGGGAAAACGCGCCACCCGGAAAAGGCTGATAAGGAACGACGCATGGGATACGCTGAACTGATCGAGCGACTGCAAACCCTGCCACACGAAAAGCAGGCCGAAGTCTTCGACTTTGTCGAGTTTCTCGCCACTCGTGGCGGGAGTACGGGCGGCGTGGCCCACCTTGCCCACAGTGACTGGACCGATGCCGAGTTCTCCAAAATGGCAATGGCGCAGGCACTACGCGGTATCGAGGACGATCCCGTCGCCTACACCCGCGACGATCTGCGGGAACAATGGCAGTGAAACAGGCAGGGCAGATCGTCCTCACGCCGTTTCCCCACACCGATCTTTCCGGAACCAAGCTGCGGCCCGTTCTAATGCTGCGGCAGGCATCCCGCTTCGGCGTCTGGCCCAAATACGGCAGCGACTTGCCCGGTGGATCGCCGAAGCAAATTGACGGAATAGCCGACGCTTGTGCCAGACATTGCCGATTTACCCGACGGATGACAGGCAACACCACTGCGTAGCAACTCCCTCGCCTTCAAGGGGAGGGGCGTGATAGCTCAGTGGGGCGTTGATGACAGCCATTTCAGCAAGGTCTCGAACAGTTTGCCGGGATTGACCGGCTTGCCGATATGGTCGTTCATGCCCGCATCGATACAAACCTGGCGATCTTCATCGAAGGCATTCGCGGTCATGGCCAGGATCGGGGTCTCTGCGTAGCCCGGCAGCGCGCGAATCGCCCGCGTCGCATCGACGCCGCTGAGATTGGGCATCTGCATGTCCATCAGGATCAGGGCGTAACGGTTTTGCCGGGCCAGCGCAACCGCCGCGACGCCATCCTCGGCCAGATCCACCACCAGTCCGGCATCCTCCAGCATGCCGCGCGAGACTTCCTGATTGACCGGTTCGTCTTCCGCCAGCAGGATGCGCGTGCCGGCGTACTCGTCGAACAATCTTTCATCGGCGGGCCGTTCGGAAAAACTCGGCGCTAGCGATACGGGGAGGCCGTCAGGCCGGAGGTGGCCCGAAGAGGCTACGGCGCCATTGGCCGTTGGCGCCTTGCCGAGTCGGACGGTGAGCCAGAAGGTGCTGCCGACGCCGGGCTGGCTGTCGACACCAATGTCGCCGCCCATCATGCGTACCAGCCGCTGGCTGATGGCCAACCCCAGCCCCGTGCCGCCGTACTTGCGGGTCGTCGAGTTATCGGCCTGCTCGAAAGCGGTGAACAGGCGCGTCTGCTGCTCGGCTGAAATGCCGATGCCAGTATCCTGAACTTCGAAGCGCAGCAGCACGTCGGTCGGGCTTTCTTCCGTCGGGCGGACGCGCAGGGTGATGGTGCCGGCCGCAGTGAACTTGACGGCATTGGCGGTGAGATTGAGCAGAATCTGGCCCAGGCGCAGGGGGTCGCCGCGCAGGCCGAGATGGGCCAGCACCGGCGGCAGTTCGACGCGCAGTTGCAGTCCCTTGTCCATGACCTTGTGGCCAATCAGGCTCGTCAGATTTTCCAGCACCGCGCCAAGCATGAAGTTGCTCTGCTCCAGCGTCAGCCGTTCGGCCTCGATCTTGGAAATATCCAGAATGTCGTTGATGACGGCGAGCAGATGCTGAGAGGCGTTGTCGATCTTGCTCAGTTGATCCCTGAGCTGGGGATCTTCGGCACGGCGCAGGGCGATGAATGTCATGCCCATGATGGCATTCATCGGCGTGCGCAATTCGTGGCTCATGTTGGCCAGGAAGGTGCTCTTGGCGCGGCTTGCCGCTTCGGCGAGTTCCTTGGCAATGGAGAGCGCGGCGGTGCGCTCCCGCACCAGGGATTCCAGATGGTGTCGGTGTTGTTCGAGTTCCAGTTCAGCCGCCTTGCGCTCGGTGAGATCAATATCCACGCAGAACATCTCGGGCTCGGGCCCATTGACAAACGCATGACTTGAAAACACCTCAACCTTCGAGCCGTCCTTGCGCACGAGGGAAATTTCTCCCGCGGGAACAGGCTGTCCGGTTACAAACATCTCCCGCATGGCCGCGCGCACACCCGCCTTCATTTCGGCGGGAATGATAAGGTCGAGCAGATTGCGACCAATGGCCTCGTCGGCTCCATAGCCGTAAAGTTTTTCCGATGCGGTGTTCCAGTAGCGGGTTGTGCCATCTTGAGCGTAGCCCTGAACGGCCACGGAGGGGATGCCTTGGAGCAGCGTGCGAAAACGCTGTTCGCTGTCCCGCAGCGCGCGCTCCCGTTGCCCCAAAGTCTCCAGCAGCCGATTGAAGCCGCCGATCAGTTCGCCGATTTCGTCCTGGCGGGTGACCGGCAAGGCTTGTACGGGCTGGTCGCTGGTCGCCAGAGTGGCCAGCGCCCGGCTGGCCGTCAGCATCGGGGCAAGCTGCCGCTGCAACATCCGCGTGATGAGCCACCAGGTCAGGGCGCCGGCCAGCAAGGTGACGAAAAGGGCGCTGAGCAACATGCGGTTCAGCATGGCGTCGATCGGTGCAAAGGCTTCCTGCGTTGGCAGCGTGGCAACGACAAACCAGCCGGCCGCGGGAATACCCTTGGCCGCCAACAGCGTTGGCACTCCGCGCGAATTGACGGCAAAACCAAAACCTTCATAGCCTTGCATGAATCGGTCGAGCATGGCATTGATGCCGGCTGCGGGCAGCGGCTGCATGATGCGGCTCTTGTCGGTGGCGGTGACAATCAGTTGGTGCTGCGGGGCGATCAGCAGGTAACCACCGGTTTGGCCGTAGCGGTTTTGCGTGATCCTGTCGAGAAAATTGGGCTTGCCCAGATTGACCGTCGCCACCAGGGCACCGATCACGCTGCCCTGTGCATCGCGAATCGGCGCCACCATGCTGAATATCGGCGCCCCCAGCTTCTTGCCCATGGCTGGCCGGCCGATCACCGTCTTACCCTCATTGAGAGGGATTGATACGGACTCCCGATCCATGTAATTGATGCCGATCCGACCGGCCGACAGCGGCACATCGGCTATCGCCGTACCATCGGGGCCGGTGACGAAGATGCCCCCATTGAACAGGATCTGAAGAATCGTCCGCTGTTCCAACAATGCCTGCAAGGCGGCTGGATTGCCCATCAAGTGGGCGTCAATCTGCCTGGCTATTTGTTCCAGCGCCGCCAACCGGTCACTCAACTCCTCATTGACCTCTGTGGCCATGACGGAAACCGTGGCGAACTGCTGCTCGCCCAACATGCGCTGCATATCGTCCCGCAACAGGCGACTGCTGTAAAACGCCAGCGATCCGATGCTGAGCACGAAAATGACCAGCGTGAACAGGGTCACGCGGGTCTTGAGCGAGCGCCATTGAAAGAGTTTCGAATGCATATTTCGCATGGTACGCCCGTTCCAGGGCGAGCGGCTCAGAGGGCTTGGAGCAAATGAAAGGCTGCGGCGTTGCTGCTCTCGATGCGCACGCCGAGCCGGTAATACTTGAGCGTACCGCCCTGATTTTCGGTGATGACGCTCCGCGGCGTCAGGGCAGCGGCGGGAGCGATCAGGCCGGGGGCATTACCGAAGGCGGGCAGGTTTGGCAGCAGCAGGCCCTGCTGTCCCATCAGGCGGATGTCCTCGGCGGGCAGGGGAATCACCGTCGCGCTCGAACAGAGCAGTTGCAGGCCAAGTTCGAGTTGTTCGCGTGGCGCGCCGTTACTTCGCCGCACCAGGCAAATATGCAGCTTGCCATGCTCGCGCGGTCGCAGCAGCACGATGTCGCCCACACCGGGCAGTGGCGCTTCAACGCCGAGCGGGCGGATGCCGAAGCCATCCGGGCTTTCGTTGCTAAGCAACCACTCACTCCCCTCCCGCGTATCGGGGCTACCCGCATCGCCCTGCCGCCGCCCCAGCGTCTTGCCGGCGATCACATCGAGCATTGCCGGCAGGCCGGCGATCACGTTGACGCGCGGCCGGAACTGGGTGCGCGAAAACTGGCGCGCGGCCGGCAAGCCATTGATGGCATCGCGCAACGAGCGCAGGGTTAGCAGCGGCAGCGGCCCGATCTCGTCGCCGCCGGCGATCATCCCGTCGAGCGCGGTGACGATGTCCGCGCAGTCGAGCACCCGGCCATCGACCGGCAAGGCTTTGTTTGGCCGCGGCAGCGGTCACGCGCAGGCGGGCTTGCGGGGCAAGACCGGCCAGCAGGGCGTGCACCGGGCGTAACAGTGGCCGGGGCAGGCGCCCTGGCTCGCAGATCGCAAAAAGGAGGGCGCTGACGTACTCGTGTGTAAGTGGGTCGTGGGCAAGAGGGTCGTGGGTGGGCGGGTCAGTGTCAAGTGGGGCGCCGCTACTGCCGGGGTCCGCCAGGCCATGACTTTCCGCTTGCCGGTAAGTCTCGTGCAAGAGCTTCCATGAACCGGCGGAGGGCGAGACATGGGCGCGAAACTCGAACCATTGGCGACGGGCCAGCATTTGCATTGCCCGCCGGGCGACGGGCAGCAGGTCAGCCTGGGCGGCGGCGGCCGCGGCAATTTCGCGCGTCAGCGCCACATAGCCACCCGCCAGCGCCTTCAGCAGCGAGTCGGCCGCCAGCGCCGTTGCGAGCTCGGTCGGCCCCAGCGGCAGCGGCGCGTTCTCGATGGCGAGTTCGAGTGGCGGCAGGATACGTTCGGCGCCAAGACTGAACGCATCGAGCAATTTGAGGCGGCGCTCGGCGTGGCTTGCCTGGGCGAGTTCGCTGGCCAGCCGCCGGGCGAGTTCACGCGCGGCCCGCTCGGGCGCCATGTCGACGAGTCGGGCGAGCCAGGCATCGAGCACGCTATTCTTGTCGTCCGGACGGCTCTGCCGCAGCAGGTCGCGCAGCAGATCGGCAATATCGGCGTGGAGCAATTGCGAGGTATCCATGGGGCGCGAAGTGGCTGTCGGGTTCGCCAATCATAGGCAAAAAATGGCGGCATGGGAGAATGACGGCCACTCGCCCCCACGGGACCTTGAGCGTCCGCCAACGCACAGTCGCCATGAACACCGCCACGCCAAACCTACCCATGCCACCAAAGACACCGATGGTGCGCCATTTCCGCCAGGTGCTGATCTGGCCGCTGCACCTGATCCGCGCCGCCGACACCGATCCCGACGAACCGTTCTGGCGCTTGCTGGAGCGCAATCCGGGCGCGGCCGGCTGGCATCGCGTGGCGGATGAATTTGTCTCGGACGTGCGTGAATTCCAGGAAAGGCACTACAAGGAATTCGTGGTCTTCCTGCCCCATGTGCAGCGTTTTCTTTATGGCGAAGGCCGTGGCAGCGCCACCCACGCGGCAGACGACCTGCCCGGCGACTCGGCGCGCAAGGTGTATCGGCGCGACGACGTGGCGACACTGCGCATCGTGCCGCGCGCCGGCCAGGAAGCCTTGACGCTGACGGTCAAGCATGTCGACCTGTGTTTTTTCGACGACGTTGACGCCGCCTTCCTCATCGTCGAAGTGTTCGCCGACAACCTGCCCTTGCCCACCGCGCTCGACCTGCTTTACCGCCTGGGCCGTTCCTATCCGACCGGCTGGAACGAGAAAGGCCAGGGCGTGCACAATGCCCTCAGCGCCGAATGGCTGGGCCACGACGGCCAGACGCTCGCCGCTTCGGACGTCAACAACCGCGAACGCTACCTCGCGTTCACCCGCGCCCACCGGGCGCCGGCCACCTCCTCCCACTGGGCCTTCCTGCTACGGCCACTGGCGCTCGACGCCTCGGACGAGGAAGCCCCCATCCGTTACCGCCAGGTCGAATACCACCGCATGCCGCTGATGGCCTTTCTGGCGGTGGACGACCCGCGCGCCATTCCCCGCGACGACTGGATTCGCCTCGGCCTCGTCGCCACCGTGCACCCGGATGAACCGCTGTCGGCCAATGACCCGGATGTCGCCGGTTTCGAATCGCGCTACTGCTTCGACCGCTACTGGGCCGGCACCGACGCCGGCCCGAACACCCGCATCCTGTGCAGCGGCCGCGCCTTTATCGTCGTCGGCGAGGCGGGGTCGCCCTATTTTCTCGACAACAATCGCGGCACCCTGGTGCAGTTCCGCCACCAGTATTTCATCCTGTTTCTCATCAACCACTTTCACCGCGCGGCGCTGCTGATCTTTTCCGACCGGTTGGTGGACGCCATCCACGACCTCGATATTCGGCAGCCGGCATCGGTGCGCCGCTTCCGCCAGCGCATCCGCGAAGCCTTCGAATCCTTCCTGCGCTTTACCCACCGCTACTGGTTCCACGAACTCTCGGAACGGCCGCACATGCAGGCGCTCAACCGCCTGTGCGCCGACCATCTGGGCAACGACGATCTGTACGCCGAGGTAAAGGACGAAATCAGCGACATGAACGCCTATCTCGACAGCGACGCCACCCGCCGCACCAACAACATGTTCGTCCGCCTGACCGTGGTCACGGTCTTCAGCATCATCGGCACCGTTGCCACCGGCTTTCTCGGCATGAATCTCTTCGCCCTCGCCGACCAGCCCGCGCCCGACAGAATCCGCTGGTTCCTCGAAACCCTGGCCGGCGTCACCGTTATCCTGATGACGGCCATCGTGTTCTCGCCGCAACTGTCGGCCTTGATGGACATACTCTCCAACGACCGCCTCCCGCTGGGCTCGCGCCTGAAAGATATTTTCAAGCGACGGCAGCGCGATCCCCGCCGCGATTAACGTAGCTGCCGGGCAGGAGGCAAATGAACGTGCTGGACGATGGACGCAAAGCCCCTCTCCCCTTGCGGGAGAGGGGTGAATACGACCGCTCGGCCAACACGTTCAGTTGCACCCTGGTGACGGGGAAAGCCCTACATCACAGAGGCGTATAGTAAGCTCGCATAGACGCGCCCGCTCGGCGCCGAGGAGACAGCGTGACAGCCCGCAAGGTAACGAAGAAGACCCCGCCTGCAACATTGGCCGCGCCAGCCGGGGCCGCGGGAACGGGCCCCTGCCAGGCAGCGTTCCCCATCGTCGGCATTGGCGCTTCGGCCGGGGGGTTGGCGGCGTTCGAGGCTTTTTTCTCCGGCATGCCCGTCGACACCGATCCCGGCATGGCCTTTGTGCTGGTGCAGCATCTGGCGCCGGACCACAAGAGCATCCTGGCCGACCTCATCCGCCGCTACACCCGCATGCAGGTTTTTGAAGTCGAGGACGGCATGGTGGTGCACATCAACTGCGCCTACATCATCCCGCCCAATCGCGACATGGCGTTTCTCAACGGCACGCTGCAATTGCTGGAGCCGCTCGCCCCGCGCGGTCAGCGGCTGCCGATCGACTTTTTCTTCCGTTCGCTCGCCCAGGATCAGGGCGAACGCGCCATCGGCATCATCCTTTCCGGCACCGGCAGCGACGGCACCCTCGGGGTGCGGGCGATCAAGGGCGAAGGCGGCATGGTCATGGCGCAGAACCCGGCTTCCACCGAGTTCGACGGCATGCCCACGAGCGCCATCGCCACCGGCCTGGTGGATTACGAATTGCCGGCGGCCGAGATGCCTGCCCAACTTATCGCCTACGCCGTGCACGCCTTCGGCCGCCCGGCCCGACCCGACCGCGTCCCGGCGCCCCGCACCGAGAGCGCGCTGAAAAAAATATTTGTCTTGCTGCGCGCCCAGACCGGCCACGACTTTTCGCAGTACAAGCCGAGCACCATCCACCGCCGCATCGAACGGCGCATGGCCGTCAACCAGATCGATGCGCTGGACAACTACGTCAAGTATCTGCAGCAGTCGCCGACAGAGGTTGAAGCGCTGTTTCGCGACCTGTTGATCGGCGTGACCAATTTCTTCCGCGATCCCGCCGCCTTTCAGGCGCTGGAAGA
>JAIFMO010000075.1 GCA_020048435.1 Sulfuritalea sp.
GATGGCCTTCGACTTTGCGCTTTTCCTGCACTTCACCGTGTTCTTCGTATTCGTCTCCCGCCAGCGCCAGATCGCCGGTGGTGCGGGCGCTCACGCCCCCGCGGTTGACAATCTTTTCGCTGATGGACAACTGGCTCGACTGGGTGTCGATGTCGAGGAAGCCGTCAATGGCGGCCACCACGAACTCGCCTGCGCCCTCGATCCGTTCGATGCGGGTGCCGGGGCCGGCCAAGGTGGTGATGTCGAAGTCCTTGACCGCCGCGGGAGGCAGTTCGCCGCCCTGCACGTTCCAGCCGGAAACACCATCGGCACGCGGTACCTTCTTGAACAACCGGGTGCCGGCCGTCACCTGCGGAAAACGGTTGTGAAACTGACACAGATCCACGCGGCCGTTGGGTAACAAGCGCGGCGAGTCATCGCGATGCAGCGCCTTGGTCTGCTCGGCGATGCTGGCATCCTTGCCCTGTTCCGGCGGCTTCTGCTTGGCGATGGTCAAGCGTTCGACCGTGTCGGCGGCGATGGCGGCGCGTACCGCCGCCGCGTCGATGCCGTAGCGGATGCCCTTGTCCCACAGCGCCGCGACAAATTCGTCGAAATCAAGATAGACGCGCTCTGAGCTTTTCTGGATATCGTGACCAACGATGGGGTAATTGCCGTTCTCGTCGGCATCACCGTAGCGCGGCACCTGGGTCTCGATGTCGATCGTTACCGGCTCGAACATATATTCGACCGCTTCGCCCTTGCCCAGCAGTTTGACGCCGCGATAAGCCGCCTTGCGCTCATCCGGAAAAGGCACGATGTCGGCGGCCAGCCGCAGTTCGGGTCGTCGCCCCGCTTTTTCGAGCTTTTCGAGCAGCGCGGCAATATCCCGCGGCGTGTAGTCGAAAAGAAGATTGAGGAAAAGTGTGTAATCAAGGCCGGCAAAGCGGGCGCCAGCGGCAAACACCCGCTCGACGAAACGCAGAAATAAATCCGGCGAATCGAGCGCCGTGATATCCAGCCAGAGACCATCGGCGCGCTTATCAACGAAACCCGGCAGCAGCACCTGGCCCGCATCAAGTCCGGTCAGATTGCCAACGGCGCTAGTCCCTGTTTCCTTGCCATCCAAGCTCATTCAGTCTTCACCTTTCAGGATTCGATGCGATTGCGCCCGGCATGCTTGGCACGGTAAAGCGCATCGTCGGCCGCGGCTAGCAGTTTATCCGCATCGCAGTCGTCGGCAGCACGGCACGAGGCGATGCCGATGCTCACGGTAACGCGCTGGCTGGTGGGCGACGCCGCGTGCGGCAGCCTTGCCTTGGCCAGATCGCTCATGAAAGCCTCAGCGATACAGCGGGCGCCAGCGGAATCGGTATCGGGTAGCAGGATGGCGAATTCCTCGCCGCCATAGCGCGCCGCGATGTCGGTCGGTCGCCGCACCGCCCTGTTCAACAACTGGCCGACCACCTTCAGGCAGGTATCGCCGGCGGGATGGCCATAGTGATCGTTGTAGAGCTTGAAGTGATCGACATCGAGAATGATCAGCGAGAGCAGGTTCTGCGTCCGCCGCGCCCGCGACCATTCGAGGACCAGCGCCAGGTCGAAATGATGTCGATTCGAGAGTGCGGTCAGTCCGTCGGTACATGACAGCAGCCGCAGTTCCTCGATCTTGCCGGCCAGTTGCCGCGCCATCAGGTTGAACGACTCGGCCAGCACCCGGAATTCCTTGAGCATGGGCCGATCGATGGTCGCCGACAGGTCGCCGCCGGCGCAACGCTCCATATCGGCCTGCAAACCACGCACCGGCCCGAACAGAAAACGGTTGAAAAAGGCGATGGCAAAGAGCAGGAAGACACACACCAGCAGACCGGTTCCGGCCAGCAGGATGAACGTGGTGTGGCGGACGTCGTCGCGCAACTGGGTAACGTCGTCCAGACAAATGAGGTGGAAGGCGGGCTGGCCGTCGGCCGCGGGCAGCACATAGTCGACGGCCAGCATTTCAGCTTCGGGCTTTTCCGGGGAGGCGGACGAATGCAAAACCCGTCCATCGGCGCCGAGCAACGTCATCGGCATGCGGGTCATGCGGGCTACCGCCGTCAGGTTGAAGGAAGGATCGACCACCACCTCCAGATAACCCCGCACCCGCAGACCGCCGACCGGCAGCAGAACCGAATACAGCGGCCCGGTCGGCCCCAGCCATAGCGCGCCCAGGGCTTTCAGCCGCTCCACCCCCGTGCGCGCGGCAGCCTGCGTTTGCAGCACGGGCGGCAAACCCGACGGCAAGCGGGCCTTGGAGTCGTTCTCGCCCAGCGGGGCCAGCGCGGCATCATAGACACGCAACTTGACCAAATCCAGTTGCCCGGCATCGACGAAACCATGAACAAAGGGATCGCGCAACACCGCCTGTAACGGCGCACCCTCGCCATCGGCCAGCTTGCGATCCAGCGCCACGCGAAATTCGTCACGCGCCTGAAGGCTGGTACCAAGACCGAAGACGCGCTGATCGAGCTGGCGGATAACCTCGACGCTGGCCACCTCGATCACTCGAGCAAGGCTCTTCTTCTGCGATTCGAAGGCGGCCGACTTGACCGTCAGCGCCGCAAAACCAAGCAGCAACCCTGACAGCAGGCCCAGCGCCAGCACAACGCCGACGGCCAGTGCGCGTAGTGAAATCCGCTCGATAGGCATGATCGCCATTATCCGCCGCCGCTTGCCCTAGCTGCCCAGACGCCGCTCAGTGCGCCACCGGCAGATGTTTATCGGTCCATTCCTGCCAGCCGCCGCGGAACCAATAAACCTTGCGGTAACCCCAGGCCACGGCCTGGCGCGCCGAATTTGAACTACGCAGACATCGCTCGCCGTTGCAATAAAAGAGCAGCGCACGCTCTGGCGCAGCGGCCAGCCGCGCCAGCTTTTCGCGCGTCAGTTCGGTATCGTGCATATGGACGGCGCCTTCGAGATGCCCCTTGTCAAATTCCTCGCGGCGGCGGCTATCAAGTAGCACGGGCGGCAAGGGGGCAGTGATCAGTTCCACCACCTGTTCGGCGGAGACAAGCATCGCGCCGGCAACCGTCGGCGGCGCCAGCGGCTTCTCGGCATGCGCGGCAAACGTGGCAAACGCGAGCACGCACGCGGGCACTACAAGCAGAGCACGCAACATCATGGATTTCCTCCAATCCCTGTATTGCCTGGTTTGGGCGTAAACGCCTTCCCAAATAGCGGATCGCCGTCCCGGCGAGCGGGCAGGCGATACATGACCAAAGCCATACTACACATTCTGCACGATGCCGCGGCGGATCGCCATGCCTATAATTCACCGATTCATCACGAGGACGGGAGATTGCCTTGCTGGTTCGCTTCTGGGGTACGCGCGGCTCCGTGCCGGTATCGGTCACCCACGCCGATATCCGCGGCAAGCTCGTCGCCGCGCTTGAAGGCGCGTTATTGACCGGAGCGCGCAAGCTGACGACGCCGGCCGCCATTGCCGCCTATATCGACAACGAACTGGGTTTCGACATCGCCGGCACCTTCGGCGGCCATTCAAGCTGCGTCGAAATCGAGACCAGCGATGCGCCGGGTGGCGAGCATGTGATCTGCGACATGGGCAGCGGCGCCCGCGCGCTGGGTGCGGACATGCTGGCCCGTCACGGCGCCTCGCCGCAGACCTACCATGTCTTCATGTCCCACCTGCACTGGGACCACATCATGGGCTTTCCCTTCTTCACGCCGGTGTATATCCCCGGCAACCGCATCGTCATTCACGGCTGCCATGCCGAACTTGAATTCGCCTTCCGCCGCCAGCAGGCCGCGCCCAGTTTTCCCGTCGATTTCAGCCAGCTGGCCGCTACCATCGAGTTCGACGTCATGGCACCCGGCCACCACGACAATATCGCCGGCATGGGCGTCACCGCCAAACTGCAACGGCATGGCGGCGACTCCTACGGCTGGCGCTTCGAGCGCAACGGCCGCAGCGTGGTCTATTCGACCGACTCTGAACACCGCCTCGACGACGAGGCCGAACGGGAAACCTTTGTCGATTTCTTTCGCGACGCCGACCTCGTCATCTTCGACGCCATGTACTCGCTGGCCGAGGCGATCTCGGTCAAGGCCGACTGGGGGCATTCGAGCAACATCGTCGGGGTCGAACTGTGCCAGGACGCTGGTGCGAAGCATCTGTGCCTGTTCCACCACGAACCCGCCTATAAAGACGCCCAGATCGCCCGCATGCTCACCGAGACGCGGCGCTTTGAGGAAATCACCCGTAGCGGCGCCCCGCTGGCGGTTTCCGCCGCTTACGACGGCTTCGAGATCGCCCTGTGAAGCGCCGCCCCGTCGTCACGTTCGTTGCTGCCGCCGCGCTGCTGGTCGCCGTGGTGGTCGCGCAGTACCTGCTGCCGCGTCATGTGCTACAACTCGCGCTGTTCGACGCCTACCAGCGCGTCTTCCCGCGTGAAGTCCAGTCGCGGTCGGCGGTCATCGTGGGCATCGACGAAGAAGCCCTCGCCGCGCTGGGCCAGTGGCCGTGGCCGCGCGTGTATCTGGCCGAACTGGTCGACGCCATCGCGGCTGCGCAACCCGCCGCCATTGGCTTCGACATGTATTTTCCCGAGGCCGACCGCACCTCGCCCGCGGCCGTGGCCGAAGCGCATCCCGAGTTGTCGGCAGCAACGCTGGCCATCCTGATGGCCACGCCGTCGAACGATAGCCGGCTGGCAGCCAGCCTGGCGGCGGCGCCCAGCGTGATCGCCTGCGCCGGCTTCACCGAAAAGCTGCCGGGGAACAGCAACCCCTTGCTGGGCGCGGATCGCATCGAAACCACCGCGCCGCCACAATTACAACCACGGCCACCGTTGCGCGACTTTCCCCATGTGCTCGCCAGCCTGCCCCAGTTGCAGCGCGCCGCCCACGGCCAGGCCATTGTCAATTCCAACCCGGATGGCGGAGTTGTGCGCCGCCTGCCCTTGGTCGCCACTGTGGCCGGCCGCACCCTGCCGACCCTGTCGCTGGAGATGCTGCGCGTCGCGGCGGGAGCGCCGGCCATCCGCATCGAGGACGCGGCGAACGGCATCCGCGTGCGTGTTGGCGATCATGCCGTGATGGCTGACAGTGACGGCGACGTCTGGATTCACTACTCACGGCCCCATCTGATCGATACCATCCCGGCGCTCGCCGTGCTCAAGGGCGAAGCCGCCGCCAGGTTGCGCGGGCGGCATGTGCTGATCGGCTTCACCGCCCAAGGCATCGCCGACGCCATCGCCACCCCGCTGGGCGACCATCGCGCCGGCGTCGAGGCCCATGCCCAGTTGCTCGGCGCCGTGATCGACGGCCAGGCGCTGCGCCGCCCCGCCGCCCTGCGCTGGGTCGAACTGCTGCTGATGTTCGCGGCAGGCGCCGCGATGATCGTCGCGG
>JAIFMO010000019.1 GCA_020048435.1 Sulfuritalea sp.
TGGGAGAACACGTCGTCATACCGGCTCAAACAGCGAGGATGGTCATGGTTTGCCTCGCCATCGGTCCGATTGCGCTCCTGTCGGCCTTCATACAGAAGTATTTCGCAAAGGGAATTATTGTCGGAGCGATCAAAGGTTAAGAAGGGGAGAATAGACTCCCACGAAAGGTTTGAGGAGGATTGGTATGCGAGCACTAAGAAAAGCATTAGGTACCGGGCTTGTCTGTTTGGCATTCGGCATGGCTATGCCTACGATTGCTGTGGCGGCACCGGACAAGATTACTGTAGTGATGTACGGTGATATGTCGCCAAGGATGAAGACATTCATGGCCGGCGAGTTGAAGGAGAGGGTGGCCAAAGACATTAATGTCGAGGTCAACTTCCGCTATCTGCCATGGTCTGAGTACGGCGGAGGAAAGACCGACTTGATGTACGCGTCGGGTGAGTCTTTTGCCGGTATGACTGACCGTGCGTACCTGGCAAAATGCGTCGCCAAGAAGTTCGTCCTTGATGTGACCGCCCTGGTCAAGAAAGGTACACCGAGTTTGAGCAAATTCGTTGGTCAGTTCGCCTTTGAAACCTACCAACTGGGCGGAAAACAGTATGCCGTGCCCGTCGGCTATAAACCCAACGCCAGTGAGTTCTACCCTGTGTTAGTCCGTCAGGACATTCTGGAAGAAGTCGGAATGAAGTCGATCAGTACGGTTGCCGACCTGGAGTCCTACGTCACAAAGGCTCAGAAGCTCCACCCTGACTATCGGGGGACCACAACCGCGCTTGACTTTGCGCTTTCCTATTCCTGGCAGAAAAGAAACCTTGAGTTTCTGGATGTCGGCGCGAAAAACGTACCCATCATTGTCACCGACAACGCTGATAAATCTGCCAAGGTCTTCAGTTATTGGGAACTCCCCGAGATCAAAAACTTCCTCGCAATCACCCGCCGCTGGCAAGAGAAAGGTCTCTACGATCTGACTTTGCTCAGTAACCCCGAGCAGGCGCTCGCGGCGTGGAACACAGGGAAGGCCTTCTTTATGAGTGGCGTTGCAGCCAGACCGGTTGAGGAACTCATCAAGGTGAGAAAGATGGATCCTAACGTTCGGTTCGCCAATTATTTCATGGATCGAGGCAACAGGACTCTGATCAAAAGTCGCACAGACAGCACCGCCTTCTCTTTGTCGTCATCCGTAACCAATCCAGAAGCGTATATCCGCTTCTTTGACTGGTGGCAGTCGAGCCAGGAAGTCACCGATTTCCTGACCTACGGTGTGAAGGGAGTAGATTATAACGTTGAAGGAGACAGTATTGTTCAGATCAACAGTGATGAACTCATTGCTCCTTGGGTGCTTTGGAATACCAATTTCCTGAGGTTCCCTGACTTTGTTCCTGCTGAGGTCATCAAGAACTACCGAGTCTGGGACAATGGCGCCACCATCGCCAAGGGTGCCGGTTTTATTTTTGACACGAGTCCTGTCAAGAGCGAACGGGCAAAAATCGAAGGGGTGATTCAACAATACATGCTCCCCCTTTCCTTGGGCGTCTACAGCTATGAAGACAAATATGCCGAAGCTCTCAAAGCCCTCAAGGCTGCGGGAATCGACAAATATATCGCTGAGTATCAAAAGCAGTTTACTGCCTTCAATGCAACAAAGAAATAAGTAGCGGCTTGGAGAGTGGTATGGTTCGCACTGTCAGATCATACCACTCTGCCGAGGGCAGCGGTTCACTTTCAGAATTCTTTTGACAATCACCAGTCATCGTTCCTTGTTAGAATTGAATACTGTATATATAATTCAGAAATTATGGAAAACTTCGATTTCTTCAATCCGACCCGGATTATTTTTGGCAAAGACACCATTGGCAAACTCAGCGTCCTGGTTCCCGCCAAAAGCCGTGTACTGGTGTGTTATGGCGGTGGTTCTATCTTTAAGAATGGGGTCTACGATCAGGTGATGCTTGCCCTGAAGGGTTTTGCTGTGGCGGAATTCGGCGGAATCGAGGCCAACCCCCAGTTAGGCACCTGCGAAAAAGCGGTACTTGCCGCCCATGCCCATCGCGCCGACTTTCTTTTGGCTGTCGGTGGCGGTAGCGTCGCCGATGCTGTCAAGTTAATCGCCGCCTCGAGCGGCACCCCTGGTGTTCCTGCCTGGGATCTTGTCCTCGATTCTACCAAAATGACAGCAGCCCTGCCGTTTGGTGTTGTTCTGACTTTGCCGGCCACGGGAAGTGAGATGAACAACGGTTCGGTGATCAGCCGCATCGATCCGATCGATAAACGAGCCTGGGGCAATCCCTTGGTCCATCCTCTGTTCTCGATTCTTGACCCTGCAACGACACTCAGCCTTCCTCCGCGACAGGTCGCCAACGGCATCGTCGATACCTGGATGCACATCTGCGAGCAATACCTGACTACCGATAACAACAGCCCTGTGCAGAACCGATTTGCCGAGTCTCTTCTGCGGACTGTCCGTGAGGAAGGTCCCCTTGCCATGGCAAACCCCGAGAACTTGGCGGTTCGAGCCAATCTGATGTGGGCTGCTACCATGGGTCTCAATGGGATCATCGGTGTCGGGGTGGTTGCCGACTGGTCCAGCCATGTGATCGGCCACGAATTGACCGCCCTCTATGGCGTCGACCATGGCCGCTCCCTGGCAGTTGTTTTTCCAGGTGTGCTCACTTTATGCCGGGTTTCCAAACGCGCCAAACTCTTGCGCTATGCCCGGGAAGTCTGGGGTTTGACCGATGCAGACGAGAACGTGCTGATGGATAAAGCGATTGAGCAGACCATCCTGTTTTTCGAGTCGCTGGGGGTTCCTACCACCTTGCGGGGTTGCGGCATTCCGTCAGAAGCCGCCGATATCGTGGCTGATCGTATAGCTGAAAAGGGTTGGATGCTAGGCGAAGGCAAGGACATTGGCCCAAAAGAAGTTAGGCAAATCTTGATCGCTAGAAGCTGATCTTCAACCTCCCCTTCTCGAGCTTCACCCACGATCGAGTCGAAGACGACACCACGGCGGCCCAAGCCACATCAAAGGTTTTGAGGTTGTCTGCCAGATCCGTCGAGGCGACTACCCTTGCTGTGAGAGCGGCACGGAATTCTTCGAGCAGGGCAAACCGGCCGTCCCTCGCCTGAGGTTGTTCCATCAGGACCCATGCTCCTCCCGTCTTTCGTATCCGGGTTCCGTCCTCGCCCGACTGAATCCATCCGTCTGTTCCTTCAATCGACCAATGGCCACTCCAGCCCGTCTCGGACTCAAAAGCATCGAGGCTCCCGCGGTAGTGGACCGGTGTCCCATCCGTGAGCTGCATGAGGATTTCACAGGAGGCAGGTTCTCGATACCAGCTGTCAACGGATACCCATGTTTGGGCCACGAGTTCCCTGACTTCGAGGCCGGTCATAAAACGGAGAACGTCAAAGTGATGAATGGCCACATCGAGCAGCAGAGGATGCGACATGGTCGCATGGTAGTTCGCCATTCGGTGGGACCTTACAAAACGGATATCGATGGACCGGATTCTTCCAACGCCCCCTTGTCTCAGAGCCAAAGCGAGAGCCTGCGCAAAAGGCTGAAAACGGTAGTTTTCGGCGACGACACAAAGCCCCTTGGTTTCGGCAATCCGCTGTTCCAGAACCAGGGCCTCGTCGCGGGTGAGTGCCACGGGCTTCTCCAACAGGACCGCGATTCCACGATCGAGGCACGGGAGAACCACTTCGAGGTGACGGTCGGGAGGGGTGGCGACCATCACCGCATCGGGGCTCAGATCCAGAGCCAATTTGAGGTCGGTAAACTGCTCAAGACCAAGCGGCGCGGTCGCAAGCTTCGCCGAATCGCTGTCGACCACTCCGACCAACTCAAACCCCTGGGCGTGAAGCCATATCTCCCGAACCCAGCTGGTTCCAAATTCCCCCAGCCCGACTTGGACTACGCGAAACGTGTTCATTCTTATCGGTGCCCTTTGCCTTTCATTGTGACTTATCCGAGTCGGGTACTATGGTGATTCCCATAAAGTCCGGAGCCCACCCTTCAGGGTTGTCGAACACAAGCGTATTGATCCCTGCCAGCAGTTTTACACGGATCGCCTTGGTGCCTTCGGTGGTCCAGCCTCCCGTCGACTCAAAGTCGATTCTGATACTCTTGCCGTCATTGATGGTGAGGAAGGCCGAACGCTCGCCCGACAACCCATAACTGATAGTCAGTTTGTACCAGCCCTCTTCAGCCAGGGGCTTGGAATCAAACCGCAGGCTGCCGCTGCCGTTTCCGACATACCCTACCCGCTCACCCGACACCACTGCCGCGCCTCCGAGCAGACCATTCACGGCTTCGATGAAACCGCTGGGTCGCGCCGAAGAAGGTTCCGGTGCCCGCGGGGCACCGACACCATAGCCGAGCGACTTGTCGTCCTTGAGCTTGTCAAAAGGACCCAGTTCTCGAAGGGAGGGCCTCTGACCCACCCCTACCAGGCCCACGGGGGTGTAGCCGCCGTTGTAGTAATTCTGGTTGGCGAAACGGACGGACGGTTTATCAGCAGCCGGATCCAGAACGGCCAAGGCGAGAGTATAGGTGCCCTGGGGAAGTGTTCCCGGTAGGGACAGACTTGCCTTGACCGAACTTTCAGTACCGGGCAACCATGTGCGTATGTCGGTGTCCACAAGGCCGCTCCAGGCTACAGTTCGATCGGCAGCAAGCAAACTGGCCTGCACCGGCCACCGGTAGTAGAAGGGAGCGCTCCCCGAGTTGGCTACGACCAACGCAAGCTCCAGCAATCCGCCAGGTTGAGTGAAGGCACTATACCGAGCCTGTTGAATGACAAAGCGGTAACCAAAGGTCTTCTGCAATTCGAAGGCTCCCGCCGCCACGGAAGGGTCGCGTCGGTTGTAGCTGGCAATCCACCCGAGGCTGGAGGTGTGGGTCCGCCGCACCCAATCGATGACGTAGTCCACGGCGAGGGGATTCTTAAGAGTGTTATTGGGCTGGCCGCCGAGCAGTGACTGATCACCCCAGTCATAGGCCACCTCGCCGCTCATCATCTGGGTGCGCCAGGAATCCCGGGCCAGGAACCCGGTTCCTCCAACTTCGTCATTGGGGAGGGCAAAAGAATCCCAATACTGCCCGAAATCAAACTTGGTGAAGGTTTCCGGGTAGCGAATCATGACCTTCTTGTTCTTGAACGCCTTCTGGAAGGCGTTGCCAAGGGCGGTCTGCAACTCTTCGGGGATGCGATCGGTGCCACCCGGGAATACCTCAGGATAGATATGGTGTTCGCCCCACTTTCCGACCAGCCCCATTTCCACAGCGGCAACCCTGGGGTCGTTATCCCAAGCCTCCCCCAACTTCTGGACAAACCGAACCAGACGGGCACGAACCAGAGGTGACAGCCATTGCTCAG
>JAIFMO010000029.1 GCA_020048435.1 Sulfuritalea sp.
CTGGCTGCGCCGCAGCCAGCGCCGCCCAACCGACAATCAGCGCCGCAAGAAACAGTCGTCTCGGTTGCATGTCAGTCCGCATTCAGCCCGTATTTCAGCCTGCATTTCAGCCCTTTTGCTGTTCCATCATTTTCTTCTTGCGCTCGGCGCGCATCTTGCGGATACGGCTGACGTCCTTCGACATGTCGGTGTAAGCCAACAACAGCGCCTGGTCGAATTTGACCAGTTCGCCGCCATTGGCTGCCTGGGCCGCCTTGGCTGCATCCGCCGAACCAAAGGCCACCTTGCTGTTGGCCGTCATCACGCCAGCAATCTTGCTGCCAATAAGGAATGTTGCCTTATCGACCTCGACCAGCGGCTTCACATCGCCGGCCACTGCATTGTCGCCTACCCACAATGCCTTCGGCTCGCGGTCCACATTGAGCGAAAGGCTGATGGCCGAGCAATGCAGCGAACAGGTACCATCAGCCACGTCGTCGCTGTACTGGAGCAGCATGCGCGAGTGGTGATACTGCTTGCGGTCCATGCCGCAATAGGGGCATTTCGGATACTTCTCGATGTCGTTTTCGTTGGCCTTGGCATCGGCCGCCCGCTTGGGCACGAACTGCATCGGGGTGCCATCGGTCGGGCAGGCTTGCTGCGCATGACTATTGACGGCGACAAGACTCGTGCCGGCGGCGGCAAAAGTAAGTTTCAGAAGATCGCGACGATCCATGTTTGTGCTCCCGTTAAATATTCTGGAGGCCCGATGCTACCGCCGACGGCACTGCAGGCACTGCGACATGTTGCCGCAGCCTGACCTGAAGGCCGGAACTGAAACGATTTAGCCCCGTTTTAGTGTCTATCCCCGGCAAGCCACGCCCCCTAAGATAGCGCACGAATAAAACCAACACGTCAGGAATTCGCTATGAACGATCTATCCATCGGCAACCGTATATTTATCCTCACGCTGGTGAGCGGCCTGCTGCTGCTGACCATCGCCGGCATCGCCTGGCGCAATGAAAACCATGCGGTGAATGCGCTCAAGAGTGTCTATGAGGACCGCACCGTTCCGCTGAGAGACCTCTCCAAGGTCGGCGAGTTGCTCAACGAAAATACCATGGAACTTATCCTGACCCTGCAACACGACCCCAAATCGCCCCTGGTCGCCGCTCACGACCACCCGATTGACGTGCATTTCGAGCGGTTTGCCAAGCGCCGCGCCGAAATCACCACGTTGTGGGATAAATACATGGCCACGTATCTCACCGAGGAAGAAAAACGCCTGGCTGCCGATTTCATGGCCAAGCGCAAATTCTGGGTAGACAAGGCTGCCAGCTTGCTTGATCGCATCAAGGGCGGCGACTTCTCACCCGAAATGATGAAAGAAGTGCTGGCAGCCCTGAAAAACGAAAACCAGGCCGCGGGCGAAGCCCATGACGCACTGATGGATCTGCAGGCGCGCGTCGCCAAGGAAACTTTCGAAGAGGAAAGCAGCACCCATCAGACCGGCACCATTCTGTTTGTACTGATAATTATTGGTGGCTTGGCCGCCAACGGGGCCTTTGCGTGGTTCCTGTCCCGCGCCATCACCCAGCCGATCAATGCCTCGGTTGACATTGCCGAGGCCATCGCCAACGGCGACCTCACCCATGCCGTGCCCATTGGCGGCCGCGATGAAGGTGGCCGCCTGCTCGCCGCCGTCGCCCGCATGCAGGACGGCTTGCGCAGCATGGTCAGCGGCTCGCAGAAGAGTGCAAAGGAGTTGTCTCATGCCGCCGAAGACCTGAGCGGCGCCGCCCGCCAGTCGTCCATCGCATCGGAAGCGCAAAGCGAAGCCGCCTCGAGCATGGCGGCTTCCGTCGAGGAAATGTCGGTGTCGATCGACCAGGTGCGCGACCACGCCCGCGATGCGCGTGGCATTGCCACCACCGCCGGCGAAGAGTCTCGCAGCGGGGGCCAGGTGGTGCATTCCAGCGCCGATGAAATGCGACAGGTGTCGGTTGCGGTCAAGGAAGCCGCCGGCACGATCCGCGAACTCGAAAATTATTCGAACGAGATCTCGGCGGTCATCAACGTCATCCGCGAGGTAGCCGACCAGACCAACCTGCTGGCCCTCAACGCCGCCATCGAGGCGGCCCGCGCCGGCGAACAGGGCCGCGGCTTCGCGGTCGTCGCCGACGAGGTGCGCAAACTCGCTGAACGTACCTCGGAATCGACCCACACCATCGCCAGCGTCATCGACAAGGTGCAGGCCGGCGCCCGGCGCGCCGCGCAGGAAATGGAAGGTGGCGTCGCCCGTGTCGATGGCGGCGTCCAGTTGGCGCACAAGGCCGGCGACTCGATTACCGGCATCCAGGCCAGCGCCGAGCGCGTCGCTGCCGTCGTTGCCGACATCGGCAGCGCGCTCGACGAACAGGCCACCGCCGCGCAGGAAATCGCTCGCGGCGTCGAGCGCATCGCCAGCATGTCGGAAGAGAACAGCGCCAGCGTGCGCCAGACCACCTCCGCCGCCGAGCGCCTGCACGATCTGGCCGGCGAACTTGAAAAGTCGGTCGCACGCTTCCGTGTCTGAGCACGCCCGCCCGGTCGGCCCAAGTGGTGAGCAGCGGGCACGGGCGGCGGCGCAAACGTGAAGACGCTCGTTCTCGGCATTGGCAACACCCTGCTTGCCGACGAGGGCGTCGGCGTGGTGGCTATGCGTGCGCTGCAAGAAATGATGGGCGCAGAGCCAACCATCGACTTTATCGACGGCGGCACGCTTTCATTCACACTGGCGGCGCCTATCGCCGAATGCGAGGCCCTGATCGTCTTCGATGCCGCCATGGTCGGTGGCCCGGCGGGCAGCGTGGCCAGCTTCGAAGGCGCAGCCATGGACGTTTTCCTGGGCGAAAACCGCAAGGCCAGCGTGCATGAGGTTGGCCTGATCGACCTGATGGTAGTTTCGCAGTTGACCGAGCGCTGGCCGGCACGGCGCGCACTGATCGGCATCCAGCCAGCCCGGGTGGATTGGGGTGAAGAATTGTCCCCGGCCGTGGCGGCGGGGGTGGCGGCGATGTGCGACATAGCCGCGCACCTGATCGCGGTTTGGCGGGTCGATCAATTATTGGATAGCAGTCAATAAAATCATTCAATATTTTCATTTCGTGGGCAGTTGACGACGGTCAATAGCCCCTGATTCCTGGCGACGGAGACTCCCTCCAGCTTTTGGATGTTTGTTGCAGCGCTGTTCCATTCCAATATCTGGAGGGTGAGGAATCATGGCACTTCTGCATGAAAGCGAATCGGGCGAGCTTGCCGATGAAATGGCGCAAGCTGCGTCGGGTAGCGTCGGCGAGGGCTTGGCGCTGCATGGCGTGAGCCGGCGCGAGTTTCTCAAGTTCTGCACCACGTTGAGCGCATTGCTGGCGCTGCCGCCGGCGATGGCTCCCGCCATGGCGCAGGCGATCGCGGCGGCGCGGCGGCAGTCGGTAATCTGGCTGTCGTTCCAGGAATGCACCGGTTGCACCGAGGCCATTACCCGCTCGCATGCGCCGACGCTGGAAAACCTGATCTTCGACCTGATCTCGCTCGACTATCACCACACCCTGCAAGCGGCCTCGGGCGACGCGGCGGAACATGCCCGCGAGCAGGCGATGAAGGACAACGCCGGCAAGTACCTGCTGGTCGTCGATGGCTCCATCCCCATGGCCAATCCCGGCTATTCGACCATCGCCGGCATCAGCAACCTCGATATGCTGCTGGAGTCAGCCAAGGGGGCGGCGGCCATTGTCGCCGTCGGCACCTGCGCCACCTACGGCGGCCTGCCCAAGGCCGATCCCAACCCGACCGGCGCCGTATCGGTGGCGGACATCCTCAAACTCAGTCACCCCAAATTACCCATCATCAACATTCCCGGCTGCCCGCCGATTCCGGTGGTGATGACCGGTGTGCTGGCACATTTCCTGACTTTCGGCCGGATTCCGGAACTCGACGCACTGGGGCGTCCCCGGGTCTTCTACGGCGAGACTATCCACGACCGCTGCTACCGGCGGCCGTTCTACGACCAGGGCAAGTTTGCCAAGAGCTTCGATGACGAGGGCGCGCGGCGCGGCTGGTGCCTGTTCGAACTCGGCTGCAAGGGCCCGGTCACCTACAACGCCTGCGCCACGATCAAATGGAACGACGGCGCCAGCTTCCCGATCCAGTCGGGCCACGGCTGCATCGGTTGTTCCGAACCAAACTTCTGGGACGCCGGGGGCTTTTACAACGCCCTGTCGATGCCGGCACGGCCCTTGAAAGTCGGCGCGGGCGTGGCGGCGGCAGGCGCCGCGACTGGCGTGGCGGTAACCTTCTTCAATCGCGGCAAGAAGGGGGCGGCGAAAGCCGCGCACGCCACCACGACGCTCGACGATCTGGAGAAATAGCATGGATCAACTTCAGTTTCTGACATGGGTACGCGGCCCCGGCCTTGACCTGTCCATAACGATTTTTGTTCTGGCTGTAATCTGGCGCCTGGTTGAAATCTATGGCCTGGGCCGCAAGCAGGACCTGTCGGCGCCACGCAGCGTGCCCGGAGCATCGGGCTGGCACACGCTGGTCCGGCGTTCGCTGCCGCCGCCCGGAATGCTGAGAACATCGCCGGTCAGCTACATCGGCGGTTATGTGTTCCATGTCGGCCTGGCGGTGGTGGTGGTGCTCTTCGCTCCGCACATCAAGCTCATCCAGGGACTGCTCGGCTTCGCCTGGCCGGGCCTGCCTTCGCAACTGGTCGACTTCGTGACGGTGGTGACGATGGTGGCGATGGTGGTGGTGCTGATCGACCGCATCACCAAGCCGGTGAAGCGCTTCCTTTCAGGCTTCGGCGACTGGTTTACCTGGACGCTGACTTTCCTGCCGCTGCTGACGGGCTGGCTGGCGGTACATCACTTGCTGCTGCCCTATACGCTGATGTTGGCGCTGCACATCCTGAGCGTCGAAGCGCTGCTGATCTGCCTGCCCTTCACCAAGCTGTTCCACGCGTTCACCGCGTTTGGTTCGCGTTGGTACAACGGTGCAATGAATGGCCACAAGGGGGTGCCGGTATGAGTGCGACTCTCGATAAAGGCGTGCGCGTCCTCAAGGAAATAATCGACGCGCCCATCGCCAGTTATCTCAATAGCTGCGTGCACTGCGGCATCTGCGCCGAGGCCTGCCTGTTCTACACCGAGACCGGCGACCCGAAATACACGCCGATCCACAAGCTGGAACCATTGCGCCGCATCTACGAGCAGGAATACACGCTGCTCGGGCGGCTGGGTAAGCTGGTCGGCCTGTCCAAGCCCGTCACCGACGCCGAACTCGCCGAGTGGCAGGAACTGGTTTACAACAGTTGCACGCTGTGCGGAC
>JAIFMO010000031.1 GCA_020048435.1 Sulfuritalea sp.
GCTGGCCCATGAATCTGCGGCCGGTGGTGAACTGGAACATCGTCGGCGGTTGCAACTACCGCTGCAGCTACTGTGTGCAAAAGCATGCCGACGGTGTCGGTGGCCCCGCTGACAAGGCGCTGGATCGCGGCCTCGCTGCGCTTTCCGCATTACCCGGCGTCTGGGAGTTCAAGATCTCGGGTGGGGAGCCGTTCCTGCTGAAACGATTGCCGGACGTGGCTGCCCACTTTGCCGACGCCGGACATCGCGTTTCCCTGCTCACCAACCTTTCGGCGCCCTTACCGGTCATCGAACGCTTTATCGCTGCCGCAGGGGAGGGCCTACGCACCTTCTCCTGCTCCCTGCATCTGGAGGAAACAAGCCGGGATATCTTTCTTGCCAAGGCCATCGCCGTCAGGAATGCGCTGGCCACATTTCCCAAGGCGAGTTTCGTCGTCAACTACGTTGTGCAACCGGGTCATGTCGGGGAAGCCATCGCGCTGCGCCGCCACTTCGATGCTGTCGACATGAAGTTCTACCCGCAGTTGATGCGGGTGAACGGCCGCCCGGCCCGTTACGGCTTGATCGATCGGTGGAAACTCAGCCGGGCATTCGCCGATCTCGCCGGTCCGGCGGGAATGAACCGGGGATATTCACATCAGGGCAAGGCTTGCCATGCGGGCTTCCGCTATTTCATCATCACCCCGAAGGGGGATGCCTACGCCTGCTATCCGGCCAAGCGTCACGAAGAAAATTACCTCGGCAATATCTACACAAGCACGCTGCGCTTGAACGATGGCCCCCGGCCCTGCCCTTACCCGGTATGCCCCTGCACCGTGCCGCAAAATCGCGGCATCGTTGCTAATGATTCGTAGCACGGATCTCGCAGCGTAGCCCACTGCACGAAATTCTGCGTGTTGTACAGATGGGTGACGAACGGCAACCTTGTGTCTTTCAGGAAACGCTCCGATTCACCAGCCATCAACCTGAAAAGTCGGCGCTGGCGAGACGGCGCCAAGACACACTCAGGAGGATCTGTCAGCCTCCCGAACGAGGTTGCCCCGCTGCGGGCTCAAGGATGAAGCGATGGAGTAGAGCAGTGTTTCCAGTTGATGCACGACAGTCCGCCAATTGGCGAAATCACCGCGCGTCAGCATTCCCGATATCGGTAATTGACACGCATCAATGATGCGCATAAAGTTTGCGCATTAAAGGAAAAGGAGAGAGTATGAGCGCCGTTCCCAAGAAAGCCGCCAACCTCAGCATACGGGCCGGATGTCGTCAAAAAGGAAAAAGAGCACCGCTGGCTGGAAGAGAACCGCGCCGCGATCGAAGCCTATAACCGCCACATCGAACGCGATGGTTTGTGGAGCGATGGAATGCGCCTGTTTTGATGGCACACCTAAACGTCTACAAAAACCCGAATGCGGCGGCAACGGGGTTCCCTTACCTTCTGGAACTGCAAAACACCTTGCTCGGCGATCTGCCAACCACGGTTGTCGCCCCCCTTGGGCTGCCTCATGTCATCGACCAGATTCCCGTCCTGCACTTGAATCCTGCGGTAACCGTCGATGGACAGCAACTGATCGTCATGATGCAGGAACTGGCTGCCATCAAACGAAAACAACTCAAACAGCCCGTCGCCAACCTCTCCGCCCAGCGCGAGGAAATTCTCGCCGCACTGTATTTTCTCTTTACAGGATTCTGATTCATGGCCCAATGCGTAATGTCGATGCTCAAAGTGAGCAAAATCGCCAGATCGCCATCGAGGATACCCACGCCGCTCATGCTGTTGCCTCGCACCTGCAACAGATAGCCGTCGCAACGCAAACAGAATCGCGCTTGGAACAGTTAAATCGCTTATCAGCTCGAAACTGCTGCCCCGGCACGAGGAAAATTCCCGAAGGCAATTTCCTTGCCAAGCCCACGTTTCTAGGTTAAGTTCGTCCTCATTTGGAGGACATAGTGATATGACCGCTCCCCCCGCTTCTCCCGCGCTGGCGCTTTTTGGCAAGGCCAAACTGGTGGCGTTGCGCTCCCTGCTGGCCGAGCCGGGGCGGGCGATGTACTTGCGCGAAATTTCGCGCGCTGGCGACATTGCGCCGTCGGCACTGGCACGGGAACTCGACTCGCTAGTGGCGGCGGGACTGCTGCGCGAAGAGCGGCAAGGCCGGTTGCGGCTGTTTTGCGCCAACCCGCACAGCTCTTTGTTGCCCTCCCTGCAAGCGCTGACTCGGGCGCTGCTCGACCTGGAAGCCGCCGGGCAAGCACCGTCGGCGGCAGCCCCCCCCGGCAAAGATCGCTCGCCCAAGAGCCAAAAGCTGGGCCTGTCGGCGCCCTTCGACTGGTCCAATGCCGAGATTTCCGACGACGCCCTGATCGCGAAAACCGCCGCGTCCCTGCGCTTCGAGGACGTGGCTCGCTTGTGCGTCCAATACGGGTTATCGCAGGTGCGTCAAACCCTGGAGGCCCGGATCACGGACCCGCTGGCACGGACCATCCTCACCCGCCAATTGCGCAACATCGAAGCCGCCATGACGGAAGATGCCCATGTCGGCGCAGCCTAAGCTCGAGTTTCTGCCCCTGGCGACACGCACGCTGTTTCGTCGCCTTGCCGATGATCCCTTGCTGGAGGGCTTGGTGCTGGTGGGCGGTTCGGCCCTGGCCTTGCAGATCGGCCACCGGATCAGCGAGGATCTGGACTTCACGCTGTTGGGCCCCAAGCTGCCTGCGGCCCGCCTGAATTCCCTTGTCGCGGCGCTGGAAGCGGAAGGACGCGCGGTTTCGCTGATGACCGCGCAAAGCGATATCGAGCGTTTTCGCATCAACACGGGCAGGAAACTGCTGGATCATGCGCGCGACTACGCGGTGGATGGCGCCAAGCTGACGTTCTTCGCCCGCGGCGCCAATGCCAATGCGCCCAAGCTGCAACTGGATTACCTTGCCCAGTCCGCCAAAGCCCCAACCACGGCCCACTTCGCCATCATGGGCCTCGACGGTCTGTTTGCGATGAAGGCGCTGGTGCTGGCAGAACGTGCGCGTTCGCGTGATCTCTTCGACCTGATGGTGCTGATACGGGATCACGGCTATCGAATCGATGACGCCTTCCGTCTGGTGCAAACTCTGGCGTCCATCGAGCAGCGCGACATCGAGCGCCACAAGGCGGTGATGCTCGGCGCGATTCCGCTGGACGCGGAGGATGAGGGCTTCGAGAGTATCGGCTTGAAAACGGATATCGCAGCAATCTACGCTTTCTTCGATGGGGAAGTTTCCCGCGTTGAACGGGACACGGCACGGGCAATATTGCGGCAGATAAGTATCACGCCGAACAGGTGATCGACATAGACAATTTCGCCGAAATTCGAACATTTCTTGCTTCGCGCGCCCACGGCGCGCAAACAAACTGTTGAAATCACCGCGCGTCAGCATTCCCGATATTGGCAATACCGACACATGACTTCGGCGATGGTCGACACCGTGGCGGCGCTAACCGTACTACAATCAGTACCGATTGACTGAATATAGGTACTGATATGAACACCCTCACGGTTTCCGAACTGAAGCGTCGCGGCATGGCAGCTATCGAGGATGGACTGCGTAGCGGCCCGGTGCATATTGTCAAGCGCAACAAGCCTGCGGCGGTAGTGCTGACCGAAGATGACTACCAGCGCCTCGCACATGGCCGGGTGTCGCCCCCTGGTGGCGTAACTGCCGTGCAATGGCTATTGAATCAGCGCAGCGCCGGAAAACGCAGCAAGGCGCAGATTGACGCCGCCCTCAACGCCGAGCGCGACTGGTGATCACGTTCTTCGATGCCAGCGCCCTGATCTACCTGATAGAAGGCGCGGAACCGTTCGCCACCAAGGTACGCAAGGAACTGGCGGCGGCGGCCAAGACATACCCCGATCTGGGCGCCGCCGTGAGCCGTCTGTCATGGCTGGAATGCCGAGTAGGGCCGATGAAGGACAACGACAATCCCACACTGGCGTTGTTCGATACCTTCTTTGCCCGGCCTGATCTGGTCTGGGTTGATATGGTCAAGGATGTCGTCGAACTGGCGGCGGCAATCCGTGTCCAGACCGGCCTGAAAACGCCTGACGCGCTACAGGCGGCATCGTGCCTGCAACTGGGCGGCGAGCATCTGTTTCTGACCGGGGATAGTGCTTTCAGGCGGGTTGCCGGGCTGAATGTGAAAGTGCTGGCGTGACCGCCGACTTTCCGTTCAGCTTCAAGGTGTTCGCCGGCCGCCCCGAATCAGCCCGACCACGAGACCTTCGATCGTTAGCGGGCCATTGCCCCGCACCTGCAGCAGATAGTCCACCCGGGGCGAGAACAGCTCGGGCGCAAGCGGCAGCGTACCGCGCTGATTCTCCACAGCCAGCAACGGGCTGTCCGCCGCCACCGCGCCGATCAAGGGCAGCCCCGGCGGCGCCGGCAGACGAATCCCCCGCGCCGCCCCCGCCGTCATGAGGATCGCCCCCTTCCTGGCCAGGGCCCGCAAATGATCCTCGGCGGAATTGGGCGAAGCGAAGCCGAAATCAGCGCAAACCTCCAGCCGGGCCACCGTTGTGGGCGGCGGCGGAATCCGCATGCAACGATCCGCAGTGGGATGCGGGAGCAGCGCCGGGCCCGGAGATCGAGTTCGATCAGCGCATCGCCTGGTAACAGGCAGGCCGGGGCTAAATCAAGACAAGCCGTCGCTCGTCAGGGGGTGACGCGCGCCTGTAGCCCGGAAAGTCGCCGCCAGCGGCGCATCGAAGGGCTACAGGCAGTACTGAGGAAAGTTTTCTGGCGGATTCCAATACTTCCCCGTGCGAAATCGGCGATTGACAGGGGCGGCCAGAGGAGAAGATACATCCGGGATGTCGCGTTGAATTTCCTATCCTTTCAGAGTATCGATGGCGAGCAGGCTGGGCAGGGGTGTCATGTAAAAACTCGGCGTGACCAAAGGGAATCCGTTGTTAGGACTGGCGAGGCGGCGTTCAGAACTCGTTGCGGATGCGGTTATAGCCGCGCACCAGCGTCCGGTTCGCCTCGGCAACGCTTTCAGAAAAACTCGTCTCGCCGCCGGAAACCGGCTGGATGCGCGCCAGTTCCTCATCCGAGTGAACGTTCGTCGTCGAGGGAATGTAAAAGCCCGGCGGCACATGGCAGCCCTCGACCACCGAGTTGTGGCGCACCACCGACCCGTCACCGACCACGCAGTTGAACAGCACGGAGTTGAAACCGATAAAGACGTTGTCGCCGACGGTACAGGGGCCATGCACGATGGAACGGTGAGCGATCGACGTCGAGCGGCCGATGGTGACGCCGCCCCCCGCCTTGCAGTGGATCACCACACCATCCTGGATGTTCGAACCCGCACCGATGATGATCGGTTCCATCTCGCCATCCTCATTCACCTCGTCGGCGCGAATCACCGCGTAGGGGCCGATGAAGACATCCGCCTCGACGCTGACCTTGCCACACAGGATGGCGGTAGGATCGACGAAAGCGGATTCGTGAACGACGGGCAGATCGCCGGAAGGATTCTTGCGGATCATGTCGCACCAATCTTCGGTAAGTTGAAAGGGCACGATATTACCGCCTTCGCCCCTCCAGTGACCTGCCGCGCCGCAGATCATGCTCTTCCCACGCCTGGCCGTGCGCCAAAGGGTGCTGGCGGTTCCCAAACGCTTGCGCTACTTCCTGCGCGATGATGCCGACTTGCAAGGCGCGGTGCTGCGCATTTTCCTCGCGGAGGTGGAACGCTGTTTGCGCGACCACAGTGCCGGCTGTGGTGACACGGCCCGCAGCGGGGCGGTGGCCTTTATCCATCGCTTCGGCTCGTCGCTGAACGAACATGTGCATTTTGATTGCTGCGTCATCGACGGGGTGTTCGAGCCGACTGTCGCGACGGGCGACACCGATGCCGCGCTCGGCGTGGTGTTTCATGCGGCGGCAGGTTCTCTGTCGATGCCGCAGTGCGCATCGAAGGTAACGACCGGGCGGGACTGGAACGGTTGTTGCGTTATGACCGAAGGAAATCCCCTTTTCGGGACTGCGCGCGCCCGCCTTTCGCCCTTGAGCACTTGCAGCAACGCGATGCCGAACATCTGGTCTATCACTGTCCCAAGCCCCGTCCCGACGGGCCCCGTGATCTGGTGCTGACGTCGCTGGAGCTGATCGACAAGATCGCCGCCCTGGTGCCACGGCCACGGACGCATCGCCATCGTTACTACGGCGTGCTGGCACCCAATGCGCCGCTGCGTGCGGCGGTGATGAAATGCCCCGTAGCGGGTACGGCACTGGCACCTGCCGCCGTCCCGCCAGCGCCGACTTCTGTAGCGAACGACGAAGAACCCCGGCACCGCACGGCGGCGCGCTATCTGTGGGCCATGCTGCTGGCG
>JAIFMO010000052.1 GCA_020048435.1 Sulfuritalea sp.
ACCAGGCCGATGGCGCCGCCCGCCGCCGCTTCGGGCGAGGCGTGGCCGATCGATAGCCCCGAGGTGCCGCCGGAAAAGCGGCCGTCGGTCAGCAGCGCGCACAGCTTGCCCATGCCTTTCGATTTCAGGTAAGAGGTCGGGTAGAGCATTTCCTGCATGCCGGGGCCGCCCTTGGGGCCTTCGTAGCGCACCACGACGATGTCGCCCGCGACGATCTGGTCGGCGAGGATCTTCTCGACCGCTTCCTCCTGCGATTCGCACACCCGCGCCCGCCCGGTGAATTTGAGGATGGAATCATCGACGCCGGCGGTCTTGACGATGCAGCCATTCTCGGCGATGTTGCCAAACAGCACGGCGATGCCGCCATCCTGCGAGTAAGCGTTCGCTTTGTCACGGATGCAGCCGCCGGCACGGTCGAGGTCGAGCGACGGGTAGCGCCGAGCCTGCGAAAAGGCCGTCTGCGTCGGCACGCCGCCCGGCGCTGCGCGATAAAAGTCATGCACGGGCTTGCCCTGATTGCGCTTGACGTCGCAACAATCCAGCGCCTCGCCCAGCGAGGGGTAAAGTACGGTGGGGCTGTCGCGATGGATCAGGCCGGCGCGGTCGAGTTCGCCCAGAATGGCCATGATGCCGCCGGCGCGATGGACGTCTTCCATGTGATATTTTTGCGTGGCCGGCGCCACCTTGGCCAGGCACGGCACGCGCCGCGACAGGCGGTCGATGTCGGCCATGGTGAATGGCACGCCGGCTTCGCGTGCGGCGGCCAGCAGATGCAGCACGGTGTTGGTCGAGCCGCCCATGGCGATGTCCAGCGTCATGGCGTTTTCAAAGGCGGCGAAGCTGGCGATGCTGCGCGGCAGCACTGTGGCGTCGTCCTGCCCGTACCAACGCTGGCAAAGGTCGACGATGACGCGGCCAGCCTTGAGGAACAACAGCTTGCGGTCGGCGTGCGTCGCCAGCAGCGAGCCGTTGCCGGGTAGCGACAGGCCCAGCGCCTCGGTCAGGCAGTTCATCGAATTGGCGGTAAACATGCCAGAGCAGGAACCGCAGGTCGGGCAGGCCGAGCGCTCCAGGGCGGCTATTTCGGCGTCGCTATTGTTATTGTTGGCGGCTTCGATCATGGCATCGACCAGATCGACGGCGCGGTACTCGCCATGCCATTTCACCTTGCCGGCTTCCATCGGCCCGCCGGAGACGAACACGGCGGGGATGTTCAGCCGCAGCGCCGCCATCAGCATGCCGGGGGTGATCTTGTCGCAGTTGGAGATGCACACCATGGCGTCGGCGGTGTGGGCGTTGCACATGTATTCGACCGAATCGGCGATCAGATCGCGCGAGGGCAGCGAATAGAGCATGCCGCCGTGACCCATGGCGATACCGTCGTCCACGGCGATGGTGTTGAATTCCTTGGCCACGCCGCCGGCCGCTTCGATCTCGCGCGCCACCAGTTGCCCCATGTCCTTCAGATGAACGTGGCCTGGCACGAACTGGGTAAATGAATTGACCACGGCGATGATGGGCTTGCCGAAATCGCCCTCTTTCATGCCGGTGGCCCGCCATAGCGAGCGGGCGCCGGCCATGTTGCGGCCGTGGGTAGACGTGCGGGAACGGTAGGCGGGCATGAAAACTCCGGTGCGATCAAGGTGGAAGCAGACAATTCTAGCGCCGTACCGCTAGCGCCGACTTTTTGCCGCGATCAGCCACGGTCATTGCCGGGCTTGCGGTATCCTGCCGCAATCATGACGGAACCCACACCAGACCTCGACACCCCCCTGCATGCGCAACTGCGCGCGGCGACCAAGCTGCCGCACCATGTGCTCGACCACCACCCGCTGCTGGCGCCGCTGTTGCGCCCCGATCCGCGGCTGGACGATTATGCGGCGGCGCTGGCGGCGCTGCATGGCGTTTATGCCGTGGCCGAAGCCGCCATGCTCGATTTTCTGGCCTCCCGTCCCGACCTCTTCGACTATGCCGCCCGTCGCAAGCTGCCGGCCCTTGAAGCCGACCTGGTCGCTCTGGGTCATCCAGGCCGCCCTGTGACGATGGCCGGGGAAACCCTGCCGCCGCCCGCCAATGTCGGCGAACTGGTCGGCATGCTCTACACCATCGAAGGCTCCACCCGCGGCGGTCGTTTCATCTACAAACAGTTGCGGCAAGGCCTGGGTGACGCGGCCCCCTTGGGTTTCTTCGCTGGTTATGGCGATGCCAGCGACCAGCGCTGGCAGGAATTCTGGCAATTTGCCACTGATCGCTGTCCGCCGGAAGAATTCGCCGACGCCGTTCGCACCGCCGTTCACCTCTTCGGCGTCATCAAGTCACACCTGGATCGCTGCCACGCCGTCGAGGGCTGACTGCCGAGGCTTGAACCCAGAGGCTGACCCCAGGGGTTGACTGCGGGGACAGCTACCTACAGCCAACGCAGCAGCGTATTGCGGAACTTCGCGGCGGTCATCTTTTCTTCGTTGTTCCATGGGCGGCTGAAGCCGGTTTTGATCTCCACCCATTTTTCGAAGGAACGGCGCGGCGACAGCATCACGACGCCGGAATTTTCGACCACCGGCTTGTTCGGGTTGCCGGCCCAGGCTACTTCCTGCGGTTCGGCGGGACGGAACCAGTAGAAACGAACCCAGCCGGAGCGTGGCGAGCGCGACTTGATCGCAATCATGCCGCTGGCCACCGCCAGAATTTGCAACTGCCCCGGAAACAAGGTTTCCAGGCGGCTGGTGGTGGCAATGGCTTCCTTGCATTCGTTCTGGAACCAGTCGTCGATGAGGCTCATGCCGTCCATGTCGGGCCCCTCGCCGGCGATAACGACATCGTCGCCCACCGCCATGGCAAAGCCCTGCGCGTCGAGGACGTCCATCAGCAGCGTGGCATTGGGTTCGATGCCGTCGAGCGGGTCGTCGTATTGGGTCAGTGCTTCCAGCACCCGGTCGATGCGGCGGTCGAGGCTGTCGATGGCTTGCAGGCGCCGGCTGGCAAAGTGCGATGTCAGGCCCAGCGCATAGGCATTGGTAAGGCTGACGCAGGCGTTGCGCTGGTCGGCCGAGATCATGCGCGGAGTAAGGTGATGGCAGGCGACCAGGCCCCACAGCCGGCCCGCCACGCGGATCGGCACCGAAAAGGAAGCGCCGATGCCCATGTGTTGCAGATATTGCAGATGCACCGGCGAGACGCTGCGCAGGCCCGACCAGGTGAGATCGGGGGGATTGCGGTCCATGCCGATCAGCGGCACCGGCGCTGCCTGGATGTCGGGAATCAGCCGCGCTGGGTTGAGCAGATAGAGGTTTCGCGCAATCTCGGGAATGTCGCTGGCGGGAAAATGCAGCCCGAGGTAACTGCCGAGCGCCTGGCTGGCGGCCTCGGCAATCACTTCGCCCGACCAGTCGTCGTGGAAGTGGTACAGCATCGTGCGGTCGTAGCCAGTGATGGCGCGAAAAGCGGCGAGCAGCGTGTCGTGGTGTCGCCGCAGTTCGTCGTCGTCGTAAGGCACGGTCAACAGCGGGCGTTGATACTGCTGCAAGGGGATATGCTCGGCACGCAGGGTGTTGCATTCCAGTTCAATCAGGATGGCGTCGTCGGTACGGATGGCCAGGGCATCCACCGTGCCGGCTGGGGAACCGGTGATGCGCGCCAGCGTCAGGCCCTGGCCAGGTTTCGCCGACAGATTTTCGAGCGCGTGACCACTCAGGCAGCCCGAGGCGTCGATGTGTTTGCCCAGTAATCCATCCGCCGCCGGCCCGAGCAGTTCGGCCAGGTTGGCGCTGACGTGGGTTACGTGCAAGGTAGCGGCTTCGAGCCGCAGCAGGGCGCCGAACGACTGGATGGCGCCGGAAAGATGCAGTTGCTCGTCTTCGCAACGCTGCAACAGGTTTTGCAGGGAAGTTTCAGCGGGCATGTCAGGCAGGCTCCAGCGGGTTGGGTCGGGTAGCCAGCAAGGCGGCAAAAGCGTCTGCTTCCAGCGGGCGATGCAGCAGGTAGCCTTGGGCCATGTCGCAGTCTTCGGCGCGCAATACCTCCAGTTGGGCGCTGGTTTCCACGCCTTCGGCGACGACCTGCATGCCCAGTGCGTGGGCCATGTCGATGATGGCGGTGGCGATGGCGCGGTCGTCGCCGGCTTCGGCGATGCCATCGACGAAGCTGCGATCGACCTTGAGTTCATGGATCGGCAGCTTCTTGAGGTAAGCCAGCGACGAATAGCCCGTGCCGAAATCGTCGATGCTGATGCTTGCCCCCATTTTTTCAACCTGCACGAGCATGGCGCTGACCACGTCGATGCGCTCCATCAAGGCGCTTTCGGTAATCTCGATGCCGATACGATCGGCGGCAACGTCATGTTGCGCCAGCCATTCGGTCAGCCGCGCCAGAAAACCTTCGTCGCGCAATTGGTGGGACGAAACATTGATGGCGATGCGCGGTACCGTCAGACCGGCCTTCGTCCAGCGGGCGATCTGGCCGAGCACCTGGTTGATGACGATGCCGCCGATGGTGCCGATCAGGCCGCAGCCTTCCGCCACGGGAATGAACTGCGCGGGCGATATTTCGCCCATTACCGGATCGCGCCAGCGCAACAGGGCTTCGGCGCCGACGATGCGGCCGTCGCGGATATTGACCTGCGGCTGATACACCATGCGGAAATGACCCGCGTCGATGGCGACACGCAGGCCGGTTTCCAGCGTCAAACGCTGTAGCGCCACCACCTTCATTTCATCAGCGAAGAACTGATACTGGTTGCGACCGCGTTCCTTGGCGCGGTACATGGCGATGTCGGCGTTCTTGAGCAGGGTGGCGCTATCCTCGCCATCGTCGGGGAAGATGCCGATGCCGATGCTGGCGGTGACGAACAGGTTGCGATCCTTGATGTGGAAGGACGCGGCAAGAAAATCGACGATGCGGCCGGCAACGGTATTGACTTCCTCCAGCTCGACATCGGTGAGAACGGCGACAAACTCGTCGCCGCCCAGCCGCGCCAGGGTGTCCGAGTCGCGCACGCACTGTTGCAGCCGATCGGCGGCCTGCTTGAGCAGGATATCGCCGACATCATGGCCGAGGCTGTCGTTGATGGTCTTGAAGTTGTCGAGGTCGATGAACATCAGCGCCAGTTTTTGATGCTGGCGCTTCGACTGCGAGATGCCGTGCTTGAGGCGGTCTATCAACAGGCTGCGGTTGGGCAGGCCGGTCAGCTCGTCGTGGGTGGCGAGGAATTCGATGCGGCGCTGCGAACTCTTGATGGAGGTGATGTCGCTGAAAATCGCGACGTAATTGA
>JAIFMO010000192.1 GCA_020048435.1 Sulfuritalea sp.
ATTGGCCTGCAATTCGAGTTGTGGTAGCAGCTCAAGGGCGTCGCCGAAGGCCAGTGTGAGCGTTACCGCGCCAAAATGCAGCCGGTGCAGGCCGGGCAGCGGGATGGGCCACTGGGCGCATAATTCCCCAGCCAGCGGCGCCAGTTCGGGCCACGCCGCAAGCAGGCGGACGAGGTCAGCGGTACGAAACGGATGTTTTTCGACGGCAACGAAATGCAGTCGCGCACAGCGCGACGGGTCGTTCCGCCAGGCTTGCCAGGTTGCCAGGAAATTCAGGCCGAGGCCAAAGCCGGTTTCAAGGATGACGAAGGTTTCGTGGTCGCGCCAGCGCTCCGGCAGTTCATTACCGCCAAGAAAGACGTGGCGTGCCTGTTCAAGCCCGCCGGCCGCCGCGTGATAAACGTCGCCATAGGCGGGGGCGTAGGGAATGCCGTTACCGTCGAACGCGAGTTCGGCGGTAACGAGCGGGGTGGTGCTCATGGCGTCGCTATTCGGACCGCATCTGGGGAAACAGGATCACGTCGCGGATCGCGGGTGAGTTAGTCAGAAGCATTACCAGCCGGTCAATGCCGATACCGCAGCCGCCGGTGGGCGGCAGGCCGAATTCGAGTGCGCGGATGTAGTCGGCGTCGTAGAACATCGCCTCTTCATCGCCGGCCTCCTTGGCCTTGGCTTGCTCGTTAAAGCGTGCGGCCTGGTCTTCCGGGTCGTTCAGCTCGGAGAAACCATTGGCGATTTCGCGGCCGACGATGAACAGCTCGAAACGCTCGGTGACATCGGGATTGGTGTCGGAACGGCGCGCCAGCGGGGAAACCTCGGCCGGGTAGTCAATGATGAAGGTCGGTTCCCACAATTCAGCTTCGGTGGTTTCCTCGAACAGCATCAGCTGGAGCGTGCCGAGGCCGGCACCAGGGCGTACTTCGGCCTTAAGGTCGGCAAGCTTTTGCCGCAGCCAGCCGGCGTCGGTCAGATGGGTGATGCTGTAGCCGGGGTGATGGTAATGGATCGCCTCGACGATGGTCATGCGGCGGAAGGGTCTGGACAGGTCGAGTGTGCGGCCCTGGTAGTCGAAGGTCTCGGCGCCCAGCGCTTCGCGGGCAGCGTGACGGATCACGCCTTCGGTGAAGTTCATCAGACCCTTGTATTCGGCATAGGCCTCGTAAAACTCCATCATGGTGAATTCTGGATTGTGGCGCGGCGAGAGGCCTTCATTGCGGAAGTTGCGGTTGATCTCGAACACCTTTTCGAAACCGCCGACAACAAGGCGCTTGAGATACAGCTCCGGCGCGATACGCAGGAACAACTGCATGTCGAGCGCGTTGTGGTGGGTAACGAAAGGCTTGGCCGCCGCGCCGCCGGGGATCGGATGCATCATCGGCGTTTCGACTTCAAGGAAGTTGTGCGTCGTCATGTAGCCGCGAATCGACGCGATCATGCGGCTGCGGGCAATAAAGGTGAAGCGGCTGTCCTCGTTGGTGATCAGGTCGAGATAACGTTGCCGGTATTTCTGTTCCTGATCGGTCAGTCCGTGGAATTTTTCGGGCAACGGCCGCAGGCACTTTGACAGCAGGCGGATTTCAGCGCACTGCACGGTGAGTTCATCGGTCTTGGTCTTCATCAGCGTGCCCACGACACCAATGATGTCGCCGAGGTCGAAACGCTTGAAATCGTCATAAACCGCCTCGCCGACGCCATCCCTGGCAACGTAGAGCTGGATGCGGCCCGATAAATCCTGAATGGTGACAAAGCTGGCCTTGCCCATTACCCGCTTGAGCATGATGCGGCCAGCGACTTTCACCTCGATCTTGACCGTGTCGAGTTCCTCGCGCGTCTTTTCGCCATACACCTCGTCGAGCTTGCCGGCGGTGTTCTCGCGAGAAAAATCGTTGGGATAGGCGTGGCCGCTCTTGCGCCATTCGGCGAGCTTGGCGCGGCGCTCGGCGACGATGTGGTTTTCGTCGATGGGCGTGGTGGGTTGAGCGGTGGCGGGAACGGGGGGGAGTGAGGTCGTCGGTTCGGTCATGATGGTCAATCAGTAAAAACGGTGAACGGTAAAGCCGAGCGCTTCGGCGGCGTCGGCCTGGGTTTTGTCGGCGGTGGCGAATTTACTGGCGCCAGTCGCGCGCGCGGTGGCAAGATGCAAGGCATCCAGCGCACGCAATGAAGTATCCGGTAGTGTGTCGATCAAATCGCGTGCGGCGGCATACTCGCCAGGGCGCTGGTGTCGATGTAGGCGTTCAAAAGCGATCTTCCCTGTCTTCGGCAAGCAGAACTTCGCTGGGAATGATTTGCATCGGCTGGCTGGCGAGGAAAGCTTTCAACGAGCGCAAACAGCGCTGTGGGTACTGCGGCGTGATCGGCATAACGCGCGCCACGGGGTCACCCCGGCGCGTGGCGAAGACTTCGTCGTAGTCGGCGAACATTTGTTCCGGGTGGGAAAGCCCCTCGCGAGCCTCGCGGATAGTGACTGTCTTCATGGCGGTCTGTTTATGCCGTGTCACAACGGAATGAATTGTGTCACGTTGTGGCGGAGCGGGCAATGCTTCCGGATAGACGTGTTGGGCTGTTGCGGCCTTGTCGCCCGTATAATCGCGGCCCCTTGCCCTGCAGTCCTGTTGCCGTGACCACTTTCGCCGAAGAAATCGACCGCCGCCGTACATTCGCCATCATTTCCCACCCGGATGCCGGCAAGACCACGCTGACCGAGAAACTGCTGTGGTTCGGCGGCGCCATTCAGGTGGCGGGCGAGGTGCGGGCGCGCAAAGCCAGCCGCCACGCCACGTCCGACTGGATGGAACTGGAAAAGCAGCGCGGCATCTCGGTAACATCGTCGGTGATGCAGTTTCCCTACCGCGACTGCATGGTCAACCTGCTCGACACGCCCGGCCACGAGGATTTTTCCGAGGATACCTACCGCACGCTGACGGCAGTGGATTCGGCAGTGATGGTGATCGACTCCGTGAAAGGCGTCGAAGAGCGCACCATCAAGCTGCTCGATGTCTGCCGCCTGCGAGATACGCCCATCATCACCTTTATCAACAAGCTCGATCGCGAGGGCCGCTCGCCCATCGATCTGCTCGACGAAATCGAGGCGGTGCTGCAAATACAGTGCGCACCGATCACCTGGCCCATCGGCATGGGCAAGGGGTTTCGCGGCGTTTACCATCTTTACGACGATAGCATCGCTTTTTTCGATCCGACTCAGCCTTCCGAAAAGGGCGCAACCTCAGAAGTGATCCAAGGACTCGACAATCCGCGCCTCGACGAATTGCTGGGCAGCCAGACCGAAGAATTGCGTCAGGAGATCGAGTTGGTGCGGGGCGCCTCGCACACCTTCGATCGCGCGGCTTACCTCACCGGCAAGCAATGCCCAGTCTTTTTCGGCTCGGCGGTGAATAACTTCGGCGTGCGCTCCTTGCTTGATGCCGTGGTCGAGATGTCGCCGGCGCCGCTGGCGCGGGCGACCCTTACTGGCGACATTGCCCGCGAGGTCGATCCGCACGAAGATAAATTCTCCGGCTTCGTCTTCAAGATCCAGGCCAACATGGACCCCAAGCACCGTGACCGCATCGCCTTCCTGCGCGTTTGCTCGGGACGTTTCGAGCGAGGCATGAAGCTCAGGCAGGTGGCCGGCGGCAAGACCCTCGCCGTCAATAACGCCATCACCTTCATGGCGCGCGACCGCAGCACCACCGACGAAGCCTACGCCGGCGACATTATCGGCATCCCCAACCACGGCACTATCCGCCTGGGCGAAACCTTTACCGAAGGCGAGAACCTGCGCTTCACCGGCATCCCCTCTTTTGCGCCGGAATACTTCCAGCGGGCCATCCTGCGCAATCCGCTCAAGCTCAAGCAGTTGCAGAAGGGTTTGCAGCAACTGGCGGAGGAGGGCGCCACGCAGTTGTTCCGTCCCGGCGCTTCCAACGAACTGATCCTCGGCGCCGTCGGCACCCTGCAATTTGACGTGGTGGCCTACCGCCTGCGCGACGAATACGACGTCGATGCCGTCTTCGAGTCCTGCCCCATCAACACCGCCCGCTGGGTCAGGTGTTCGGACGAGGATTACAAGAAACTCACCGACCTCTATCCCAACAACGTCGGCACCGATGGTGCTGGCGACCGCGTATATCTGGCCTCAAGCCGCGTCAATCTGCAACTGGCGATGGAGCGTTTTCCCACCATCCAGTTCGAGGAAACGCGGGAAGTACATTAGAAACGATCCGGGACGAGCGCCTACATTCTGAACATCCCGACCGAAGTCTTCAGCCTGTCGGCCAGGCTTTCCAGATGTTCCGCCGCATGGGCGACTTCCTTCACCGCCACGCCGTTTTCATCGGCCATGCGGGCGATCTGTTCCACGTTCTGGGCGATCAGGTTGCTGGCTGCATTCTGCTCGCGCAGGGCGGCGGAAATCTCGGCGGCGGCGTCCAGTACCTGGCGGGTGCTAGATTCGATTTTGGTCATCGAATCCCCTGCCTGCGCCGCCATGCGGACGCCCTGGCCCACCTGGGCGCCGCCCGCCTCCATACCATGGACCGCGCCTTGCGTGCTGCTTTTAATGGTGGCGATCATGGTGGCGATTTCCTGGGTGGATTGACTGGTGCGCTCGGCCAGTTTGCGCACCTCGTCGGCCACCACGGCAAAGCCGCGGCCCTGCTCGCCGGCCCGGGCTGCCTCGATGGCGGCGTTCAGGGCCAGCAGGTTGGTCTGGTCGGCAATTTCCTTGATGACGTTGGCGATGGAGGAAATCTGCTCGGTCTGGCTACTCAGGGTCTGAATCAACGCAGTGGACTGATTGAAAGAATCGGCAATGCGGTTGATCTCGGTGATCGCGTTTTGCACGATGCCACCGCCGGCCCCCGACAGTGAACGGGCTTCCGCCGCGATTTCCCGCACCCCTTCGGCATTGGCTGCGACGTTGCTCACGCTTACCGTCATTTCCTCGACGGCGGCGGCCATCGCGCCAGCCGCTTCACTCTGCCGGTCGGAGCCGTTCGATACCTGACGCGAAACTGCGCTCATCTGGGTAGTGTTGCGCGCCACTTCCTGCACGATCTGATTAATCTGGCCGATGATCTGGCGCAGGGCATCCTGCATCTGCCGCATGGCGGCGAGCAAGCTGGCATTGTCGTTGGGCCGGGTCTGGACGGACAGGGTCAGGTCGCCTGCCGCAATGCGGCGGGTGATTTCCGTCGCATAGGCGGGTTCCCCGCCAATCTGCCCCATTACGCCGCGCGCCATGGCGAAGCTCAGCTGGCGGAATGGTCGACATCACCCTTGCCGAGCTGTTTTTCCAATGTGACCAACTGCCCGGTCAATTCATTCAACTTCTGAAAGTTTTCGTCGGCCGACTGCATCGCCATGATGCCGGAATTGATATCCGCCGTCGCCATGTCCAGCGAGCTCGCGATCGCCTTGCGGTACTTGGCGATCTGCTCAAGCATTTGTTTGCCGAGGGTCTTTTCCGCTTCGCCCAAACCCGACTGCTCGGCCCAGCGGGCGAAGGCGGCGGCATTCTTATCGAATTCCGTCAGCAGCAGTTTGGCTTCCTTTTCGATATAACCATCGCCGCGACTGGCGCTCCAGGTCATGACGCGGTAAACGTGCGCATGAGCCCGCAGCACATCGGCGCTGATATCTGTGGCCACGGCGGTATGACTGAAGCGGCCATTGAATAGCTCATCCAGCGCCATTTGCTGGGTATTCATCGACCAGTAGCCGACAGCGCCGAGAACAAGCATGAGCACGATCGTGACTGCCGGGGCAAGCAGCATTCTGTTGAGTAGATTCATTTGAACTCCTGGTCTCCAACCGGGGCAAGCAACCGCCAGCGGCCCCGTTCAGCGGGGGTGCGCCAGCGGAGAGGAGTCGTCGACTCCCGCGAGGATATTTGGGTTGCTTACTTGTAGATGCCGCAGCCGACGAAGATGTCACCGGCCTTGGCCACATACGACGACTTCGCCTCGATCTTCTTCGTCGTCGGATTGGTCCAGTTGTAATCAACCCAACCCTTGCCAGGACCATTCACCGTGGCGATGAAGTCCTTGGTGAACAGCTTGCCATCCGAGTCTTTCACCTCGGTCATGTCCTTGCCGACCAACTTGGGGTTCATCGGGTGGGCGACAATTACCCCTTGCAGGGTATAGGCGAAGACATAGAGTTCGCCCTTTACAAAAGCGCCTTTCGGATCATTGAAGTCGGTCAGCGCCTTGTCTTTTCCGGCATCCTTGACGTGCGCCACTGCCTTGGCTACCAGGGCCATTGCATCATCTTTGGGCGCGGCAAAGGCCGGGAACGCGGCCAGTGCAAAAATCAGTATCGATGAGAAGAACGCGATCATCTTGTTCATTGAAGTCTCCATTTGAAGTTTTTGAGGTCGGGTCGGTCGTTCTGTGCGGCGACCCGTGGCGAGGCTAGCTGGCTAGCTGCTCGACACGGACGCAACCTACTCCAAAAATGGTTTTTTTGCCACACTCTCCGCGAGGGCGTTTCGAAAAGTCGGCGCTAGCGGTACGGCACTGGGTTGCCCATGCACAGGCAGCAGCCCTGCATTTTCATGTGCGCGCCGGACTTGCCGAGTACAAAGTAATAGCCTTGCTCGTTGAGAATCTTGGTGCCCATCTTGGTTGGCGGGTCGATCCTCCGGCGGGTGGGGAGATTGCTATTGCCCTCGAGGATCGGTTCCATAATGTCGGTGATGTCGATTTCGATCACGGTGGCGTATTCGGCGGCGGCGCCGAGTCAGGCTGGCTTGACCCGCTCATACTGCTGGACAATGATCAGCATCCCCAGTGGCATGGACAGGATGGCGCCAATGAACAGAAGGAAAATACCCAGCGCGGAGATTACGGAACCAACGATGTAGGCTAGTAGCCAATTAACGAGGTTTGTCTGGATGGATACCATCCCCCATTTGAAGGCATCGACGGCGCCCTGATTCTTATCGATGATGGCGTACATGCCGGGCATCGCGACGAATCCAAGCGCCATCGAGGCCAGGGCGCCGAGGATCGGAATGACGCCCAAGACAGCCGCTGCAATGAAGAGAAGGATGAGGTAGACCAACAGGTTGCCAAAACAATCCCAAGCATTGAAGATGTCGCCCACCTCGGCCTTGCCCTCGCCGCGTGTCACCTTGAGGAGCGAGCGAGTGTAGCCGGCGATAAAGCCGATGTTGGCAATCGGAATCCACACGACCAGCAGAAATACGAGCGTCAGCACGGCGAGGCCGCCGATGTTCGACTTCCATAAATTCAGCGCCGAGCTGAATTGCTCGGCAAAGTCACCCTGTCCCGCTGCCACCGACGGCAGGATTGCCTTGCCGATGGTGGAATTGCAGTGCTTGCACTTGATAGCGCCGTCTTGGACTTCTTCTTTGCAGTATGGGCATTGCATGCTTGTCTCCTTGGATTGATTTTCGGGATTTCATGGCGCGATCATAAGCGAAAAACCGGCGGTGCGAGAGGTGACAGTGAAGGTGAAAATGAGGGGTGGAAGCAATAGGTTGGCGCTGGCGGCACGGCGCTCAAGCGGCGACGTCGGCCTTGAGCGCAGCCAGCAGTGCCGCGCCATAACACTTCCCCTTGGCGGCGCCGATGCCGCTGATATTGATCAGGTCAGTCATGGTTTGTGTTCTTTGTCGCCCGGATTATCGACAGCGCCTTGGCCAAGCAATCGGTGGATAAGGAAGCCCATGTGTTGAATCTGGAGCTTTCGGTCCTTGACGCTCAATAATCACATATTTAAGGGCCGTCAGTGACCGCTGCGGCCGTATAGCAGTTAAGAAAAGTCGGCGCTGGTAGGAGGGCGGTAGCGGTTGAGAGATAGAGCCGATGGCGAGGCCTTTGGCGTGCCTATGGCTTACTGAACGCATCGCGTAACCTTAGCCGGCCTTTAACATGCCAATACCATATACATTGATTTTCGGCATGGCCTCCTGCGTCAACTCATTGGTTATTAACGGTTCACGGATTCCGTGTCGTTTTGTTGTGCCATAATCGCTTTATGTGCCCGGTTTTCCGCCTGAATTTCTTGTAGCATCGGACGCATGTTTATTCGACAAACCCGAACCAACAACA
>JAIFMO010000209.1 GCA_020048435.1 Sulfuritalea sp.
GCCTCGCCATATCCATTCGCGCCGGCCTTCGAGGCGGCGGTGTCCATGGCGGCGTGGCTGGTGGCCCGGCCGCGTGATGCCGACAGCCTGCTGGATCTGATGTTCGTCGGCGACCGCGTCTATCGCCTTACGGCCGGTCGGGGCTTGGGCGGCGCCGATGCCCTGCTGCGAGTGCTGGCCACCGTCGCGCCGACCCCGCCTGAAAATATCGGCCCCCTGCTGGCCACGCTCGAACGCAACGCCGCGCGGGTGTCGTCGGTGATCGCCATCTTCCTGGCCTGGGACGCGCCGCGCCAGGATGCAATACGGCGCCTGCTGGCGCGCGGCGTGCGGCCCACGGTGCTGGTCGTGGCAACGGGCAACGCGGCCGATTCAAGCGGCAACGATGGCGACAACGATGCCCGCTTCGCCGGCATCCTGCGGCGCATCGTCGTTCCCGAATTTTCCGCCGCGCCGGTTGCCGCGCCGCCGCCGGCATGAATACCCCCGCGTGGTTACAGGCAGCCGGACTGGTGCTGTGGGGTTTCACCGCCGGGCAGGGCGCGGTGGGCGTAACGCTTGCCCTTGCAAGATTGCTGGCGCCCGTCAGCGGCGTGCGCCTGAATCTACCCGACCGCGATCTCAACCGAGCGGTCGATCTGTCGGGGTTCGCCGTGCTGCTGAGCATCGCGGGTTTTCTCGTGGTCCAGGGGCTGCCAAAAGGATTGCTGGTCGCCGTTGGCTGGCTACCCGCCGTGCTCTTTCCGCTGCTGCTGATCGACGCTCTTGGCGAAACGCCGCTGCGGCTACGCCACCTGGCGGTGACATTGCGCCGCTCCACCCACCCGGATGCGGACAGGATGGCGCCTCCGGGCGCGCCGTACCTGGCCATGACTCTGCTCGCCGCAAGCGTGCTGGCCCAGCCGTCGCCGTGGTTCTTTTGGGCGTTGGCCGTCGTGGTACTCGTCTGGCTTTTTGTGCTGCGGCCCGTGCCCCGTGCGCGGGGGCTGCCAGCCTTTGCTTTCGCCGCGCTGCTCGCAGCCGGCGGCGGCTATTTCGCCAGCGCGGGACTGCAACACACGCAACTGGCGTTGCAGGATTGGGCGGTCGATTTCATGGCGAACATCGACCCCGACCCTTACCAAAGCCAGACGCGTATCGGCGACCTCGGCCGCATCAAGTTGTCCGAGCGAATTGTCTGGCGGGTCGAGCAGGCGCCGCCGGCGAAGGTGCCGTTGTTGCTGCGCAGCGGTGTTTTCACCCGCTACGTCCAGGGTTCCTGGACGGCGCAGCCCGGCACGTTTTCACCACTGCCGTCGATGGCAACCGCAGCGCAGCCACGCCTCACGCTGCACGGGCAAAGCCTCAAGGGCGCGGCCATCCTGCCGCTGCCCGCCGACGCCGGCCAGATCGGGGTCGGGGCGGGAACCCTCCAGCGCAATGCCTTGGGCCTGGTTCGCGTCGACGCGGCGGCGGCCCTGCTCGATGTAACGGTGACGGGAACATCGGTTGCGCCAGCGCTGGCGCCCACGGCGGCCGACCTGTCGCTGCCACCCGGGTTTGGCGACCTGTTGCCGCGCCTGCCGGAACTGGCCTTACTGGCGCAGGGCAGCGAACGCGAACGCCTGGCCGGCGTGGAATCCTGGTTCGCCGCACACTTTCGCTACACGCTGTTTCTTGGCGATGAACACGGTGGCGGGCGCGATATCGCTCGTTTTCTGCTGACGGATCGCGCCGGCCATTGCGAATATTTCGCAACCTCGACCGTGCTGCTGTTGCGGGCGCTGGGCATTCCGGCCCGCTATGTCACCGGCTATTCCGTGCAGGAATACAGCCGGCTTGAAAAGGCTTTCGTGGTGCGGCAGCGGCATGCCCATGCCTGGACCGAAGCCTACATCGACGGCCACTGGGTCGAGATTGATACCACCCCATCCACCTGGCTATCGATGGAAGAACAGGCGGCGCCGTTGTGGCAACCGCTGTCGGATTTCATGTCCTTCGCCTGGCGGCGCGGCGCCGAATTGTGGCGGGAACGGGTGACGCAGATTCAGGTAGCGCTGGATCTGGCGGCATCATCGCGCCCTGCCGGCGCCGGGGCAATCGGCGTCCTGCTGGTTGTCGCGCTGGGATGGCTGGCGTTAAAGCGCGTCAGGCGAGCGCGGAAGGCCGGCGGTGAAAAAGTCGGCGCTAGCGGTACGGCAAAGGAAGCGCCCAGCGCTGAAATACTGTCCTTCCACTTGTTGGAAGACGAATTCGCGGCGCTGGGGCTAGGCCGTCGCCCGAGCGAACCGCCCCGCGCCTGGCTAGCCCGGCTTGCCCGCGATGGAACGTCCGTCCTTGACGAATCACGCCTGACGGCAACTTCCGTCCTGATCGAGACGCTTTACCGCAAGCGTTACGGCAACGGCCATCCCGTGCCCTGAGGCTTCGGTCACGGCTTGCGGATACCCAGAATCTTCCGCACCGGCGCGGGTAACGCGGCCTGCGCCAGTTCATCCGCCGCCAGCCAGAGCAGCGCGGGTTCGGCGGCGCGTAAGCCGGCATTGCCCGTCGCGCCAACGTCGCAAACCAAGGGCTGGATGTGCAGGCGGAAATGGGTGAAGGTGTGCCAAAAAGTCGGCGCTAGCGACACGGCAAGCACGCGCAAACCCAGGCGGGTCTCGATGTAGCTGGCGGCAGCAGCGCCCGCGGGTATATCGGGTAACGCGGGTAGCTCGGGTAGCGACAGCAGCCCGCCCCAGATGCCACTGGGCGGGCGCCGCTCCAGCAGGGTCAACCCATTGCGGCGCAAGACCAGCAGCGTCGCCTGGCGTTCGGGCTGCGACTTGCGCGGGCGCGGCGTCGGCAACTCGCCGGTACGGCCCTCGCGGTGGGCGACGCAGATTTCATGCAGGGGGCAGGCGCCGCAGCGCGGTTTTGTCCGCGTGCAGAGCGTGGCGCCAAGGTCCATCTGCCCCTGAATATAGATGTGGCTGTCGCTGGCCGGCAGCAGCGACCCGGCGTGTTGCCAGAGCCGACTTTCCACCGTGGCGGTGCCGGGAAAGCCCTCGATGCCGAAACAACGGCACAGCACCCGCTTGACGTTGCCGTCGAGAATGGGCTCGCGGGCGCCGAAGCAGAACGTGGCAATGGCGTTGGCCGTGGAGCGACCGATGCCCGGCAGCGTTGCCAGAACGGCCGCCGTGCATGGCAATTGCCCGCCATGCCGGGCCATTACCGCTTGCGCGCAGCGATGCAGGTTGCGCGCGCGGGCGTAATAACCCAACCCGGCCCACAGCGGCATTACCGCGTCGACCGGCGCCGCCGCCAACTCGGACAGTGTCGGAAACCGCGCCAGAAAACGCTCGTAGTAAGGAATGACCGTGGCAACCTGCGTCTGTTGCAGCATGATCTCGGACAGCCAGACGCGGTACGGGTCGCTCGTTCGTTGCCACGGCAGGTCGTGGCGACCATGCGCCTGCTGCCAGCGGATCAGCCGCCGGGAAAAATCGCTCATTCCCCGACCATCCGGCGGCGGCGAGGACTCTCGTCCCGGGCACGGCAATGCGATAATAATTTCACGGTTCGCTTCGGCGCAGGATTCCGCATGAAAAGCGCACCATTGTAGCCACCGTCCAATACTCAATCGCCCCGAAGGAGCGCCGCCCGTGCCGCCGCCGTCCGCCACCATCGATACCATTGACGCCCAATGCCGCCGCGCCGCCGTTGGCTGTCTGCTGGGCACCGCTGTCGGCGATGCGCTGGGACTGGCCGGCGAAGGGCTGTCGAAACGACGGCTTGGCCGCATGTATCCCGATACCACGCGCTACCACCTGCTGTTCGGGCGCGGCATGTGTTCCGACGATACCGAACATGCCTGCATGACGGCGCAGGCGCTGATCGTCGCCAGTGCCCGCGACCGCGGGCAGGATGATCGGGGGGTCAAGGCATTCGCCAGCAGCCTCGCCAACCGTCTCCGCTTCTGGCTGCTCGGCCTGCCGGCGGGTGTCGGCTTGGCCACCGGGCGCGCCATCATCAAGCTGTGGCTGGGCTGGTCAGCCGCGTCGGCGGGCGTCCATTCCGCCGGCAATGGCCCGGCGATGCGCGCGCCCATCATCGGGGTCATCGCTGGCGACGATCCGGCGCGCCTGCGCCAACTGGTCCGCGCCTCGACGCGCATGACGCATACCGATCCGCGCGCGGAGCAGGGCGCCCTGGTTGTGGCGCTGGCCGCTTACCGTGCCGCTAGCGCCGACTTTTTAGAAGCGGCGGCGATAGGCGCCGAACTGGCCGCCGCCATCGAACCCCAGGGCGCCGAACTTGCCAGCCTCGTCCGTCGGGCCGCGCAAAGCGTGGCGCGGGGCGAAACCACGGCGGCCTTCGCCGGCGCCATCGGCTGCGACAAGGGCGTATCAGGCTATATGCTGCACACCGTGCCGGTGGCGTTGCATGCCTGGCTTTCGCATCCCGCTGACTTGCAGGCGGCGCTCACCGCCACCATCACCTGCGGCGGCGACACCGACAGCGTGGCCGCCATTGTCGGCGCACTGGTCGGCGCGCGCGTCGGTCCGGCGGGCATCCCGCCGCGCCTCCTCGATGGCCTGGTTGAATGGCCGCGCACCGTAAAGTGGATCACTACGCTGGGCGAACAGGTGGCCCTGACGCGCCAGCCGCACAGCCGGGTCACGCCCCTCGGCCTCAACCTGCCGGGACTGCTGTTGCGCAACGTCGTCTTCTTCGCGCTGGTGCTGGCCCACGGTCTACGCCGCCTGTTGCCTCCGTACTGAATCGCCCGCCGGGTAAAGCGATGGCGCGGTTCTTCGCGCCGATCAACTTCAGCACGGCAATCTTGCGCAGCGGCAATTGCCGTACCGCTAGCGCCGACTTTTCAGTTAGCCGGCAGGCTCAGCCACGCCGCCAGACCGCCGCCATCGCGGTTATGCAGCTCGATCTGCCAGCCGTTGGCGGTGGCAAGTTGGCGCACGATGGCCAGGCCGAGACCGGAACCGCCGGTGGCCGGGCTGCGCGAGGGCTCGACGCGGTGGAAGGGCTGGAATACCGCTTCCATTTGCCCGGGCGGGATGCCGGGTCCGCGGTCGAGCAGGCCGATGCGCACCTTGCCGTCGCCTTGCTCGCCAAACCGCTCGCAGACCAACTCGACGGGCTGGCCGCCGCCGTGGCGCAGTGCGTTGCCGAGCAGATTGCCGAGCACGCGGCGCAATGCCACGGGTGGCGCGTGCAGGGGCGGCAGGACGGCGGGCAGCGCCAGAT
>JAIFMO010000137.1 GCA_020048435.1 Sulfuritalea sp.
ATCTCGTCCTCGATCTTCTGCCCGACTGGCGGCCTGCCAAGGATCTTGCCTTGCGCTTTGGCCCGTGCCAGGCCGGCCTTGACCCGCTCCTGGATCATCGCCCGCTCGAACTCGGCGAACACTCCGACCATCTGAAACAAGGCCTTGCCCCCTGGCGTCGTGGTATCGACGCCCTGCTGGTGCAGGTACAGGCCGACTTTCTTGGCATGGATATCATCCAGGAAGCCGAGCAGGTCGCGCAGACTGCGCCCCAGTCGATCCACTGACCAGGTGGCGATGACATCGAACTCCTTGCGGACGGCGGCCTTGAGCAGGGCATCGAAGGCTGGGCGCTGATCGCGTCCCTTGGCACCGGAGATGCCATGGTCGATGTACTCCTGGACAATCTCCCAGCCGTTGCGCTCGGCGACGCCACGCAGTTCGCGTAGCTGGTTCTCGGTGGTCTGGTGGTCAGTGCTGACTCGGGCGTAGATGGCGACCTTCTTGAGCTTGCTGTTCATGGCGATGCTCCTCGTGACGATAGAGGAAGCATAGCCTAGTCATATACGGTTTACAACTGTTATCTGTATGCACAAAAGCGCCGGATGAGGCCCAGTCGTGGTGCGGGTTTGCGAGCATCGCTACGAGGGGGATTTCTGTATGGGGTTACATGCAACATATACCGTGCGGCCTGTAAGTAAGGTCGGGCTGTGGGGCTGACACGATCCCGGTGTCACCCTGGGAATGGCGGCACCGGTGAGTGGAACTCCTATTTTCTCGGAAATAAGCGGGATTCCCCTGCTTAAGGTATGGAATTGCACTGTTGCAAATGGGTAAGCTTTGCGCCACTGTCCTTTAACCATGGAGTCATTTATGGCAACCAAGAAAGCCCCAGCCGCCAAGGCCAAAGCCCCTGCAAAGAAACCCGCTGCTGTTGCGAAAGCACCGGCCAAGAAGCCAGTCGCTGCTAAACCTGTTGCCGCCAAACCGGCAGAGATGAAGCCGATCAAGGTCGCCCTCAACAAAACAACCCTGATCGCTCAACTGGCCGAGAACTCCGGCGTCGAGCCCAAGGCCGTCAAAGCCGTGCTGGCCGCCCTCGAAGCCACCACGCTGGCCTCGATGAACAAAAAGGGCATTGGCGAGTTCACACTGCCTGGCCTGCTCAAGGTCGTTGCCCTGAAGGTCCCAGCGAAGGCCAAGCGTTTCGGCAAGAACCCGTTCACCGGCCTGGAACAGTGGTTCCCGGCGAAGCCCGCGAGCGTCAAGGTTAAGGTTCGTCCGCTGAAGAAACTGAAGGATGCCGTGCTGTAATCCAGCGACAGCCAGCCTTACAGATCGGGGCATGGCCATTGGTCATGCCCTTTTTTGTGGGCCGGCCAGCACATCATCAACGACGCTTTGCCAAGTTCAGATCAACAATCAAACGGGCTTCGACCAGCCTTTCCGAAGTTTTGGGACTGAACGGCAAGACTAAGCTTTCCGGGCACATTCGATCGAGGAGGAAGCATGTCGGCATTTCGCATCAACGACCAGATTCGTTTTCGTACGCTCACCCCTGATGGCCCCTACTCCAGTACAGGCCAGGTGATCAAGATCCTTCCCGGTGGCGAGAGCCATTGGCTGCACGTCCGTCAGGACGATGGCAACGTGCGCATGCTGTTTGAAGCCACCACGCAGATTGATGTGGTGGAGCTTGAAGCCGCATGATCAATGATGACCTGGTTGCCTACCTGGCAAGGGAAACAGCGTTGATTCGCGACATTCCACGACCGGAACGCGACGAGACCTGCCAGCGGGCGGAGGAAGCACTCCGGCGCCTGGCGGAACTGCTGAAACAGCACGAGAACCTTTCGTTACCCGACGAAAGCTGACGATGCCCCTCCTCTTTTCCCTGGTTGAATCGACACTTCATCCTCGCTTGGGACACCTGTACCAGCAGTTGGGTATTACCGAGGAGTCGTTTGGCAGTGCCCGCAAGTTGCACAAGGCATTGCAGCAGCAGAAGCCGGATTTCTTCGTCGGCGACTTCATTTACGGCTATGCGAACAACTATGCGGGTACCAATCTGAGCAACCTCGATGTGACCCTGGCGACAATACAAAGCGTTGCGCCCGAGACGAAGGTCATCGTCTTCGTGCAGCCGAACGAGGAAGTTCATGCACGCCGTTTGGCCGAGTTGTTTCCCATCCACGCCCTATTGAAATATCCAGTGGTCGAGCAGGAGATGCGGGCAGCACTCCTGCGTGAAGCCAAGAGCGCATGAAGACCCTGCAGCACGGCTTCACCCTGATAGAAATGATGGCCGTGCTCGCCATCATTGTCATCCTGTCTTTGATGGCGGTTCCCTCCTTCATGGATCGCACCGTGCGCCAGCAGATCGAGGCAGCTTTGCCGCTCGCGGACATTGCCAAGAAGCCCGTCGCTGATGCGTGGGGGCAATTGCAAGCATTCCCGGCAGACAATGCCGCCGCAGGCTTGCCTGTTGCCGAGAAGGTCGTCAGTAACCATGTCAGTTCGTTGTCGGTCGAGGATGGTGCGATCCAGATCACCTTCGGCAATCGTGCCAGCAAGGCCATTTCCGGCAAGGTGCTCAGTTTGCGCCCTGCGGTCGTGGCGGATGCGCCGGTGGTACCGGTCGCTTGGGTCTGTGGCAATGCACAGGCACCTGAAAAAATGACCATTCAGGGTGTCAACCGCACGAACGTTCCGGTTTCCTTCCTGCCCTTGGCCTGCCGCTGATCCCCGGTGCGGCCCTGCGGCGCAACGCCATGGGTTGCTACGCTGGCATAGGCGGTTGAATTCCTTCCCGCAGACACCATCTCGGGTGGGTTGCGACTGGAAAGGCTGGCTAGTCGTTACGAGTCCATGCCGTCCGGAGTGCCCCCGGAGTGCTTCTCACCACACGGATCCGGATCAGGGTCCGGCCCCGATCTGCCCCTGGAGTTGGGATAAAACCATGTTGAATCGACTGTTCCTTGTTATTTTGATTTCCCTCGGCCTCCTGGGCCTCGCTGGTTGCGCCGAACCGCCTTACACCAACATTGACAATGCCCGCCTGAAAGAGCTAATCGCACAGGGGGTTCCGGTCTATGACATTCGTCGCCCGGAGGAGTGGCGCGAAACGGGTATCGTCGCTGGCAGCAAGATGCTCACTTTTGTCGATGCCAGCGGCCGCCTGAAATCCGATTTCATGCCGCAATTCACCGCTGAGTCCCCCAAGGACAAACCGGTCATCCTGATCTGTCGTACGGGCAGCCGGACCGATGCGCTGGCGCGCGAACTGGTCGAACGCATGGGCTACACCCAGGTGTTCAACGTGCGGCACGGTATTACCCGCTGGATCGGTGAGGGACAACCGGTGACCCGACTCTGACCGGCTGGCCGCCAATAAGATGCTGCTCAAAGCCCCGCGCCTAAAGTGCCGTGAACGGCTCCAACCACTGCATATGCAGGTATTGGCCTTGAAAACCTGGCCGCAGGTATAGCGGTGCGGCAGGTGCTGCGTTGGTGCGTGCGCTGGGCAGCTTATTCGCTTGACATCCACCATGCAAAGCGTAGTATTCGTTCTATTGCGCCGATTTGAATTGCAGCTTGCGGGCGCGGGAGAAATCCCAAAACAGCTAAAGCGTGGGGAACCCGTCTACAGCTGTCGCAAGCTGGACGGGTTTTTTTCATTCTGGAAGGAGATTTAGCAGTGCGATCTGACTGACGGTTCAAAGCGTGACATCTGCGGTTGATGGCCTAGGGACAAGTACGTCCTGACTTCTGGCTGGCCGCAACACGCTCTTTAACCGTTACAGGAGATCGCAATGGACGCGAAACACAGTCCCCGCCTGCGCGTGGGTTATGGTCAGGGCTTTGTGCAGGAGCAGGAAGCGCCGAACTTGGTACTACGCCTTCGAACCGGCCAGCAACTCAGCCGGGGAAGTTACATCGGCGGAGAAACCCAGCCGCTAGCGTTTGTTTGGAAAGACGAGGAAGTTGCAGTACCCGAAAGAGAATTGGTCGTGAGTGTTGATTACTGTGAAATCTACCTCTGGGACAGAGGCAGGCCGGTCCGTCTTGAAGACCTCTTCCCAAAGGAAAGGGGTCTCATCAAGCTGGCTAACCGATTTGCTGATTGGCAGGGGTATTTCGAGAAATACTGTGATATCACCAAGCCACAGAAATTCTGGTGGGGCCGGTTTCACGAAGAAGGCGTAAGTTTGGCGAGGCAGCTACAGGCAGCACTGATAGATCAGGCCGTGATTCGTTACTTCCGGCCAGTAGAAGACCAGCAGTACCACGATGCACCCGAGATTGCGTTGTAGGTGAAATACCGGGGGAGGAAACTCCCCCCGTCCCTGATTTAGCCCGACTTGCGGGGGACGTAAAACGAGTACCGCTAAACAGGGCGTCTCTTATCAGGAGATGACGTATATGCGATACCCAACCAAGAAACAGGCTGCAGCCTTCCAAGCGAAGACCACTGCTGCTGTTATCGCCCTCGGTGCAGTGCCTGACAAGCACGACTCCCCTGAGTACCGGGAGCTCATCCTCAACACTATCTACGGCCCGCTGCACCTGTACCCCGGCGAAACGTCCATCCGCACCCGGTTCGACAGCATCCCTCCATGCAATCCCGGTGGCGCAGAGCTCAACCCCTACAGTGGCAAGTGGAACTTCGAGTTTGGAGTCATGCCATCACAGGAAGAACTCGATTGGGCCATCACTTGTATCAAAAGGATCTTGCCATGAGCAAGAGTTCCGTGCAGCGGCTGCGTGATCTGTGTCGTATTGCTGGTCCAGACGATCCGATCTATCAGGGTCAGGGTGGTTTGGTAATGACATCAGTACATAGGCCCGAGCTGAGTTGTCAGGACCAAAAAGCAATCGTCGAGCGGATGCGTCGTGATCCGAAGTACAAACAGTAGTAACGCCATTGAGCGTCAAGGACTGGCCCACCTCACGGGCCGGGGAGATTTACACCAACTTGCCGTCCCCGTCATATCGACACCACGGCTAAACAGGAGATCGACATGATCACACGTTGCAAACCCGGCGACCTCGCCATCATTACCAAAGAAGACCACGAAGAGACAGACCAAGAACTGGAGGTGCTGTCATGAACCGCCGCGAATTTCTCCAGTCCTTGGCCGCCATGGGCGCGGCGCTCATCATCCCCAAGGAAGCCTTGGCAGCCGCAACACCAACCGAGATTGAACAGGTCTGGCAAGCC
>JAIFMO010000021.1 GCA_020048435.1 Sulfuritalea sp.
ATGCCGGCCAGGCGCTGGCGCGAATCGATCCACTGCACGGCCAGCAAAATGATCGCCACGGCGGCAACGATGCCCGCCGGACCCAGGAGTTTGTACGCGCGCGCGGAACGCGCGGGCGGCGGCGAGGTTAATGCGGCTACGGTGGCTTCAGGCGGCTTGGCTTCGCTGTTCATGGCTGGAAAAGTAGTCGACGAGACCCGCGACGAGACCGTCGTCGCCCGGGCCGGTGGTCAGGATATGGGCGAGTCCCAGCGCGCGCGCCTGTTCGGCGATGCGCGCGTGCGGCACGAACACGGGGGTTTGCTTGAGCCAGGTCTGGCCGAGCTTGCCCAGCATGTCCCAGAAATTGCGCAGGCCTTCACTGCTGGTCAGGGTCACGGCATCGAGCCGGCCGTCGCTCCACAGCTTGAGCAGCGGCGCCGGGTCGGTGGCGGGTTTGGAACGGTGGTAGGCGGTGATGAAATCAACCGTGGCGCCGCGCGCCAGCAGCGTTTCGAAGATGAGGTCGCGGCCGCCGTCGCCACGAAAGATCAACACTTTTTTGCCCTGCATGTCCTGCAATTCCGGCAGTGCCAGCAGGGCCTCGGAATCGAAGCGGTCTTGCGGCGCGATGATGTCGGCAATGGCGCCGATGCCAAAGTGCGCCAACTCGCGTTCGCTGCTTTTGCCCATGGTGGCGACCCGCAAATGCGCTGGCCACCGACGTCGCGCGAGGATCACGGCGAGCGCCTTGGCCACCGCATTAGGGCTGACAAACACCGCCAGATCATAGGCGTCGAGGCGGATCGCCACATCGAGCAGCGGCGAAATGTCGGCGAGCGGCGCAATTGCCAGCACGGGGAACAACACGGGATGCGCGGCGGCATCGACCAGCGCGGCGGCAAGATGCTGGCACTGTTCCGCCGGTCGCGTGACGACGATATGCCGTTCCGCTAGCGCCGACTTTTTGACGGTCGCGGCCAAGGCTGACGGCTCGTCGGCCCGCCCTCGGGGCGGCAACGAACCAGGCTGGGCGCGAAAATTCATGACTACCCCAGGGCCGCAAGAATCTCGTCGGCACCCTGCGCGCGCAGGGCTTCGGCCAGCCGCAGGCCCAGGTCTTCGGCTGCGGCGACGGCGCCCGTCAATTCGGCGCGGGCGATGCGCGTGCCATCCGGCAGGGCGACAAAGCCGCGCAGGTAAATGGCGCCCGCGCGCAGCTCGGCATAGGCGCCAAGCGGCACTTCGCAACTGCCGGCCAGCGCCCGCGATACGGCGCGTTCGGCGCGGACGCAAGCCGCCGTCGCTGGGTCGTCGAGTGGAGCCAGCCATGCCGCCAGCTCGGGTCGGTCGGCCAGCACCTCGATGCCCAGCGCGCCTTGTCCGGCCGCCGGCAGCGAGACTTCCGCCGGCAGCACCGCGCGAATGCGCTCACCGAGGCCGAGGCGGCTCAGCCCCGCCGCTGCCAGGATGATGGCGTCGTATTCGCCGGCATCCAGCTTGCGCAGGCGGGTGTCCAGATTTCCACGGAGCGATGTCACCGCCAGATGCGGATGATTGGCATGCAGTTGCGATTCGCGGCGCAAGCTGGAGGTGCCGATCACGGCGCCTGGCGGCATGTCGTCGAGGCTGGCGTAACGGCTGGAGACGAAAGCGTCGAACGGCGCCTCGCGCGGGCCGGTGGCTGCCAGCAGGAACTCCGGCGGCAGCACCATCGGTACATCTTTCATCGAATGCACGGCAAGGTCGGCGCGGCGTTCGAGCAGCGCGGTTTCGAGTTCCTTGACAAACAAGCCCTTGCCGCCGACCTTGGCCAGCGGCCGGTCGAGAATCTGGTCGCCGCGCGTGGTCATGCCCAAAAGTTCGACACGGCAGGCCGGGTACAATTTCTGCAATAATCCACGTACATGCTCGGCCTGCCACAGGGCAAGGCGCGATTCGCGCGTGGCGATGACGATGCGTTCGGGGCTCGATTCGGGTCTAAGTTTGGGTCTAAGTTCGGGGCTGGTCAAGGATGACGGTCCAAGGCGAAATTTCTAGGAGAACAGACATGGCGCACCGCGCCCGCTGGAACCCCGCAAACGCATACCTTTTGGTACAACGCCTGGCACGTCGTCTGCTGGTGATTTCGATTTTAGCATGGCCGTTTCTGGCGACCGCGCTGCCTCCAGCCACCGATCTGGCCGCAGACGCGGTGCGGATGCGCGAGCAGCGCGTGCCCCTGCTAGTGCTGTTCAGTCGCGACGGCTGCGTCTGGTGCGAGCGCGCCCGCCAGCAGTTTCTCGATCCGATGGCGGCCGATCCGGCCAATGCCTCGCGCATGCTGATCCGCCAGATCAACATCGACCGCCGTACCGCTACCGCCGACTTTTCCGGCCAGCCGACAACACACGCCGACTTCGCCCGCGGCCACAAGATCACGCTGACGCCGACATTGCTGCTGCTCGGCCCCGACGGTAGCGAACTGGCCGAGCCCATCGTCGGCGTCCGCCTCCCCGAATACTACGGAACCTACATCGAACGCGCCGTCGACGCCGGCCTGGCGCGACTGCGAAAAGAGACGCCATGAGCCACGAACAAGCCACCCCCAACGACATGGACAAGGACGCCCCGCTACGCGAAGACATCCGCCTGCTCGGCCGCATTCTCGGCGAAACGCTGCGCGCCCAGGAAGGCGACACCGCTTTCGACGCCGTCGAGCGCATCCGTCAATTGTCGCTGCGCATCCACCATGACAATAACGACGATACCCGCACCCAGAGCCACCGCGAACTTGCCACCATCCTCGACAGTCTCGACCGCGAGCGCGCCAATCTGGTGGTGCGCGCCTTCAGCTATTTCTCGCACCTGGCCAATATCGCCGAGGATCTGCACCATATCCGTCGTTCACGCGCCCACCAGATCGCCGGCTCGGCGCCACGCGAAGGCAGCCTGGCGCTGGCGCTGTCCCGCGCCCGCGCGGCCGGTATTACCGAGCCCGCGCTGGACGATTTTTTCCGGGGTGCGCTGGTTAGCCCGGTGCTCACCGCCCACCCGACCGAGGTGCAGCGCAAGAGCATCTTCAATGCGCAGATGCGTATTGCCGGGTTTCTCGATCAGCGCAGCCGCGTGCCGCTCACGCCCGAAGAACTCGACCAGAACGACGAGGGCCTGCGCCGCGCGGTACTGACGCTATGGCAGACGCGCATGCTGCGCATGAAACGGTTGTCGGTCGCCGACGAGGTATCGAACGGCCTCTCCTTTTACGACGACACCTTCCTGCGCGCGCTGCCGCGACTCTACGGCCAGCTCGAAGACAACCTGCTGACGGCCGATCCGTACTGGACGGGCAAGGAACTGCCGTGTTTCCTGCGCATGGGCAGCTGGATCGGCGGCGACCGCGACGGCAATCCCTTTGTTACCGCCGATGTCTTGCAGAACGCCCTGCGCATGCAGAGCGCCCGCGTCTTCGACTTCTACCTCGAACAATTGCACCGCCTGGGCGCCGACCTCTCGCTGGCCGAGGGGCTGATCAGCGTCAGCGCCGATCTCGCCCGCATGGCGCGACGCTCGCCCGACAAGTCGCCGCACCGCGAAGACGAGCCCTACCGCCGCGTGCTGGCCGCCATCTATGCGCGGCTGGCCGCCACGGCGCGCGTGCTCGACAAGCACGAGGCGCTGCGTCACGCCATCGCCGAACTGCCGCCCTACGCCAATGCCGCCGAATTCCTCGCCGATCTCGATGTCGTCCGCGTCTCGCTCGATACCAACGGCTCTCACCTGCTCGCCAACGGTCGCCTGCGCCGCCTGCGCCGTGCCGTCAAGGTATTCGGTTTCCATCTGGCCGCGCTCGACCTGCGGCAAAATTCCGACGTCCATGTACGCACGGTGCACGAGCTGTTCGAAGCCGCGCGCCCCGGCGTCGATTACGCCGGTCGCGCCGAGGACGGCCGCATCGCCCTGCTGCTGGGCGAACTGGCGACCCCGCGGCTGCTGTCTTCGCCCTATATCGATTACGACGAGGAAACCAGCGACGAACTGGAAATCTTTCACGCCGCGCGCGAGGCCCATCGGCACTACGGCCGTGAAGCCATCGAGAACGTCGTCATTTCAAAGGCCGACGGCGTTTCCGACGTTCTCGAAGTCGCCCTGCTGCTGAAGGAAGTCGGCCTGCTGCGGCCGCGTGAAGGCGCGCTCGACGTCAATATCGTGCCGCTGTTCGAGACCATCGAGGATCTGCGCCGTTGCGGCGGCACCATGAACACCCTGCTCGGCCTGCCAGCCTACCGCCGCCTGCTTGAATCGCGCGGCATGGTGCAGGAAGTGATGCTTGGCTATTCCGACAGCAACAAGGATGGCGGTTTCCTCACCTCGGGCTGGGAACTGTACAAGGCGCAAACCCGGCTGGTCGACGTCTTCAAGCGGCACCGTGTCGAACTGCGCCTGTTCCACGGTCGCGGCGGCACCGTCGGCCGCGGCGGCGGCCCCAGCTACGAAGCGATCCTGGCGCAGGCGCCCGGCGCCGTCAATGGCCGCATCCGCATCACCGAACAGGGCGAGGTCATCTCGTCGAAATATTCCCACCCGGAAGTCGGCCGCCGCAACCTTGAAATCCTCGCCGCCGCCACGCTGGAGGCGACCCTGATGCCCCACGGCAGCGGCCTGCCGCAGCCCGACTGCCTTGCCGCCATGGACGAATTGTCAACCCACGCCTTCAAGGCCTACCGCAAGCTCGTCTACGACACCCCCGGCTTCGACCGCTACTTCTGGGAATCGACCGTCATCAACGAAATCGCCGACCTCAACATCGGCAGCCGGCCGTCGTCGCGCAAGAAAACCCAGACCATCGACGACCTCCGCGCCATTCCCTGGGTGTTTTCGTGGAGCCAGTGCCGCCTGATGCTGCCCGGCTGGTACGGCTTCGGCAGCGCCGTGCAGGCGTTTCTCGCCGAACACGGCGAGCCCGCCATCGACCTGTTGCGCCGGATGCACCGCGACTGGCCCTTCTTCCGCACCATGCTGTCCAACATGGACATGGTGCTGGCCAAGAGCGACATCGGCATCGCCGCGCGCTACGCCGAACTGGTCACGGACAAGACCCTGCGCGAAACCATCTTCGCGCGCCTCAAGGCCGAATGGCAGGCCAGCGTCGACGCGCTGCTGGCCATCACCGGGCAAAAGGAATTGCTTGACG
>JAIFMO010000219.1 GCA_020048435.1 Sulfuritalea sp.
ATTTCTTATTTTTCCTTCTTGTAACGTTCGGCCGCCATGTACGTGAAATCCGTGACCTGATATGCGGTTTTATCCTTGCGTGGGCAGAAATGAAAACGCCCCGCTTTGGGGCGGGGCGTTTGTTTGCAACTAGGAGCGACTTACATCATGTCCATGCCGCCCATACCACCCATGCCACCCATGCCAGCACCCATGCCACCGCCGCCGCTGGAAGGCTTGTCTTCGACCAGCTCGGCCACCATGCAATCGGTGGTGAGCATCAGGCCGGCGACGGATGCGGCGTTTTGTAGCGCGATGCGCGCGACTTTGGTCGGATCCAGCACGCCCATCGCGACCAGATCACCGTACTCGCCGGTGGCCGCGTTGTAGCCGAAGTTGCCCTTGCCTTCGAGCACTTTGTTCACCACCACGCTCGGCTCGTCGCCAGCGTTGGCGACGATCTCGCGCATCGGTTGCTCGATGGCGCGCAGCACGATCTTGATGCCGGCTTCCTGGTCGTGATTGGTGCCCTTGACCGTGACATTGGCGCGAGCGCGCAGCAGAGCGACGCCGCCGCCGGGGACGATGCCTTCTTCAACGGCGGCACGCGTGGCGTGCAGCGCGTCTTCGACGCGGGCCTTCTTCTCTTTCATCTCGACTTCGGTGGCAGCGCCAACCTTGATCAGCGCAACACCGCCGGCCAGCTTGGCCACGCGCTCCTGCAGCTTCTCTTTGTCGTAGTCGCTGGTCGCCTCTTCGATCTGGGCGCGAACCTGGGTAACGCGGCCCTTGATGGAATCCTCGGAACCGGCACCGTCGATCAGTGTGGTGTTTTCCTTCGACACTTCGACGCGCTTGGCCTGGCCGAGATCCTTCAGCGTGGCTTTTTCCAGGGTCAGGCCGACTTCCTCGGCGATCACCGTGCCGCCCGTCAGGATGGCGATGTCTTCCAGCATGGCCTTGCGACGATCACCGAAGCCCGGGGCCTTGACGGCGACGGTCTTGAGGATGCCGCGGAGGTTGTTCACCACCAAGGTAGCCAGCGCTTCGCCATCGACATCTTCGGCGATGATCAGCAGCGGACGACCGGCCTTGGCGACTTGCTCCAGCACCGGCAGCAGGTCACGGATGTTGGAGATTTTCTTGTCGTGCAGCAGCACGAAGGGGTTGTCCAAAATGGCGATCTGCTTGTCGGGGTTGTTGATGAAGTAGGGCGACAGGTAGCCGCGGTCGAACTGCATGCCTTCGACGACTTCAAGTTCGTTTTGCAGCGACTTGCCGTCTTCGACGGTGATAACGCCTTCCTTGCCGACCTTGTCCATCGCCTGCGCGATGATCTCGCCGATATCGGCATCGGAGTTGGCGGAAATGGAACCGACCTGAGCAATTTCCTTTGAGGTCGTGCAGGGCTTGGATATTTTCTTCAGCTCTTCGATGATGGCGATGACCGCCTTGTCGATGCCACGCTTCAGATCCATCGGGTTCATCCCGGCGGCAACGTACTTCATGCCCTCGCGAACGATGGACTGGGCCAGCACGGTGGCCGTAGTAGTGCCGTCGCCGGCGATGTCGGAGGTCTTGGAAGCAACTTCTTTAACCATTTGCGCGCCCATGTTCTCGAACTTGTCCTTCAGTTCGATTTCCTTGGCGACGGAAACGCCGTCCTTGGTCACGGTGGGGGCGCCGAAGGAACGCTCAAGCACGACATTGCGGCCTTTGGGGCCGAGGGTTACTTTAACGGCGTCGGCCAGGATATTGACGCCACGTACCATGCGCTGACGCGCGCCATCACCAAATTGGACTTCTTTAGCAGCCATTCTTTATCTCTCCAGTAAATTCGGTTACGTTCAAGCTTGTTTTGGTCTGTATGAAGCCGATCAGAGCTCGACGACGCCCATGATGTCTTCTTCGCGCATCACCAGAAGCTCATCACCATCGACTTTGACGGCCTGGCCGGAATATTTGCCGAACAGCACACGGTCGCCGGCCTTGACGGCCATCGGGCGAACCTTGCCGTCTTCCATGATCTTGCCGCTGCCAACGGAGACGACTTCGCCCTGATCGGGCTTTTCACCAGCCGAGTCGGGAATGACGATACCGGAGGCGGTGGTGCGCTCGGCTTCCACGCGCTTGACGATCACACGATCATGCAAGGGACGAATTTTCATGTACTTAGCTCCTTCCAGAGGAAAAAAAACACAGGCCTTAACCTGCGAGGAATACCAGATTCAAGGAATTGCATCAGTCAGCAAGGCTTCGTTAGCACTCAATGACGACGAGTGCTAATAATAGGGATAGCCCTACTAAATTTCAAGCCTTGTTTTGTGAATTTTGTCGTACTGAGCAAGTAAAATTTCGCAGATTCATCCTGGAATCAAGCCATGAGAGCCACATCGGGGCTCCGCGTCGCGGTCCTGTCCATCGCCATCCTTCTGTTAAGCGCAGCCGGCAGCGCCTATTTCTGGACGTCGTTGTTGAACAGCGAAGCGGTCGAATTGCAGAATGCCAAAGCCCGCGATGAGGTGCGCGCCGACCAGCTCGGTATCGCCGTTTCCCAGCAATTCGACGCCATTCTGCGTAGCGTCGATACCGCACTCAAGCATTTGCGCAACGTATATGTGCATGACCGGCGCGGTTTTGATCGGGCGGCGCACGATGTCCTGGATTCCTACCCGGCCGGGATGCTGCAATTCATCACGGTATTCGGCCCCGACGGCTATCTTGACTATTCGTCCAACGGCACCAAAGAGCGAATCTACTTTGGCGATCGCGAGCATTTCCGTATTCATGCCGACAGCCGCAACGACACGCTCTTCATCAGTAAACCCATCACTGGGCGCATCGCCACCCTACCGCTCATACAAATAACCCGTCCGATCCATGACGGCGAGCGATTTCTCGGGGTGATCGGTATTCCCCTGCGACCGGACTACCTGGCCGCGCGCCTCAACAGCATGCAGACCGATCCGCTGGATTTACTGACCATCGTGCGCGCGGACGGGCACTTCGTCACGCGCAGTCGCAATCTCGAAGAAGCCATCAATATCCAGTTGCCCGCCTCCCGCCCCTTCTTGTCAGCCCAACCCGGGGAGCATGGTCGATTCCGCGACATCTCCACAATCGACAAGATACCGCTGCTGTTTTCCTGGCGGAAATTGGAGGAATGGCCCGTCAGCGTGGTTGTCGCCGTCAATGAAGGCCCCGAACTGCTTTCCATCAAACGCGAGCACGAACAGGAGCGATACCGTGCACGCCTAGGCATTGCCGTCGTGCTCCTGTTTGCCTTGGCCATCAGCATCCTGCTGTTCCGCATCGGTCGCAAGAACGTGCAACTGGCCCAAAGCGAACTGCAACAGCGCGCGGAACGCAGCTTCAGCAACGCAATTTTCGATGCAGCGGGCAGTATCGGATTGGTTATCGGCAGGGATGGCGAGATTGTCCGCTTCAACAAGGCGGCCGAAGCGTTTACCGGTTACGCCTTCGACGAAGTCAAAGACCAGCCCTTCTTCTGGAAGCGGTTTTTGCTACCCGAACAGCGCGATAACGTGGCAGCGGTGTTTAAACGTTTTGCCGCAGGCACGCTGCCGGTGCAATACGAAAATTTTTGGATAAATCGGACCGGGGAGCAGCGCCTGTTCGCTTGGTCTAACACTACGTTGAAGGATCACGAAGACCAACCCCACTATCTTGTCACCATCGGTCTCGATATCACCGAGCGCAAACTACTCGAACAAGACCTCCGCGAGAAAATGCTCGAACTGGCAACTATTCTCGACAACTCGAGCGTAGGCATTACCTTCGTCAAGGACCGCAAGCAGATATGGGCCAATCGACGCATGGCTGAAATATTCGGTTATAGCCTCGACGAAATGACCAACAAGAGTTCGCGGATGTTTTACCCCTCTCAAGAGAAATACGAGGATTTTGGCCAACAGGCTTACCCGGCGCTTGAGCATGGCGAGCGCTACGTGGCCGAAAATGAAATGATGCACCGCGACGGCCACCCCATCTGGATGCGCATGTCGGGAAAGGCCATCGACATGGGCAGCATGAAGGCTGGAAGCATCTGGGTGTTCGAAGACATCACGGAACAAAAACAGGTGGAAGTCGAACTGATCAATGCCAGGAAATCCGCCGAAGCCGCCAACCTGGCCAAGAGCCGCTTCCTGGCGACGATGAGCCACGAGATTCGCACACCGATGAACGGCATCCTCGGTATGGCCCAACTACTGCTGATGCCGAGTCTGCAAGACAACGAGAGACGCGACTACGCCCGCACCATCCTCAACTCAGGCCAGACACTGCTCACCCTGCTCAACGACATCCTCGACCTTTCCAAGGTCGAAGCCGGCAAATTCGAGCTCGAATCGAGCGCACTCGACCCCGCGCAGATCATTCATGAAGCCCAGGCACTGTTCTCCGAAGCGGCCAGCCGCAAGGGCTTGCGCCTCGAATCCGGCTGGCGCGGCCCCATCCAGCGTTACCGGGGCGACCCCCACCGCCTGCGCCAAATGCTCGCCAACCTTGTCGGCAACGCCATCAAATTTACCCTGGAGGGTTTCGTCCGCATCGAGGCTTGCGAAATCGAACGGACAGAGCAGACGGCAATACTCGAATTCGCCGTCGTGGATACCGGCATTGGTGTGACACCCGACCAGCAGGCACTCCTCTTCCAGCCCTTCTCGCAAGCGGACAGCACGACCACCCGGCAGTACGGCGGCACCGGCCTTGGCCTTTCCATCGTCAAGAGCCTGGCCAAGCTCATGGGTGGGCAGACGGGTGTCGACAGCGTTAGCGGACAGGGCTCGCGCTTCTGGTTCCGCATCCAGGCCGACCTGATCGCGGGCGACATCGATAGCCGCCAGGAACGCCGTGACGCCGAATTTCCTGGCACCAGCCCCGCTATGCCCCCAGACCGACTGGCGGGCCGCGTGCTCGTCGTGGAAGACAATCCGACCAATCAGAAAGTAATCGAATCCCTGCTGCGTAAGTTGGGTCTGAGCACGCTGCTGGCCGAAGACGGCCAGCAGGCGCTGGACGCCATCAGGCGGGATGACGCGGCCGACCTGATCCTGATGGATCTGCAGATGCCCGTCATGGATGGCTATGCCGCCACCACGCAAATTCGCCAATGGGAACAGGGCCACACA
>JAIFMO010000043.1 GCA_020048435.1 Sulfuritalea sp.
CTTGGAGCTGATTCGGGGTCTGATTCGGGGCCTCCTCAGTTGAATCTGAGGGCGATTTTTATGGAAATCACCTGCCCCCCCCCGCATTAACTTCCAGCAATTTCAGTCGAGCGCGTTCCAGCGGCGCGCCTCGAAGTCGTACATCATGCGACCGAAGGGGGCGACCACGGTGTAAGCGAAGCGAGGAGGTTTGCCTTCTTCGCCGGCACGGTAGTAATAGCTGTCAACAACCAGCGCCAGCCGTGAGCGCGGCAGTTCCGGCAGCGTTTCTGGTACCAGTTCTTCCAACTGGGCGGGATAGTGGCCATGGCGGTCATGAAAGGCATGCAGCGCCTGCGCAACTTTCTCGGCGCGGTGCTCGGCAAGCTTGATATCGACGGCCATGAAGGCCAGCGCCCAAATCGCCGCCGCGAGATAGATCGCCATGCGCCGCAGGCGGAATGCCTTGAGGGCGGGATCGCGACTCAACAGCCAGCGCGGCACGCCCACCAGAATCTGCCAGATCAACACCAGCGCCGCCAGGCCGCCCTGCCCCAGCAAGAGACCAAGCAGCAGGATGATTGCCGCCATCAGCCAAGTACGCCAACGGATGACATGGAGTTTGCCGCTCGTCTCTCCCTTGTCGTTCATTTTGTCCACAGAGTCGCTCATTGCCTGGCACCCTGGGCCAGCATTTCGCTGGCGTGCTGGCGCGTGGTCTCGGTGATCTTGACGCCGCCCAGCATGCGGGCGATTTCGTCGATGCGGCCAACGGCATCGAGCGGCGTGACCCGCGACAGAGTAAGGCCGTCCTGCGTTTCCTTGGCGATGGACCATTGCCAGTCGGCTTGCGCCGCTACCTGCGGCAAGTGGGTAACGCATAACACCTGACGCTCGCGACCAAGCTGCCGGAGCAGACGACCGACGATCTCGGCAACGCCGCCGCCGATGCCGACGTCGACCTCGTCGAAGATCAGCGTCGGCGCATCGGAGGCATGGCTGGCGATGACCTGAATGGCCAGGCCGATGCGCGATAGTTCGCCGCCCGAGGCCGTCTTCGCCAGCGCGCGCGGCGGCTGACCGGCATTGGCGGCGACGCGGAATTCGATGTTTTCCAGACCACAAGCGGCGGGTGCGTCAAGGGGTTCCAGCGCGATTTCGAAATGACCACCGGCCATGGCCAGTTGCTGCATGGCGTCGGTAACGGCCTGGCCCAAGGTCTTTGCGGCCTTGGCGCGGCCCTTGCTCAATTTTGCCGCGGCCGCACGGTAATGCGCCAGCGCGGCGGCCTCGCGCGCGGCCAGCGCCGCGGGATCGGCGGCGGCCTGCAAGTCGTCGAGCCGGGCTTGTAATGCAGCCAGCGTGTCGGCCAGTTCTTCTGGGGCGACACGGTGTTTGCGCGCGGCGCTGATCACCGCCTCGATGCGCGCTTCCAGCTCGGTCAGCCGCGCCGGGTCGAGTTCCAGCCGCTCGCGGTAACGCGACAGGGCATGGACCGCCTCGGACAACTGGATGCGGGCGCCGTCGAGCAGTTCGGCTGGCTCGCGCAGGGCGGGGTCGTGATCGACGAGATGCCCCAGTTTTCCGGCCGCCTGATCGACCAACTCTGTCGCCGCACCGCTTTCGTCGAGCAGCGCCAGCGCGGCCTCGACACCTTCGATCAGGCTGACGGCATGCGACAGGCGCCGATATTCGGCGTTGTCCTCCGCCCACTGCGCAGGATCGAAGGCCAGCGCGGATAGTTCCTTCACCTGCCAGTCGAGCAGGTCGCGTTCGCGCCGCGCCGCCTCGACATCGCCCGCCGCCTGCAATCGTGCCTCGTGCAACTGGCGCCAGTCGTGGTGGAACGCGGCGACCTCGCGCGCAAGTTCCGTCAGCCCGGCCTGGGTATCGAACAGGCGGCGTTGCGAGTCGGTCTTCAACAGCGACAGATGGGCGTGCTGGCCGTGGATATCGACCAGCAGTTCGCCGATCTCGCGCAACTGACCGAGCGTGGTCGGCAAGCCGTTGATGTAGGCGCGCGAACGACCACCGGCATCGACCACGCGGCGCAGCAATAAAGTGTCGTCCGCTTCGTAATCATTGGCGCGCAGCCAGGTTCGCGCCGCGCCTGCTGTCGAAGATGTCGAGCCCACTGCCGTACCGCTGCCGCCGACTTTTTCAGGATCGCCCAGATCGAACTCTGCCGCGACCTCCGCCCGCTCCCGTCCGGCTCGCACCAGCGCGGCGTCGCCGCGTTCGCCCAAAGCCAGCGAAAGCGCGTCAATCAGGATGGACTTGCCGGCGCCGGTCTCGCCGGTCAGCACACCAAAGCCCGCCACGAAATCGAGTTCGAGGCTATCGACAATGACAAAATCGCGGACGAACAGGCGGCGCAGCATCGGATTCGGTTGTTGGCTTTAAAGTGGCGTGCTCGGTGGCGCGCTCAGTGGCGAGAGGTTGCGCTCCAGTGCAACTTTTCGCGCAACATGGCGAAATAGCTGTAGCTGGGCGGATGCAGCAGGGTGACGCTGTGACTTGAGCGGGCAATGCGCACGCAATCGCCGGCGCGGGTTTCGATGCGCATCTGTCCATCGAAATGGGCCGTGCCATCGTGCGGTGCCAGCAGCACCAGTTCAATGACGCTGCGGTCGCTGATGGTAATTGGCCGATAGGACAGCGCATGCGGACATAGTGGCACCACGGCGATGCCGGGCACGGCCGGATGCAGGATGGGCCCGTTGGCCGACAGCGCATAGGCGGTGGAACCCGTCGGCGTCGCCACGATCATGCCGTCGGCGCGCAGCACATAGAGAAACTCGCCATCGACCCTGACTTCGAGTTCGATCATGCGGCCGACGTCGCCCTTGCCGACCACCACGTCATTGAGCGCCAGCGTCTGGAACATGCGCTCGTTATCGCGCAACACTTCGGCCGCCAACAGAAAACGCTGTTCGGTCGTGAAGCGCCCGGCCAGCAAATCCTTGACGCCGTCGATCATCGCGTTGCGGGCGATGTCGGTCATGAATCCGAGCCGACCGAGATTAACGCCGACCAGCGGCACGCCGAACTCGGCCAGGCGCCGCGCCGAGTGCAGCAGCGTGCCGTCGCCGCCGATGACAATGGCCACGTCAGCCTCGGCGCCAATGGTTTCGTAGCTCGCCACCGGACAGGTATAGCTGGGGTAACCAGGCGTTCCGGCTGCCGCCGTGCCCTCCTCCAGCAGCAGGCGCCGCCCCTCGCCGCGCAGGTAGGTGGCCAGCGACTGCAAGGACTCGGCCACTTCGGGGCTTTTGTACTTGCCGATCAGCGCGACGGTGCCAAATTTCTTGTTGGCCTTGCTTTTTTCCGACATGGCGGAATTCTAACCACAAACATCCGGCGCCAAGGTCTGCAACGCGTCGCAACGCATGGTAACAAGCGACAACATGCCATCCCGCGTTGCGCGGCCCCGAAAATGTCTACAATCTACTGCCATGCTGGACCAACGCGCTCAAACCCTCCTCAAATCGCTGATCGAACACTACATCGCCGACGGCCAGCCGGTGGGTTCGCGCTCCCTGTCGAAATTTTCCGGTCTGGAATTGTCGCCGGCGACGATCCGCAACGTCATGTCCGACCTGGAGGAAATGGGCTTCATCGCCAGCCCGCACACCTCCGCCGGCCGCATTCCCACCGCGCGCGGCTACCGCCTGTTCGTCGATTCACTGCTGACCGTGCGACCGCTGGGCCAGAGCGAACTGTCCGAGATGCGCGGCGCCATCCAGCCCGACCAGCCGCAGCGCGTCATCAGCCAGGCGTCGCTGCTGCTGTCCGAACTGACCCACTTTGCCGGCGTCGTCATCGCCCCGCGCCGGCAGCAGCCGAAAATCCGTCAGATCGAATTTCTCGCCCTGTCCGACAAGCGCATCCTGCTGATCATCGTCACCGCCGACGGCGACGTGCAGAACCGCATCCTGTTTACCCAGCGCACCTATTCGCCGAGCGAGCTGACCACGGCCGCCAACTATCTCAACCAGCACTTCAGCGGCTACGATTTCCAGCAAATTCGCGGCCGCGTGCAGGATGAACTCAAGCAACTGCGCGCCGACATGCTCGAACTGATGAGCGCGGCCATCACCGCCAGCGACGAGGCAGTGTCCAATACCTCGTCGCACTATGTGATTTCCGGCGAGCGTAACCTGCTTGAAGTCGAGGACCTGTCGTCCAACATGAGCCGGCTACGCAAACTGTTCGACATGTTCGAACAGCGGACGGGCCTGTCCCAGTTGCTCGAACTCTCCAGCCACGCCGAGGGCGTGCAGGTGTTCATCGGCGACGAATCGGGCATCGACACCCTCGACGAATGCAGCGTCGTCGCCGCGTCCTACGAGGTTGACGGCCAGGTGGTCGGCACCATCGGCGTCGTCGGGCCGACGCGCATGGCTTACGAGCGCGTGATTCCCATCGTCGATATCACCGCGAAACTGCTGGCCAACGCCCTATCCGCCCCATAATACCGTGCGCACCATGAAAACCAGCACCGCCATCCTGCTTCTCAATCTCGGTACGCCCGACGCCCCCACGGCCCCGGCGGTGCGGCGCTATCTCGCGGAATTTCTCGGCGACCGCCGCGTGGTCGAACTGCCGCGCTGGCTGTGGCTGCCCATTCTCCACGGCATCATCCTCAACACCCGCCCGGCCAAGTCAGCCGAAAAATACGCCAAAATCTGGACGTCGGAAGGCTCCCCGCTCAAGGTGCACACCGAGCGACAGGCCAAACTGCTGCGCGGACTGCTGGGCAGCGTGGGCAACAACAAGGATATTGCCGTCGCCTGGGCCATGCGCTATGGCCAGCCCTCGACGGCAGCAGCGCTCGATGCCCTGAAGCAACAGGGCATCCGGCGAACCGTGGTGCTGCCGCTCTACCCGCAATACACCGGCAGTACCACCGCCAGCGCCTACGACGCCATCGAAGCCTGGCAGGCGCGCAATCCCGATGCGATGGAATTCATCGCCATCCGCAGCTACCCCGAGCCCCCCGCCTATATTGCCGCGCTGGCCGGCAGCGTTCGCGAACACTGGGAAAGCCAGGGCCGCGCGGAAAAATTGGTGATGAGTTTCCATGGTATTCCGCAGCGCTCGGTTGATCGCGG
>JAIFMO010000141.1 GCA_020048435.1 Sulfuritalea sp.
TGTGCCCATTGGAGACACAGGATAAATTCATACCCATTGACCGGTTCACATCGCGAACCGGCCGCACTGAACGCGCTTAACCTTCAATTACCAAATGTTGGCGATCATCAAGCGGGAACCACCTCGGCCGACTTCCGCAGCCAATGCAGCACAATCGCGCAGAGGGCATCCGGTTCCACCGGTTTGCCGATATGCGTGTCCATGCCGGCGGATAGACAGGCATCGCGATCTTCGCCGAAGGCATTGGCGGTCAGGGCCAGGATCGGTATGGCGGCCATGCCGGGCAGCAGACGAATGGCGCGGGTGGCCTCTACTCCGTTCATGATCGGCATCTGCATATCCATCAGGATCAGGGCATAGTCGCCAGCGCGCGCCATCTCAACGGCTTCCCGGCCATTGCTGGCCGCTTCCGGCGCGAGGCCGGCGTCCTCCAGCAGGAACATCATCACCTCGCGGTTCATCGGATCGTCTTCAGCCACCAGAACGCGGACACCAGCGAAGTCCCGTGCCAGCGTCTCGCGCGCCGGTTCCGCTGGTGCGCTGACGTCCGGTTGCGAGTCAGCGCCACCCCTTCTGAGTCGCATTGTTGCCCAGAAGGTGCTGCCGTGCCCTTCCTCGCTGATCACGCCCGCATCACCGCCCATCAGGAGCGCGATGCGTTTGGAGATGATCAGCCCAAGCCCGTTGCCGCCGTACTTGCGGTTCATCGAGCCGTCGGCCTGGGTAAACGCGTGGAACAGCCGGGCCTGCTGCTCGGGACTGATGCCGATACCCTGATCGGCAACCTCGATCTTCAGCAACACGCTGAGGCTGTCTTCCTCGGCGACCGAGGCACGCACGGTGATCTGACCGCGCTCGGAGAACTTGATGGCGTTGCCGGTGAAGTTGAGCAGGATCTGGCGCAGACGCACGGCGTCGCCGCACAGTAAATTGGGCAGCGCCGGATCGATGTGCCACGACAGGCTCAGCCCCTTGGCCTGGGCTTGTACTTCCTGCATGTGCAGCGCGTCGCCAATGGCTTCTGTGAGCGAGAAGTTCGTCTCTTCCAGAATCAGTCGCTCGGATTCGATCTGGGAAATATCGAGGATGTCGTTGATGACGGAAAGCAGGTGTTTCGCAGCGCCCTGGCTTTTATTGAGCCACTCGATCTGCTTGGGGTCGGTAGCACGGCGCAGTGCCAGATCCGTCATGCCCATGACGCCGTTCATCGGTGTACGCAACTCATGGCTCATATTGGCGAGGAACATGCTCTTGGCCCGGTTCGCGGCTTCTGCATCGTCACGGGCTTGTGACAGTTGGACCGTTCTTTCGGCCACTCTATCCTCCAGATGTTGCCGGTGGCGCAGGAGTTGTAGTTCAAGCTTGCTGCGCACCAGGGCGTAGCGCAGGGCGCGGCCCAACATGTCTTGGTCAAATTGGCCCTTGACCAGATAATCCTGCGCGCCCGCTTCGAGCGCATCGAGGGCAAGACTGTGCTCGTCATTGCCGGTGAGCACCACGATCGGCACATCTCTCACGGCAGCGCGCATGGCGCGCACGGTATCCAGTCCGCTTGAATCCGGCAGCGACAGATCGAGCAGGATGGCATCGGGCCGGTCAGCTTTGGCCACTGCCACGCCCTCGGCCAGCGTCTTGGCCCACAGCGGATCTGGGCTGCCGACATGACCAAAACCGGCCTGGCGCAGATGCACCCGCACCAGACCGAAGTCACCGGGATCGTCCTCGACGACGAGGATCAACAAATTGTCATGAAGTAGTTTAGCCATCAGTTTTCTCCGCACTCACTGTGATTGGCGCGGCAGGCGCACCAGATCAATCCAGTAATGACCAAGGCCACGAATGGCGCCGATAAACTGCAGCATATCCACCGACTTGGTAATGTAGCCGGCGGCGCCGAGATGATAAGAAGCGACGATATCGCGCTCGACATCCGAGGTCGTCAGGATCACCACCGGAATAGCGCGCAGAGCCTCGTCCTGCTTGAGTTCCGCCAGACATTCACGGCCATCCATGCGCGGCATGTTGAGGTCGAGCAGGATCAGATCCGGGCGCGGTGCATTGGCAAAGCGCGGGCCTTGCCGGCGCAGGAATTCGAGCGCCTCGCGACCATCGACCACATGATGCAGGTCGGCCGGTATTTCATTTTCGGCCAGGGCGGCCCTGACCAGATGCGCGTCGGCCGGCTCGTCTTCGGCGAGCAGGATGGCGAAACGTGGTTGTTCAGGAGTCATGGTGTTTCCTTTGTCGGTATTTCGAACCGCACACTGCAACCGCCGCCCGGAGTTTCTTCGACCCAGGCGCGGCCGCCGCAACTCTCGGCGATGCGGCGCACGATGGCCAGGCCGATGCCGGTGCCATTGTGATGGCCGCCCGATTCCAGCCGTTCGAAGGCGCGGAATATCCGTTCGCGGTATTGCTCTTCGATGCCCGGACCGTTGTCGCTGACGCGGTAGCGCACCAGCGAGCCGACGCGTTCGCCGTCGAGGGTGATGTGCAGCGGGGCGGCCTCGCCATCGGGCGCTGCCGCATTGCTCTCGGGAGTGCCGTCCCGCCGGCGCCGACTTTCTGCGCCGCCATGCTGCAGCGCGTTGTCCAGCACGATCTCGAGCAGGTCGCTCAGGCGCGGCGCGTCGATCCAGGCCGGCGGCATTTCGCCCACGGTGATTTCGGCGCCGGCGGCGCTGATCCGGTCCTGTGCCCGCACCAGCAAGGTGGTGGCCGTCTGGTGCGCATCGGACAACGCGAGTTCGCCGTGCGGCTGATCGGCCGCCAGATAGCGTTCGACATCGCGCAGCATGTTTTGCTGGTAGCGCGCCTGCTGGCCGATGAAGTCGAGCGACAGCCGCGCCTCGGGGTCGTCAAGCTTGCCGGCCAGTTGCGTGCCCAGGCGTTCGGCGTAGCTGGCCATGCGCCGCGCAGGTTCCTGCAGGTGGTGCGCGGTGATTTCAGCGAAGCGCCGCAGATCGGTATTGCGCCGCTCCACGGCGTCGGCCATCTGGTTGAGCGCAGTGGCCAGCGTACCAATTTCATCGGACCCGCCCTGCTCCGTGCGTTGCCGGTAATCGCCCGCCGTCAATTGCCGGGCGGTTGACTCCAGGCGGGACAGGCGCCGTGTCACGGCGCGCCGCAGCAACCAGGCCAGTGCCAGAAACAGCAGGGAATAGCCGGTCAGATGGGTGATGACGTCTCCGCGCCACATCGACCAGACCCGGTCGCGCAAGTCCGCCATGGGGATCTTGATGCTCATCACGCCGCGCAGGTCGCCGACCGAGTAATCGAAGGACTCGGCGTAGAGCTGCTGAATGCTGGCCGGGGCCGCATCGCGCTGGCCGTGGCATTTCAGGCAGTACTCCTCGATCCACATCGGCGTGGCGTAGTGATAATAGGGCTTGCCGTCGGCACCCTTGATCTCGCCGATACGTTCTTTGGCTTGCGGGTTGGCGCGAAACCAGGCCATGGCTTGCAACTCGTCGGCATCCGCCCGGTTGGCCGGGTTGCGTGGGCGATCGGAGACATTGTTGAACGACAAGCCGCTGGTGGCCCAGTTGGGAAAATCCTGGGAGATGCGGGCCAGTGCATGGGCAGGCAAAAAGCCGACGGTCTTGTCGGTGACTTGCAAGCCGCTGTCGAGAAACTGCTTGTGATAGATCCGCCGCGTGGCCATCAGCATCGCGCGGATGTTGCGGGCCTCCTTGGCCATTTCTTCATCCACCAGCACGTCGAACGCGCGGTAGCTGGTCCACAGGTTTGCCGTGGTGAGCACGGCAAGGATGGCACCGGTGGCCAGCAGCAATCGGGTTTGCAGCTTCATGGCAGTACCTCGTTTTCTTCCTGCCGCAGCGGCAGCTCTACGCAAAACCGGCTGCCCTGACCTTCACCGGCCGACTCGGCCCATATCTTGCCGCGATGGTGCTCGGCGATCTTGCGGCACAGCGCCAGGCCGATGCCGGTGCCCTCGAAGGCGGTGCGTGATTGCAGGCGCTGGAACACCTGGAACAGCCGCCCGATCTGGTCGGGGAGGATGCCAACGCCGTTGTCGGCGACGCAGAAGCGCCACTGTCCGTCGATGACTTCACTGTTGAGGGTGACTTCCGGCGGGCGACCTGCAACGCGGAATTTGATCGCGTTGCCGACCAGGTTCTGCAGCAGGCGCAGCAGTTCATCCTGGCTGGCGAGGAGGCGCGGCCACTCGCCTTCGATGCGCACCGCGGCTTGCGCCTCGGCCACCAGCGGGCGCAGAAACAGCAGCGCCTCGTCGAGCGCGGCGCGGCTCTCGACCCAGGCCGGCGGTTCGCCCTTGCGGCCAACCCGTGAGTAGTCGAGCAGCCCCAGCAGCATCGCGTCCATCCGCTTGGCACCATCAATGGCGAAGTTGAAATATTCGCGCTTCTCCTCATCGAGCGTGTCGCCCAGCCCCTTCTGCAGCAGTTGCATGTAGCTCGAGATCATGCGCAGCGGCTGGCGCATGTCGTGCGAGATGCTGTAGCTGAATTGTTCGAGTTCGCTGTTGGAGCGCAGCAGCTCTGCTTCCGCCTGCTTGCGCTCGGTGATGTCCATGTGCGTGCCAACCGCCCGCAATGGCGCACCCGCTGCGTCCCATTCGACGACACGCCCCCGGTCCAGTATCCAGACCCAGTGGCCATCCTTGTGCCGAACCCGATGTTCGCATTCGTAGGACGGAGTCTCGCCCTTCAGGTGGGCTTGCAGCGCAGCCCTGATGGCCGCCCAGTCATCCGGGTGCGCCAGTTGGCTCCAGCTGTCGACATCCGGCTTGATCTCCTCCTGGCGATAGCCGAGCAATGCACAGCCGCGCTCGCTGAAGACCATCTCCCGGCTGGGGATGTGCAAATCCCACATGCCCAGGTTGCCACCGTCGAGGGCCAGTTCCATGCGCTTCTGGTTCGCCAGATCCTTTTGGTAGCCCTCCTGCAGACGTTGATTGAGAGTGGCGAACTCGGTGGCGAAGCTTTGCAGGTTGCGCAGATCCCGCTTCATTTCTCTTTGCAGGGCCACCACGCGTTGGCCGGCGATCAGCCTCGCGGTGAGTACATTCGACTTCAGCGGCTTCGAC
>JAIFMO010000230.1 GCA_020048435.1 Sulfuritalea sp.
GTAACGTAGGTCGCGTTGCCTGCGTCGATCCTCGGCCTGGGGTTGCATGAGCAGACGCGCTTTGGGGGGCGGCGACGGAATGTTGTCGTAGCCGTGCAGACGCGCGATTTCCTCTATCAGGTCTTCCTCGATGGTGATGTCGAAGCGGTACGAGGGGGCGGTGACGATGAAGTCGTTGCCTTCGCGAACGCAGGTCAGCCCGAGGCCTCCGAGCAGTTGGCCGATCTGCGTCGCATCCAGGGAGATGCCGAGTACCTTGGCGGCGCGGTCCGTGCGCAGGCGCACCGCGTCGCGCTGGGGCAGGTGAGCGGTCGCGACGGCCTCGACCACCGGGCCGGGCCTGCCACCGCAGACATCGATGATGAGTTGCGTCGCCCGCTCAAGGGCCTTGCGCTGCAGATCGAAATCGACGCCGCGCTCGTAACGATAAGAGGCATCGCTCGAAAAGCCCAGCGCACGCGCCTTGCCGGCGATGGCGCCGGGAGCGAAGAACGCGCTTTCCAGAAATAGGTCGGTCGTCGCGTCATTGATGCCGGAATGCTCGCCGCCCATGATGCCGGCAATCGCCAGTGGTTTTGCTTCGTCGGCGATCAGGGCGGTATTGGCGGTGGGCGTAACGGTCTGTTCGTTGAGCAGCAATAGTTGCTCGCCCGCATGCGGGTAGCGGACGTGGATCGACCCTGCCAGTTGGGCGTCATCGAAGGCATGCAGCGGCTGACCGAGTTCGAGCATGACGTAATTGGTGACGTCGACCAGCGCGGAAATGGAGCGGATACCGCAGCGTTCGATGCGCTGCCTGATCCAGGTCGGCGTAGGCGCACGGGCATTGACGCCACGCACGATGCGGCAGCAATAACGTGGGCAGGCGGCCGGCGCGTCGAGCACCACGGCGCGGGTCTCGGCGTGGGCGGGCGTGACCGGGGCGGCTTCGGGTAACTTGAGCGGAGTGCCGGTCAGCGCCGAAACTTCGCGGGCTATGCCGGTTAGCGACAGGCAATCGGCGCGGTTGGGCGTGAGCTTGAGCGTGATCAGGGTGTCATCGAGATTGAGGTAGTCGCGGATGTCTTGGCCCAATGGCGCATCGACAGGCAGCGGCATGAGGCCCTCATGCGCATCGGACAGGCCCAGTTCGCGCGCCGAGCAGAGCATGCCGAAGCTTTCGATGCCGCGTACCTTCGCTTTCCTGATTTCGATATCCGGTAATTTTGCGCCCACCAGCGCGCAGGGCACCCGCATGCCGGCTGCCGCATTGGGGGCGCCACAGACGATTTGCAGCACGCCATGTTCGCCCGTATCGACTCGGCAGAGTTTGAGTTTGTCGGCATCGGGGTGCTTGTCGACGGATAGCACATGCGCCACCACCACGCCAGAAAAGTCGGCGCTAGCGGCACGGCAATCTTCCACCTCCAGTCCCGCCATGGTAAGCACATGGCACAATTCAGTTGTCGATAACGGCGGGTTGACGAGGGCGCGCAGCCAGGATTCGGGAAATTGCATGATTATTGGAACTGCGAAAGAAAGCGCAAATCGCCGTCGAAGAACAGGCGCAGATCGTTGATGCCGTAGCGCAGCATGGTCAGGCGGTCCGGGCCCATGCCGAAGGCGAAGCCGGTATATTTCTCTGGATCGACGCCACCAAAGCGGAGGACGTTGGGATGCACCATGCCGCAACCGGCGATCTCAAGCCAGCGGCCTTCCATCGGTCCGTGCATGAAGGCAACATCGATCTCGGCCGAGGGCTCGGTGAAGGGGAAAAATGATGGGCGAAAGCGTACTTTCAGGTCGTCGCTCTCGAAAAAGCGGCGGAGGAAATCGGCGATCGCGCCCTTCAGGTCGGCAAAGCTGACATCTTCGCCCACCCAGAGACCTTCGACCTGATGGAACATCGGAGAGTGCGTGGCGTCGGAATCGACCCGGTAGACACGTCCCGGGCAGATGACGCGAATCTCGGGCATGCGGTCGAGATGCTTGTGCTGCTCGACGTGGGCCAGCAGAGTGCGTATCTGCACGGGGCTGGTGTGGGTACGCAAAAGTACGTCCTCGCGCACCTTGCCGTCCGCGTCGAGCAAATAAAAGGTGTCGTGCATCGACCGCGCCGGGTGGTTTTCCGGCGTGTTGAGCGCGGTGAAATTGTGCCAGTCTGATTCGATCTCGGGGCCATCGGCCACATCGAAACCGATGGAGCGGAACAGTTGCTCAATGCGGTCGAGCGTGCGCATCACCGGATGGATGCTCCCGCGTGATTGGGTACGTCCGGGCAGGGTGACGTCGAGTGCCTCGGCAGCCAGTTGGGATTCGAGCGCCACCTGACGGAGCGCATCGCGCCGTTCCGTCAAAGCCGACTCCACCCTAGTCTTGGCGATATTAATGGCGGCGCCCGCTATCTTGCGCTCATCGGGCGGCAGTTTGCCCAAACCCTTGAGTAGGACGGTCAACGAACCATCCTTGCCCAGATAGCGCGCCTTGATGTCTTCAAGTCGCGCGGGTTCAGACACCGTAGTGAAATCAGTCAGCGCCGAGCTAACCAGTTGATCCAGATTATCCACTTGGGTAATTATCGGGAAAGGAAAAAAGGGAAAAGGACAGATGAAAAAGAACTTCAATTGAAAAAGGAGGCTCCCAGACTAACCGGGGCCTCCTTTTCCCGTGCGGAAAACGCTTTACGCGGTTAGCTGAGCCTTGGCCTGGTTGGCGAGCACGGCAAACGCCGGCTTGTCGAACACTGCCAGATCGGCCAGTACCTTGCGATCAACTTCGATCGATGCCTTCTTGAGGCCGTTCATCAAGGTGCTGTATTTCATGCCCAACTCGCGGGCGCCGGCGTTGATACGAGCGATCCACAGGGCGCGGAATTGACGCTTCCGCTGACGGCGGTCGCGATACTGGTACTGGCCGGCCTTCATCACCGCTTCTTTGGCGATGCGATAGACCGTTGAGCGACGACCGCGATAACCCTTCGCTGCGTCGAGAACCTTCTTGTGGCGGGCGCGCGCCGTTACACCGCGTTTAACTCGTGGCATGGTTTCTCTCCTTACGCGTAGGGCATCATGGCGCGAACCTGCTTGGTGTCGGCGTCATGGACGGCCGTCATGCCACGCAACTGGCGCTTGCTCTTGGTGGTTTTTTTGGTGAGGATGTGGCGCTTGAACGCCTGCGAGCGCTTGATACTGCCGCCAGCGCGAATTTTGAATCGCTTGGCTGCCCCGCTCTTGGTTTTCATCTTCGGCATCGAAGATCTCCCTTTATGACACGTTGCCAGGTGGCCTTCACCTCGAAGGCACTTGATGACCCGCTCCGCTTGTATTCCCCGCTCGCCATGCAATCAACAAGGCGCAGCCAGCGAGGGAAATTTCAGTGTTTCAACTGCTTCTTCGTCGGGGCCAGCACCATGATCAACTGGCGGCCCTCCATCTTGGGAAACTGCTCGACCAGAATGAGTTCGCCCAGATCCGCCTTGATCCGCTCCAGCACACGCATGCCGATTTCCTGGTGTGCCATTTCGCGGCCACGGAAGCGCAGCGTGATTTTCGCTTTATCGCCCTCGCCCAGAAATTTGATAACGTTTCGCAGCTTGATCTGGTAATCATTCTCGTCAGTACCTGGACGAAACTTGATTTCCTTGACCTGTACCTGCTTCTGCTTCAGCTTGGCCTCATGTGCCCGTTTGGCTTCCTGGTACTTGAACTTGCCAAAATCCATGATTCGGCAGACGGGTGGCTTGGCCAGCGGTGCTATCTCGACGAGGTCAACACCGGCTTCTTCGGCCAACTGCAAAGCTTGGCGTACTGAAACGATTCCAAGTTGCTCACTATCCTGCCCGACCAGACGAATCTCGGGGGCGGTGATTTCTTCGTTGATGCGCTGCGTCTTGTCCTGGGCGATGGTTCAATACTCCATAAAAATCATAAAAATCAGGCCGCTACGCCCCGGCTCCGATTTTCTTGGAGCAGGCGATCAATCAGCACTTCCGGAGACATCTGCCCAAGGTCCTGATTGCCACGGGCACGCACTGCGACCAACCCGGCGGCCACTTCTTTGTCGCCAATGACGACAAGGTACGGCCGCTTCAATAAACTATGTTCACGGATTTTATAGTTAATTTTCTCGCTGCGCAAATCGGTCTCGACCCGCAAACCCGCTGTACGAAGCTTATTCGCAACACTTTCCGCATAGTCGGACTGGTTCTCGGAGATATTCATCACCACCACCTGCACCGGTGATAGCCACAAGGGCAAGGCACCGGCATGGTGCTCGATCAGGATGCCGATGAAGCGCTCGATCGAGCCGAGCACCGCACGATGCAGCATCACCGGGGTGTGTCGCGCATTGTCCTCGCCAACATATTCCGCCCCAAGTCGTTCAGGCATTGAAAAATCCACCTGCATGGTGCCACACTGCCAAGCGCGGCCGATGGCGTCCTTGATGTGGAATTCGATCTTGGGTCCGTAAAACGCGCCTTCACCTGGTAGTTCTTCCCAATCAAGGCCGCTAGCCCGCAGCGATTCGCGGAGGGCATTTTCGGCCTTGTCCCACTGTTCGTTGGTGCCGACCCGTCCATCCGGGCGCAGGGCCAACTTTACCGCAACGTTGGTGAAATCGAAATCAGCGTATACCTTGCGAACGACATCGTTGAAGGCTTTAACCTCCGGCAATATCTGGTCTTCGGTGCAGAAGATATGGCCGTCATCCTGGGTAAAGCCGCGCACCCGCATCACGCCATGCAGCGCGCCGGAGGGTTCGTTGCGGTGGCAGGAGCCAAACTCGCCGTAACGCAGCGGAAGTTCCTTGTATGAGCGCAGGCCGGTATTGAAAATCTGAACATGACCGGGGCAATTCATCGGTTTTACCGCGTAGTCATGGCTTTCCGACTCGGTGGTGAACATGTTGGTCTTGTAATGTTCCCAGTGGCCCGATTTTTCCCAAAGACTGCGTTCGAGAATCTGCGGACAACGCACTTCCTGGTAGCCATTGTCGCGGTACACCTTGCGCATGTACTGCTCGATCTCCT
>JAIFMO010000134.1 GCA_020048435.1 Sulfuritalea sp.
GCTGTACGAGGATGAGGGCCTGCGACTGAGTGATTTCAGCCGCCTGACCGACCATGATGTCACCGCGCTGTCCGCATTCACACCAAGCCAGCTTGATGCGCTCCTGGTGCATTGCCGGGAGGTCAACCCGCGTTTTTTTCTGGTTTTGGGTCGCGTGCTGGCGATGGGGAAACTCTCTCTCCAGCACAGCGGCTCGACCAACTTGAACGTAGCTGCGCGCAAGTCGCAAAACTGGTTCACGCGGATGTTTATGCCTGGCCCTGGGGCCGGATGATCAACGCCGTCGAGGCGCTGAATAGTACCGCCAGATGAGCCCGAACAGGCCCAGCATGATTACCACGCCGATGCCGACACTGCTCAGATTGCCGATCACCAGCGCCAGCAGCACGGCGGCAATCGCCATCATCACCGCGAGACTCTCGCGGGTTTTTTCGTTCTGGATACCGCGTGTGACGTCGTCGTGGTTCATTGGGGGCTCCCGTGGCTGATTTGAAACTCTCCCTCATCATAGATGCCGTGGTCAAAGGCGCCAAGGAGATTGGCAACCTTACCGGCAGCATCAAACAGATGGGGGCTACTGCCACCAAAAAGGTACCTGATAATACCGACGCGCTGCGGATCGGCGCCGATAAAACAAAACTGTCGGTGCAGGATCTGACCCAAGCCATTGGCGGCCTGGTGACCATTGGCGCCATTACTCAGTTCGCCCGTTCCGCTGTCCAGGAGTTTGCAAAGGCTGAAAGCGCTTTGCGCGGGCTGGAAGCCGTAGCCAACGCCAGCGGAGTCGGCATCGGCAATGCGATGCGTGAAGCCGAACAACTCGCCGCCGATGGCCTGCTGGGCGTGGCGGATGCCAGCAAGGCGCTGCAAAACCTGCTTGCGCGCGGTTACAACCTCGATCAGGCGGTTGATACCATTAACCGCCTGAAGGATGCCAGCGCATTCAACCGGCAGGCCGCGCTGTCGATGTCCGAGGCCGTGGTGGGTGCCACCGAGGGCCTGAAAAATGAAAACAGCATGCTGGTTGACAACGCCGGCGTCACCAAGAACGTCGCCAAGATGTGGGCGGACTACGCCGCCATCGCTGGCAAGACCACCGAGGAACTCACTCAGGCCGAGAAAATCCAGGCCGAGGTCAACGGCATCCTGACCGAGACAGCAGCCCAGGCTGGCAACGCGCAAAAAGCGCTAGCCGGTTTCCAGGGCGACATGGCGCGCGCCGATCAGGCTGCCATCAAGTTCAAGCAAGCGCTGGGGGAAAGCCTGGCCCCGGCCATGGCGGGTCTGGCCAGCGCCGGCACCGCCGTGATCAACGGGTTTTTTAAGCCGCTGATCTTCCTCGCGCAAGCCGCTGGCGTGCGCATCGCCCAGGTTGGTCTGGCCTTCGGCGCCATCTGGGATGCCGCCACCTCGCTCGATTTCAGCCGCCTGAAAGAAACTGTCCGCGTCCAGGGCGAACTGGCTGAAAAGGAAATTCAGGACATCGCCCGCCGCCTGTCCAGCGACAGCCTGAAACTCGCCGACAGCCTCAGTGGCGGCGCCGATCCTGCCAAGGCCAAGGAAGTCGCAGACCGCCTCACTGCCGGCGGCAAGGCGGCTGGCGAAGCGGCAAAGGCAATGGCCGGCGAAGTCAAAAAAGCCGTTGAATCCAGCATCCAAGACTATCAACGCCTGGCTGAAGCCGCCCGCACCGCCTGGCAGCAAAGTCTTGATCAGGAAAAGACCTACCGGGACCAGGCCGCCGCGCTACGCGCAAAGGCGGATATCAAGCCGAAGGACAGCAGCATTGAAGGTCAGGCAAGTGCCATGCTGGATGTCATCAATGCTGAGCAAAAGCTGCAACGGCTACAAGCCGGCCCCGATCTGGAAGCCACCCAGCGCCAGGCCGAGCTGGTGCGCCAATTGGCCGGCAACCTGGAAAATCAGGCCCGTGCCCAGGAAGCCATCTCGCGCGCCAATGCCGGCGAAGCTACCGCCCTCGATGCCGCCGCAGAACAAGAGAAAACCCGCCAGGCTGGGCTGCAAGAACAGTGGAAAAAGAGCGAGCAGACCGTCAAGGACTTGCAAACCGCGCTCGAATCCATTGGCAAGGGTACCGCCATCAACATCGAGAGTGACGCCGCCCAGGCCGTGCTGGATGCGATCACTGCCAAGCTGGCCGCGATCAAGGACAAGACCGTCAAAGTCACTGTTGTGGCGGCCAATGCGGGCGGCGCGCCGCTCGATAATCTGGCCTTGCCAGGCAAAGCGGCAGGCGGCGCCATTGTCGGCCCCGGTGGCCCCACCGCCGACAAAGTGCTCATGCTGGGCAGCAACGGAGAGCACATGCTGACTGCCGCCGAAGTCCGCGCAGCCGGTGGTCACGCCGCCATCTACCGCCTGCGCGCGGCGATCAAGGCCGGCATGCTGCCGCGTTTCGCCTCTGGCGGTGCGGTGATGTCCGCCACACAAAGCCTGTCAACACTGCCAACCATGAGCAGTTCCGCCCCTGATTTCCCCCATCTTGGCCGCATCGATATCGGTCTCGGTGGCCAAACCCATGCGGTCTATGCCGAGCCCGATGTGGCCCGCGCACTGCGCAGCGCCGCCCTTAAAGTGGGGTCCAGATGAGCACGCGCAATCTGATCGTCGGCGGTATCGAGATTCCAGTTTTTGCGCTGATCGATGCCTTTGCCCAGGACTACGAAGAAATCGCCGCCATCGCCGGATTGCGCATGTCCGACGGCAGCCTGATCATTCAGCGCGCCTGGCCGGCATCCGGAAACTACAAGCTGCGCACCACCATCAGCGGCGGCGGCAGCCTGCCGGCCCCCCTGGATGGCCTCGATCGCGGCAGCGCGCACGAAATCAGTTGCGCAGAATCGCGTGCCATCGGGTCCACCAGCAACGTGATTACATTGCCCGCCAGTCGCCGCAGTGACACCGGCTACACGCCGCAGGGTTACGCGCTGGTCGGCGGCGAGCTGGTCGCCACCGCCGTTTCCCTGGTTGGCAACGTCGCCACCCTGACCACCGTCGCCAGCGCGCAACACTACCAGGTGCGCTACTGGCCCAAGTTCAGCGGCATGATCACCCACCGCAGCGGCGGCGATCCGTGGCAAGCAGCAAAGCGCTGGTCGCTGGTGGTTGAGGAGGTCTGATGGCGATGATCCAGAGCGGCAGCGTGCTAGTTGCGTCGGATGCCGCCGCCTCGGACAGCTACGGCCAAAGCGTTGCGATCAGCCGAGATGGACTGGTCATGGCGGTCGGCGCGCCGAACTGGGAGGGCGCAAGCACTGACCAGGGCGGCGTGTATATTTATGATCTGGTTGGCGGCGCCTGGGTGCAGCGCGGCAGCGTGCTGGTGTCGCCCGCGCCCGGTGCGAGTCATCGATATGGCGCATCGGTCGCGCTCAATACAGCGGGCACCGTGCTGGCGGTCGGTGCGACCGGCGCGTCTGGCACTGGCCTCGCCTATGTTTACGCCTGGAGTGGTAGCGCATGGGTGCAACGCGGCAGCAATATCGCGGCGAGCGACGCTGCCGCCAATGATTATTTTGGCTCCAGTGTCGCGCTCAATGGCGTCGGCGATTATCTGGCGGTCGGCGCCCAGCTATGGGAGGGCACTTATAGCAATCAGGGCGCACTGTACGGTTACGACTGGTCCGGAAGTGCCTGGGTACAGCGCACCCAGATTCTGACCCTGGTTGATATCAGTGGCGGCGGTTTCGGCACCGGCTGCGCCCTCAACGAGGCCGGCACCGTGCTGGCATGTGGCTGCAAACTCGACCACAGCAGCCTGGCCGATCCAGGCGCGGTGTACATCTACGATATCAGCGGCGTAACCTGGGTGCAGCGCGGCAGCTATATCAAGGCGAGTGATCCAAACGCCTCTGATTATTTCGGCAGCGCTGTTGCTCTGAGTTCTGATGGCGCCACCCTGGCGGTCGGCACGCCTGGCCGCGTCGCGTTCGCCGACCGGGGCGGCGTCTACCTGTTTTCCTGGTCCGGTTCCGCATGGTCTCAAACCGAGATTATTGAGCCGGCCGATGCCGCCGACAGCGACCAGTTCGGTACAGGTGTCGCTTGCAACGGCGACTTCAGTTTACTGGTCATTGGCGCTAGCGGCTGGGAGGGCGGACTCAGCAATCAGGGCGGCGTCTATTTGTACATATCGCCGCTCGCACCGGTGCAGCCGGAGTGGGGACTGTCGCTGCTGGTCGCTGTTGCCCACGATCATCTCTGGGCCTGGCCGATGTCGCTGGTTTCCTACGCCCAAATTCAACCGGATTGGGGCCTCTCGCTGGCCGTAGCACATACCCAGATGCAGCCGGAATTCGGCCTCTCGCTGGCCGTATCAGGCCAGATGCAGCCTCAGTTTGGCTTATCGCTCGCGGTCTACAATGCCGCCGCGCTGATGGCCACCACCGCGCAAGCCTGGCGCAGCGTCTGCCACCTCGGCGGCGTCGATGTCTCCGCCAGGCTGCAAGGCCCGGTGCGGGTGTCGGCGGAAGCCAATGCGGCGGCAATCGCCACCTTCTCACTACGTCCGCTGGCCGGCGCCTTCAACCCGGCCGCTTACATCGGCGCCGAGGTCGCGCTGGCCTACGCCTGGACCGGCGCCGGCATCACCCAGCAGATCGGCATCTTCCTCGGCCAGGTAGACGCCGTTGACCTCGACCCGCAGACCTTCGTAGCCAGCCTGACCTGTACCGACCGCCGCCGTGGCCTGCTCTACGGCAGCGATGCCGCCGCGCTGGCCTCGCTGTTGCCCGGCAGCCTGTGGAGTGATGCGGTATTCGATGCCGACGCGGACGGCTATCGCATGGCGGAAGATCGTATCTCCACGCTGTGCGCCGATTTCGACCTGCTGCCGGATGGTTCGCCCGCGCTCACGCCATGGGCGGCCAAGGTGACGCCGGACTGGTCATTCACCCGCGTGCTGGCGGATTCGGTTGGCGTCGAGATCGGCCGCAGTACCGACCTGGTGCAGCAAGTCACCGCCACGTTTGGCTACCGTTTCAGCCGGCACCGCCGGCTTCCAGCCTGATCAGCGAGGCCCTGGAAGCCACCGGCTGGGAGGTGGACCCGCTCACCCTGGTGCGGCCACAATCCAGCTATCTACTGGGCGGCATTTATTACTCAGTGGATGAGATCAACGGCACCGCAGAAGCCCGCGCCAGCCTGCGCAAACGCTTTGCACAATCGATTGATGAGCGTTACACGCTGACTGTGGCGGTGGCGGCCAGCGGCCTCGATGCCCGCCTTAACGCCAGCCTATCCGGCGCGCTCGCCTCGTCATTCGATGCCGCCGCCTGGGAGGCGTCCGCCGAAGCCGCGCCCGTGCTCGCCGCCCCCAACTGGATCGGCGAGACAGCTATCGACGCGATCAGCGATACCGCCACCGGCCGCACCGCCGCCGATGCCGGCATCAACGTCTTGCTGGCGATGGCGCGCCGCATTCTGCTGGGCAGCCATCGACAGCACCGCGTCACCTTCTCCCTGCCGCTCAATCCGCTGATCAACCGCACGCACACCATCAGCCTCGCCGCGCAAGGCATTACCGCCACCGGCAAGGTGCAGCAGGTCGAGCATCGGCTAGATGCAGAGAGCGGCCAGGCCCTGACCACCGTCACGCTGGCCCTCTCGCAGCCCTCGCTCGCCGTGCCGGCATCGGATA
>JAIFMO010000233.1 GCA_020048435.1 Sulfuritalea sp.
TGGCACATGCCGCGCGCCCTGCGCAGCTTTAACGATGCAGGCATTGCTGTGTCGCCAGCGCCGACTTTATTCCACCGCGAGCCGCTGACGCCGCTGGATTTTCTGCCACAAGGCTACACGGGCTCTCGCTCCGCCATGCACGAATGGATCGGTTCCGCCTGGTATCGCCTGCGCGGCTGAAACGAAAAGCGGGGCAACTGCCACTTGCCCCGCCCCGCTTGCCGGAAACTTGCCGGCTACCTACACGATGGCCAGCCGTTTGGATTGCGTCGCGGCTTTTTTCGGCAACGTCAACTCAAGCACCCCGTCGTTGAACTTGGCGACAGCCTTGGCGTCGTCGATATCCTGACCGAGCTGGAAGCTGCGCGACACCTTGCCGAAATAACGTTCGCTGCGCAGAACACGCCCCGGCTCCTTCTCGTCCTTCACTTCCTTTTCCTGCTTGCGCTCGGCGCTTATCGAAACCACCGAACCGTCGATGCTGACGTGAATGTCTTCCTTCTTGATGCCCGGCATTTCGGCATGGACGAGGAACGCTTTTTCCTGTTCCTTCACATCCATCTTGACACTCGGCGCCTCGGGCGTCGCGCCCATTTCAACCGGGCGCACAAAAAACCCGCGGAACAAGTCGTCAAGCGGGTCGTAGCGAGTCAGATTGCTCATGATGTCCTCCTTTCGGGTTGCGGTTTCAGCCGGATTGGCCTCACCCCAACTATAGGTTCGACAAAAAGGATTTCAAGGGGCAAGCCTCGTCGGATCAAACGTGACGATAACGTGCGTGGATTGCCAGTGCCTTTGGCAGTACGCGCTCGAAGGCCTCGACCACCACCGGGTCGAAATGTCGGCCCGCATCCTCGCGCAGGGTGGCGAGCGCCCGGTCGACCGGCCAGGCTTCCTTGTAGGGTCGCTTTGAGGTAAGCGCATCGAACACGTCGGCGACCGCGACGATGCGCGCCGCCAGCGGAATAGCCTCGCCAGACAGGCCGTGCGGGTAGCCGCTGCCGTCGAATTTCTCGTGGTGAGCGTCGGCGATATCAACGCCGATGCGGAAGATGCTATGCCCGAGGGCATTGACCTGCGCCTCGCAGCGGCGCAGCACCTCGCCGCCGATCAGCGGGTGTTTCTTCATCTCGGCGAACTCGGTCTCGTCCAGCTTGCCGGGCTTGAGCAGGATCTGATCGGCGATGCCGACCTTGCCGATGTCGTGCATGGGCGCGAACTGGAGGATGGCGCGGACAAAGGCCGCGTCGATCCGTTCGCGGTAAGGCCCTTCGCGCCCCAGTTCCTCGGCGACGATGGCGGAGTAGCGCGCCATGCGCAGCAGATGGTCACCAGTTTCCGGGTCGCGGCTCTCGGCCAGCTTGGCCAGCCCGCTGACGGCGGCGACGACCAGCGTCTCGACGACGACGGTGCGGTCCAGCGCGGGACTGATCTGGCCGGCGAGATTGGCGAGAAAGTCGATACGTTCCGGGGTGTAGGCAGCCGCGTCGGTTGCGGCAAAGACCAGCAGTGCCGTACCGCTAGCGCCGACTTTTTGCGCGGGGTTCCGCGCCAGGGGAAGGACGATGGTCGTGCGGCAGCCCGCCGCGTGCAACTGGTGCGCGAGATCGTTGTCCGGCGTCGGGTCGAGCGGGATGGGCGCGGTGGTTTCTCCAACAACGGCCGGCAACGTGAAAGTCGCGCCTTCGCGAAGGGTCCCCGCAAGTTGGCTGTCGTAACGTTCGAGCAACCACTCGCCGGGGATGGCGCCGGACGTGAGCACGCCGACCCAGTCGACCGGCAGGAAGCGCGAGAATTCCTCGCGCACGAAGCGCAGCGTGTCGTCGAGCGAGGTGCCCTGGTTGATGCGGGCATTGAGCCGGAACAGGCTGCTGATGCGGTCGGCAAGGTCGTTGAAGGATTCCGTCATCGCGGCGAGTTCGCGGTTCGCCGGCACTGGCACGCGATGGGCGAAATCGCCCTGTGCTACGCGCTCGAAGCCGCGCTGGGTTTGCCGCAGCGGACGCACCACCTGCCGCGCCAGTCCGGCCAGCAACAGCAGCAGCAGCAGCAACCCGGCCGCGCCGGTGGCCCATTGGGTCAGGCGGATGAGGTCGAGCTTGGCCTCCATCATGCGCTGAAAGGCGGTGGCCAGATCGTCGGTGGCGCGGATCAGTTCGTCGCCGTCGCGCAGGATGTACTCGGCGGCGGCAATCAGGTGCGGACGCTTGGGATCATTGGCGTCATTGGCGTTGCCCGGACCACCGGCGGCGTCGGCGAGCGCCAATTGCAGCCCGCCGCTAAAGCCGCGCCAGATCGCGGCCGTGGCGCCGAGCTGCGAGCGCGAGGGGCTGTCCCAGTTGCAGGTGAGCGGGTCGGCGCGACCGGTCAGTTCGACGTCGAGGCGCCGTTCTTCGAAGCCCTTGATGATCTTTTCGAAATGCGTCCGCTGCGCCAGCAGGTCTTGGTAATACAGCTTGAGGTCACGCTCGTACTTCGCTTTGTCGTCGGGCTTGTCGGCGAGATAGCGGCGCGACTGGTCGACCAGGGTGTGGCTGATTACGCGCAACTGGCCGGCAAGATTGAGGATGACATAGTCGTGCCGGCGCAGGTCGAGTTCGTGGAGAGTGAAGCCGACCGCGCCGGCGACGAGGGCGAAGAACAGCCCGAGGGCCAGCATCAACTGGGCACGGAGTGAATGGAGGCGATGAATCATCGGTGTGTGTCCTTGGCTTTGCTGACGGTTTCGCCGGGCGCCGGATCCAGTCCGAGCATACGAATGGCGTCGCGGTTGGTCCAGGAGAAACAGGCGGCGGCGGCTTCGCGCCAGGGCAGCCAGCGCCAGGCGCGGTGCTCGGCGGGTTCGAGCGTGACGGGGGTATCCGCCGGCACGCACAGGCTAAACAGATGTTCGGTGTTGTGGGTGACGCCCTCGGGGTAACGATGGCGCCACTGCGTGAAAATCTCGAAACGGTTGCTGATGCGCCAATCGCGGAGTTGGGGTGGTGTGTGCGTGGGGCTAATAATGATGCCGGTTTCTTCGGCCAGTTCGCGCGCCGCCGTGGCGCCGATGGGCTCGTTACCCTCCTGGCTGCCGGTGACCGACTGCCAATAGCCCGGGTGTGCGGCGCGTTCGAGCAACAGCACGTCGAGTGCCGGCGTGTGGATGACGACGAGGACGGAGACCGGTTTTTTGTGGCCGGCCATCGGTTTACGAAATATCGCTCAGCCAGTTGAGGCCGTCGGCCTGCATGTCGACGAAGCACCAGAGGGCGACACCCTGCTCGCGCCATTCGTTGGCGGCGGTTTCGAAGACCTGGAGCGTATGCACGAAATCGGACTCGGCCCGACCGTGAATGCCGTCGCAGTGTTCGAGGATGACGAGGTAGCCATCGGCCGGGGCGGGCAGCCAGGAGAAGTCGGCGAGGCAATCGAGCAGCGCGTCCCAGTTGCGGCCGAACCAGTCGGGAAATTTCATGGCCTGGCTGATGGCTTCGAGCAGTTCGTCCTTGTCGCGGGCCTGGGCGAGGTTGACGCGGAACACGGCAAAGCCATTACTTTCGGCGGCGGCGATCAGACGGGCCTCGCCGTCAAGCGGCATGTGATAAACGCCGGCGTGCTTGACGCTGGCGAGTATCGTCTCATAACGGCCCTCGTTACGCTCTTCATTACGCTCATTGGTGGCTTGGCTCATTCGCGGATTTTCCTGAAGCTGCGGTAGTGATCGGCCGTGTAGTAACAGGTGGCGGACGATGGCCGTTGTTCACCGCCGCAGACGATGCGGCGCGCGCCGCGGTTTCTGGCGCCGGGCGTTGGCACGGTGTATTCGTGGTAATGGCCGCGCGGCCGCAAAGGCAAAAGTTTTTCGTAGTTGCCGAATACGACGCCATCGCGCTTGTGCGGGAATGGGCCGCCTTGCGTGATCAGGCGCAGGGTGTCGCGCGCCTCCGGCGGCAGTTCGCCCCGCGCTATATCCTGCGCCTGTGCCAGCCCCAAGAAACCGGCCAGCAACAGGAATAGCCCTGTGCGCAACATGCCAGTCCCTTTATGTCTTGCCGACGTCGACTTGCGTTTCCACTTTCTGGCGCAGGCGGATGTGGAGTTCGCGCAACTGCTTCTCATCGACATCCGAGGGCGCGTTGGTCAGCAGACACTGGGCGCGCTGGGTCTTGGGGAAGGCAATGACGTCGCGGATCGACTCGGCGCCGGTCATCAGGGTGACGATGCGGTCGAGGCCGAAGGCCAGGCCGCCGTGGGGTGGCGCACCATAACGCAGCGCGTCGAGCAGGAAACCGAACTTGAGGCGCTGTTCCTCGGGGCCGATGCCCAGCGCCGCGAACACCCGGGCCTGCACGTCGGCCTTGTGGATACGCACCGAGCCACCGCCCATTTCCCAGCCATTCAGGGCCAGGTCATAGGCTTTGGCCAGGCATGCGCCGGGGTTGGTTTCCATCAGTTCCTCGTGGCCATCCTTGGGTGAGGTAAAGGGGTGGTGGCAGGCGGTCCAGCGTTTGTCTTCCTCGCTGTACTCGAACATGGGGAAATCGACGACCCAGAGCGGTTCCCAGGTCTTGCCGTTGAGGTAGTTCTTTTCGTGGCCGATCTTGCTGCGCAGCGCGCCCATGGCGTCATTGACGATTTTGGTCTTGTCGGCGCCGAAAAAGATCAGGTCGCCGGACTGGGCGCCGGTACGCTCGATGATGGCCTTGAGTGCGGCGGCGTGGATGTTCTTGACGATGGGCGATTGCAAACCTTCTTCATTGAGTTTGCTGGCGTCGTTGACCTTGATGTAGGCGAGACCCTTGGCGCCGTAGATCTTGACGAACTCGGTGTAGCCGTCGATCTCGCCGCGGGTAAGACTTGCGCCATTGGGGATGCGCAGCGCCGCCACGCGGCCGCCGCTGGTGGCCGGGCCACTAAAGACCTTGAAAGCGACATCGCTTACCGCATCCGTCACCTCGGTCAGTTCGAGCGTCACGCGCAGGTCGGGCTTGTCGGACGCCTCCTTGAAGACGGTGCGGATCATCTCCTCCATGATCGCGGTGATCTGCTGCTCGTCGAGGAAGGAGGTTTCGATATCGACCTGGGTGAATTCGGGCTGACGGTCGGCGCGCAAATCTTCGTCGCGGAAGCACTTGACGATCTGGTAGTAGCGATCGAAGCCGGCCACCATCAGCAGTTGCTTGAACAACTGCGGTGACTGCGGCAGGGCAAAGAACTGGCCGGGATGCACGCGCGAGGGCACCAGATAGTCGCGGGCGCCCTCGGGTGTCGATTTAGTCAGCATCGGCGTTTCGATGTCGATAAAACCGTGGGCGTCGAGGAAGCGGCGGAAGGCCATGGCGGTCTTGTAGCGCAGCATCATGTTCTTCTGCATCTGCGGCCGGCGCAGGTCGATGACGCGATTGACCAGACGCACGTTCTCCGACAGGTTGTCTTCGTCAAGCTGGAAGGGTGGCGTTACCGCGGCGTTGATGATTTCCAGGTCGTGGCAGAGGATTTCGATCTCGCCCGAGGGCATGTTGGGGTTCTCGGTGCCGGCGGGCCGGCGGCGCACCTTGCCGGTGATTTTGAGAACGTACTCGTTGCGCACGGCCTCGGCGAGCGCGAACATCTCGGGCCGGTCGGGATCGCAAACGACTTGCGTCAGGCCCTCGCGGTCGCGCAGGTCGATGAAGATGACGCCGCCGTGATCGCGCCGACGGTGGTTCCAGCCGCAAAGGGTGACGATCTGGTCGACATTGGAGGCCGATAGCTGGCCGCAGTAGTGGGTACGCATGGGAATTCTCGATTGTAAAAAGTCGGCGCTAGCGACACGGCAACGTGACGTCCGGCCCCGGGGTTATTCGCTTGGGGTTATTCGTTCCGCGCCCGTCCGACGAGATTGGGCTTGCCATTGCCACCGATGCCACCCTTGCCACGCAGCGGTGGCGCAACCACGCCCATGGACACGATGTACTTCAGGGCATCGTCGACACTCATGTCGAGTTCGACGGTGTCGCGCCGGCGGACGAAGAAAAAGAAGCCGTTCACGGGGCTGGGCGCGGTCGGGATGAACACGCTGACCACTTCGTCATCGCAATGTTGCGAGACGTCGGTCGTTGGCGTGCCGGTCTGGAAGGCGACCGCCCAGGCTTCCGGATGCGGGTAGCGCACCAGCAGCACCTTGCGAAAGGCCTCGCCCGAGCCGGAAAAAAGCGTGTCGCTGACCTGCTTGACGCTGTAGTAGATCGATTTCACCACAGGGATGCGCGACAGCAACGCCTCCCAGAAGCTCACCAGCCGCTGGCCGATGATGTTGGCCGTGACGAGGCCGGTGATGAAAACGATCAGCAGCGTCATCAGCGCCCCGATGCCGGGAACGTAGAAGCCGAGTACCTGCTCCGGCTGGATGGCGTGCGGCAGCAGCAACAGCGATTGATCCATGGTGCGCACGATCAGCGCCAGCACCCAGGCGGTAATCGCCAGAGGCACCCAGATCAACAGCCCGGTGATGAAGTATTTCTTCAAATGTCGACGACCGCTCATCGCGGTGGGCTTCACTGGCCGCGGCCTAGCCGCAGGCGCAGGAACCCGTGCCACCCTGGCAGGGTGGCGGGTTGTCGCTCTTGGCTGGCTTGGCGCCATCCTTGAAGTCGGTGGCGTACCAGCCGCTGCCCTTGAGATGGAAACCGGGAGCGGTCAACTGCTTGGCGAAGGCCTCGGCCTTGCATTCGGGGCAGATGGTAAGCGGGGCGTCAGCCATTTTTTGCATGACTTCCTGCTCGAAATTGCAACTAGTGCAACGATAGGCGTAAATGGGCATGTTCGCCTCCGAAAAAGGGACCGATTATAGCGTTAGCGGTTCAGGCAAAACGAGAATCACACGCTGCGAGAATGCTCATGCCTGCCCTCGGAGAGATGGGGCTGGCGAAGGCCGTTTCAAGCACGCCCGGGCACCGGTTAGAGGGCAATGTGCAAATAGGCTTGAGTCAGCGGCTTGCCCCAGAGCAGCGCAATGATGCCGGCCGTAGCAAGATAGGGGCCGAAGGGGATGGGTACGTCGCGGCCATGTTTGGTGAATGCGATCAATCCGAGGCCGACCACCGCACCGACGAAGGAAGAGAGCAGGATGGTTAGCGGCAGCATGATCCAGCCGGTCCAGGCGCCAATAGCGGCGAGCAGCTTGAAGTCGCCATAGCCCATGCCTTCCTTGCCGGTAGTGAGCTTGAACAGCCAATAGACCGACCAGAGCAACAGGTAGCCGCCGACGGCGCCGAGTACGGCGCTTTTCAGGTCGGTGAATGTTCCAAATGCATTGAACAGCAGTCCGGCCCAGAGCAGCGGCAGCGTGATGTCGTCGGGCAGGAACTGGGTATCGAAGTCGATGAAGGTGAGCGCAATCGTCGCGGCGATGAACAGCATGGCACCAGCGGCGGCGGCGGTCGGCCCCAACTTCCAGGCGGTGAAGGCGTAGGCGATGCCGGTCATCGCTTCAACCAGCGGATAGCGTGGGCTGATGCCCTTGCCACAGCCTCGGCAGCGGCCACGCAACAGCAGGTAGCTAAAAACGGGAATGTTCTCCATCGGGCCGATCATATGGTCGCAATGCGGACAGCGCGAGCGCGGCGTCGAGAGGGTGAGTCGCTCGTGCTCCGGCAGTGCCTCGCCACGCAACTCCGCGCACTGTGCCAACCAGTCCCGCTCCATCATCGTCGGCAGCCGGTGGATGACGACATTAAGGAAGCTGCCGACGGCCAGCCCGATTAGCAGGCTGAAAAGCAGGAACATGTCGGCATTTAACATTAAGGGCGTCGTTGTAAGTCTCGCCGTGGCTACCCTCCTACTGCGGCACCCATCTTGAAGATTGGGAGGTACATCGCGATGACGAGGCCGCCGATCAGGACGCCAAGGAAAGCCATGATCATCGGTTCCATCAGTGCGGATAGGGTATCGACCGCCTCATCGACTTCCTCCTCGAAGAAGTCGGCCACCTTGCCCAGCATGCTATCCAGTTGGCCGGACTCCTCCCCGATGGCCACCATCTGCAGC
>JAIFMO010000048.1 GCA_020048435.1 Sulfuritalea sp.
CAGCAGGTTGTCCCGCAGTTGCGATGTCGGCAATCCGCGCAGGCCATCGTTGGCGCCCAGCGCAATGACGACAATGGCCGGTTTGATGCGGTCGAGGGCGGCCGGCAGTCGCGAGCGGCCGCCGGCGCTGGTCTCGCCGCTGATGCTGGCGTTGGTTAGCGCCAGCGGCGGCGTTGCGGTCTTCAGTCGCTGTTCCAGCAGCGCCGGCCAGGACTGGTTTCGGGCCAGGCCAAAGCCGGCCGAGAGGCTGTCGCCGAAAATGAGGATGCTTGCCGTACCGCTACCGCCGACTTTTTGCGCGACACTGTCGGCAACTGCCCATGATGGGCAGCAGATGGCAATGAAGATAGGGATGGAAGCGGGCAAAATGCGCAACATGGAAAACATCATTGAAGTTGATACCTTGGGAAAAGTCGTGCAAAGCGGCGGTGAGCCGCTGATGATTCTGCACGAGATTTCATTTGTGGTGGCGGCGGGAGAGGCACTGGCGATCATCGGTGCTTCGGGTTCGGGCAAGTCGACGCTGCTGGGGCTGCTGGCGGGCCTCGATCTGCCTTCCCACGGCCGTGTGCGACTGGATGGGCAGGATCTCGCCGCGCTTGACGAAGACGCCCGCGCCGGCCTGCGCGGCCGCCTGCTGGGCTTCGTCTTCCAGTCGTTTCAGTTGCTGCCGGCGCTGACCGCGCTGGAAAACGTCATGTTGCCGCTGGAGCTCGCCGGCGTGGTGGCGGCGCGCGAGATGGCAGCGGCCATGCTCGAACGGGTCGGCCTCGGTCACCGGCTCGATCATTATCCCAAGCATTTGTCCGGCGGCGAGCAGCAGCGGGTTGCTCTGGCGCGAGCCTTCGGCGTCAAGCCGAAACTGCTGCTGGCCGACGAGCCAACCGGTAACCTTGACGCCGACACCGGCGCGCAGATCATCGATCTCATGTTCGAGATGAATCGCGAGGCGGGCACGACACTGGTGCTGGTGACGCATGACGAGGCGCTGGCACATCGCTGTGGCCGGCAGCTACGACTGCTCGGCGGCATAATCTCCAAGGATTGAGCGGGCGGCGGCGACGCCGCTTCTGACCGTGCCTTCGATGGTGGCCGGATAGTCGCCGGCGACGTAATCGCCGGCCAGCACCAGCCCCGCCAGGGCTGTGCGCGTCGGCGGGCGCGGCAGTCCGGGCGTGCAGGCGTAGGTGGCGCGTTTGTCGACGATGACGCGGCTCCAGCGTGGCGGCGGCAGATCGGGGACAATGCGGGCGATGTCGGCATGCACCGCGTTAGCCAGTGCGGTCTGGTCCATCCCCTCGTGGCGACCGTGGGCGGAGATCACGGCGGCGATCAGGCCGTGCTGACCATAAATGCGGCCACGATCGAACAACCATTGTGCCGTTCCGTTCGCTACGCCAGCGAGCGGGCAGGGCAGGCGCACAGGTTCAGGGTAGGCGAGATAAACGCTGACGATGGGTTCCCATTGATAGCCGGCTACCCGCGTTGCAATTTCAGCCAGTTCGGGCAGGCCGGCAGCCAGCTTCGGCAGGTGATGGGGGGCCACGGCGAGCACGATGCGGTCGAAGGGGCCGTGAGCGCTATTACTGCCACTGCCACCATGCTCATCGAGATGGAAACCCGCGACATCGCGGCGGATCGCGACGATGCGCGTGGCGCGCCGCACCTCGCCGCCGTGGCGGGCGACGAAGGCGGCGGCGGGTTCGGGAAACAATCGCGAGAAATCGACCGTCGGCAGCAGGAAGTCGGAAGCGGCACGGCCGGCGGCGAGGCTGTCGCGCAGTACGTTGGCGAAGACCTGGGCCGAGGCGCGTTCGATCGGCGTGTTGAGCGCGGCAACGCAGAGCGGTTCCCACAGGTAACGCACCAAGCGTTCGGGTTGGCTCAGACGGCGAAAATGTTCGGCCGCCGGCATGTCGCGCGGCAAGCGGAAGGCAGCGGCCTTCAGGCTCTGCATGAAGCGGATGGCAGCGAATTTTTCAGCCCAGGACAATCCCCGCGCCGCCAGCAGGGCCCAAGCCAGATGCAACGGCGCTGGTGCGGGAATGGCGTGCGGTGGCGCGACCATGCGCATTTCACCCGGGTATTCAAGGTGCAGCGGCGTTCGCCGCAGAAGTTTGTCCGGGTCGGCGCCGACCCGTCGCATCAGCCGTTGCGTTTCCGTGTAGGCGCCGACAAAGAGGTGGGCGCCGTTGTCGACGTTCAGCCCTTCAAGCTCGACGGCGCGGGCGCGACCGCCGAGGGTGCGCGAGGCCTCGAAGACCGTGACCTGCCTGCCGGCTGCCGCCAGTTCGGCGGCGGCGGCCATGCCGGCATAGCCCGCCCCGATGATCGCTACGCGGTTAGCCATGTCTTCAGCGCGAGCCACAGTTTGCGCGCCGGCGGCAGCGAGATGTGCGACTTCAGCACCGGGAAACCGTCACGGGCGATTTCTTCAAGCAGGGTGCGGTAAATGGCGGCCATGATGAGGCCGGGGCGCTGCGACTTGCGGTCAACCGCGGGCAGTTGGTCGAAGGCCTTGGCGTAATAAGCGCGCGCACGTTCGGCCTGAAAGGTCATCAGTGTCTTGAACTGCTCGCTTTCGCGGTTGGCGAGGATGTCGCTCTCGCTTACGCCAAAGCGCGCCAGTTCGTCTTGCGGCAGGTAGATGCGGCCGCGACGGGCGTCTTCGCCGACGTCGCGGATGATGTTGGTGAGTTGGAAGGCCAGGCCGAGGTCGTGGGCGTACTTGAGTGTGCGCCGGTCGGTGAAACCGAAGATTTCTGCGGCGAGCAGGCCGACCACGCTGGCGACGCGATAGCAGTAAAGGTGCAGCGCCTTGAAGTCGGCATAGCGCGTCTGCTCAAGGTCCATTGTCATGCCGTCGATGATTTCGTCGAGTTGCTCGACCGGCAGGTTGAAGCGTTGCCGGGCCAGGGCCAGCGCCTGGGTGACGGGGTGTGTCGGTCCATGTTCACCTTGGTTGTCGAGCGCCGCGATTTCGCCACGCCACCAGGCGAGCTTGACCCGCGCTACCGCCGGGTCGGTACATTCGTCGACGGTGTCGTCGACCTCGCGGCAGAACGCGTAGAGCGCGGTGATGGCGCGACGACGCTCGCGCGGCAGGAAGCGGAAGCTGGACGTAAAGCTGGAGCCACTGGCGGCGGCGCGCTGGGCGCAATAGTCGTCGGGCGTCATGGCGGCGATTATTGGGCGGATATTGGGCTGCGATCGGTCGTCACAGGGCGCGCCAAAGCACGCGCGGCCAATCGAGGCCGCTCAGCAGCGGCCGGCGGTTGAAGACATCGTAACCGGCGGCCTCGATTTTTTCGAGGATGCGCAAACCACCGGCAACGATGGTGCGAATCTCCAGGCCGATGCGGCCGGGCAGGGCGCGGCCGAGCGGTGCGCCGGACTGCATCAGGGCGCGGGCGCGGTCGACCTCGAAACGCATCAGGGCAAAAAAGTCGGCGCTAGCGGTACGGCACCGCACCGTTTCTTCGCTCACGCCGAAGTGGATCAGGTCTTCCCGGGGCAAATAGATGCGTGGCACGGGCTTGCCGGCGTCGATGCCGACGTCTTGCCAGTGGTTGATGAGTTGCAGCGCCGAACAGATGGCGTCGGAGTGTTTGAGGTTTTCGGGCGTGGCGGCGTTGAACAGGTGCAGCATGAGGCGGCCGACCGGGTTGGCCGAGCGGCGGCAATAATCCATGAGCTCGGCGAAGTCGGCGTAGCGGTCTTTCACCACGTCCTGGCTGAAGGCGTCGAGCAGATCGCGGAAGAGTTGCAGGGGCAGCCGGTAGGCGGCGACCACGGGGCGCAGGCGCAGAAAAACGGGATGTTCGGTCGATTCGCCGGCTTCGATGGCATCGATTTCACGGCGGTAGGCGTTGAGTTGGGCGATGCGCTCGGCGGGCGGCAAATCGCCCTCGTCGGCAAAGTCGTCGGCGCTACGGGCGAACGCGTAGATGGCGGCCACCGGTTCGCGCAGGTGCGCGGGCAGCAGCACCGAGGCAACGGGGAAGTTCTCGTAATGGTCGACGGCCATGAGCGGCGGCAGTATATCGGGTAAAATCGCTCGCTTGCGAGGGTGGCGGAATTGGTAGACGCACTGGATTTAGGTTCCAGCGGGGCAACCTGTGCGGGTTCGAGTCCCGCCCTTCGCACCATTTTTTACCCAAAATTTACCCCAAAACTTAGTTAGCCAACCAAGGATTCTTCATGGAAACGACCCAAGCTGTCGCGCCAGCGGCAAGTTCTCTTGAGCGACGCATCGACCTGGCCGTGCCCATGGCCGTGATCGACAAAGAGGTCGAAAAGCGCCTCAGGCAACTCGCTACGACGACCAAGCTGGCTGGTTTCCGCCCCGGCAAGGTGCCGATGAAAATGGTGGCCCAGATTCACGGCCAGCAGGCGCGGTCCGAGGCTGTCGGCGCGGCGATCGAGCACTCGTTCAGCGAGAAGGTGCGCGAGCAGAAACTGCATGTGGCGGGCTATCCGCGCATCGAACCGAAGGTTTCCGCCAGCGATGTGCAGATGGAGTTCACTGCGATTTTCGAGGTCTATCCCGAGATCGTGCTCGGCGATATTTCCACCAAGGAGATCGAGAAGGCCACGCTGGTCGTGACCGACATCGAGATCGACAAAACCATCGAGGTGTTGCGCAGTCAGCGCACGACGTATCAGCCGGTCGAGCGCGCCTCGCAAAAGGGCGACCACATGGTGATCGATTTTATCGGTCGCAAGAACGGTGAGGAATTTACGGGCGGCAAGGCCGAAAATTTCACGGTCGAAGTCGGCGGCGGTCGCATGCTGCCAGACTTCGATGCCGCCATCGAAGGTATGTGCGTGGCGGAGAAGAAGACCTTCGACGTCAACTTCCCTGAAGATTACAACGTGCCCGAACTCAGCGGCCAGACCGTGCAGTTCGACGTGTCGGTGCGCGTTGTGCAGGGTGCGTTCCTGCCCGAGGTCGATGCTGAATTCGCCAAGGCGCTGGGTATTGCCGACGGTGATTTGGTCAAGATGCGTGAAGAGGTCAAGGCCAATCTCGAACGCGAGGTGAAGAAGCGCCTGCAGGCCCGCATCAAGGCTCAGGTGATGGATGCCTTGCTTGAGGTCAATCCCCTTGACGTGCCGCAGGCGCTGGTTGAGATGGAGGCGCAGCAGATGGCCGAAGCCGCCCGCAAGGATCTTGAATCGCGCGACACCGCCATCAAAAACATGCCGATCGAGCCTTCCTGGTTTGCGGCCCAGGCCGAGCGCCGGGTCAAGCTGGGTCTGCTGTTGGCCGAACTGGTCAAGGCCAAGGATTTGCACGCCAAGCCCGAGCAGGTCAAGGCTATTGTCGAGGATTACGCCGAAACCTTCGAAGATCCGAAAGAAGTCGTGCGCTGGTACTACTCGCAGCCACAGCGCCTGGGCGAAGCCGAGGCACTGGCGATGGAAAATAATGTCGTCGAGTGGACGCTGGCCAATGCCCGGGTAACCGAAAAAGTGGTGGGCTTTGACGAGCTGATGAGTAATCAGGCATGATTCACCGTATGAGTACAAACGAAATGCAACGTCCCATGGGTGACATGGGCAACATGGGCAACGTGAGCGACCCCCAAATGCTGGGCATGATCCCGATGGTCATCGAGACCAGCGGGCGTGGCGAGCGTGCCTACGACATCTACTCGCGGCTGTTGAAGGAACGGGTTATTTTTCTCGTTGGCCCGGTCAATGACATCACCGCCAATCTGGTGGTGGCGCAGTTGCTGTTCCTTGAGTCGGAGAACCCCGACAAGGATATTTATCTCTACATCAATTCCCCTGGCGGTTCCGTCACGGCGGGCCTGGCGATCTACGACACCATGCAGTTCGTCAAGCCGGCCGTGTCGACCCTGTGCATCGGTCAGGCAGCCTCGATGGGCGCTTTTTTGCTGACAGCCGGCGAGAAGGGCAAGCGCTATTGCCTGCCCAACTCCCGCGTCATGATCCACCAGCCGATGGGCGGTTTCCAGGGCCAGGCCTCGGACATCGAGATCCATGCCAAGGAAATCCTGTACCTGAAGCAGAAGCTCAACGACATGCTGGCCAAGCACAGCGGGCAGTCGATCGAGCGCATCGAGCGCGACACCGACCGCGACAACTTCCTTTCGGCTGAAGCTGCCGTTGAATATGGCCTGGTCGACAAAGTGCTGGCAAGCCGCGAGGAAGCCGCCGCGGCCTGAGCGCCAGCGGGGTATTGGAGAGGTAAATGGCCGAAAAGAAATCAGGTAGCGACAAGCTGCTCTATTGCTCCTTCTGCGGCAAGAGTCAGCATGAGGTCAAGAAGCTCATTGCCGGCCCGTCGGTGTTCATTTGCGACGAGTGCATCGACCTTTGCAACGACATTATCCGCGACGAGACCACGGGCGATCCGGGCGGCAAGGCAACCGCTGACCTGCCGCTGCCGATGGACATTCGCGGTACGCTCGACCAATACGTCATCGGCCAGGAACAGGCAAAGAAGATTCTCGCCGTCGCGGTCTACAACCACTACAAGCGCCTGCGTCATCAGGAAAAGAAGCATGATGAAGTCGAACTGGCGAAAAGCAACATCCTGCTGATCGGCCCTACCGGCTCGGGCAAGACATTGCTGGCGCAGACGCTGGCGCGCCAGCTCAATGTTCCCTTTGTGATGGCCGACGCGACCACGCTGACCGAGGCGGGCTATGTCGGCGAGGATGTCGAGAACATCATCCAGAAACTGCTGCAAAAATGCGACTATGACGTCGACAGGGCGCAGAAGGGCATCGTCTACATCGACGAGATCGACAAGATTTCGCGCAAGGCCGAGAACCCATCGATCACCCGCGACGTCTCCGGCGAGGGCGTGCAGCAGGCGCTACTCAAACTCATCGAGGGAACGGTGGCCTCGGTGCCGCCGCAAGGTGGACGCAAGCACCCCAATCAGGATTTTGTGCAGATCGATACCACCAACATCCTGTTTATCTGCGGTGGCGCTTTTGGCGGACTGGAGAAGTTGATCCGCAACCGCTCGGAGAAAGGTGGCATCGGCTTTGGCGCTGAGGTCAAGAGCAAGGATGATAAAAAAGCGGTGGGCGAGGTACTGCGCGACGTCGAGCCGGAAGACCTGATCAAGTATGGTCTGATCCCCGAGTTGATCGGCCGTCTGCCGGTCGTGGCCACGCTCGAGGAACTGAGCGAGGAAGCGTTGGTGCAGATACTTACCGAGCCGAAAAATGCGTTGATCAAGCAATACCAGCGTCTTTTCGAGATGGAAGGCGCCGAACTCGAGGTGCGCCCCGGTGCGCTGCAGGCGATTGCCCGCAAAGCGCTAAAGCGCAAGACTGGCGCCCGCGGCCTGCGATCGATCCTTGAGCAGGCCCTGCTCGATATCATGTACGAACTGCCGTCGCAGAACAGTGTCGTCAAGGTTGTTGTCGATGAGGGCACTATCGAGAACAGCGGCCAACCGCTGCTAATCTACGCCGATCAGCCCAAGGTGTCCGGTTCCAACTGATCCAGGCTGGATGAGAATACCGCCTCTCCGGCTCTAATCGGTGGCGCTTGAATCGTTGATGCTTGAATCGTTGACTTAGGTCCCCATGTTCCCGGGGCATGTTTCACTATAAGGACACAAAATGTCAGGCGAGTTCGAATCCCTCCCCGCCCTTCCCCAAGAGAAAATGAACCTGCCGCTGTTGCCCTTGCGCGACGTGGTAGTGTTTCCGCACATGGTGATCCCGTTGTTCGTCGGGCGGCCAAAGTCGATCAAGGCACTCGAAATTGCCATGGAAACGGGCAAGAACATCCTGCTGGTGGCGCAGAAGTCGGCCGCAAAAGATGAGCCCGATCCCGCCGATCTCTACGACATTGGTTGCGTCGCCAGCATCCTGCAGATGCTCAAGCTGCCGGACGGCACGGTCAAGGTGCTGGTCGAAGGCACACAGCGCGCCCACATCGAACGGGTCGAGGACCAACGTGCCCTGTTCGTTGCCGACGTGACGCCAATCCCGGTCGACGAGCGCAGTACGCACGAAGTCGAGGCCATGCGTCGCGCCATCCTGGCGCAGTTTGACCAGTACGTGAAGCTGAACAAGAAGATTCCGCCAGAAATATTGACATCGCTGTCGGGCATCGAAGAGGCCGGTCGGTTGGCCGATACCATCGCCGCCCACCTGCCGATGAAGCTTGAACTCAAACAGGAAATTCTTGAAATATTCGATGTCGGCGGTCGTCTCGAAAAGTTGCTGTCGCAACTCGAAACCGAGCTCGATATCCTACAGGTCGAAAAGCGCATTCGCGGCCGCGTTAAGCGCCAGATGGAAAAGAGTCAGCGCGAGTACTACCTCAACGAACAGGTCAAGGCCATCCAGAAGGAACTCGGCGAGGGCGAAGAGGGTGCCGATCTCGACGAGATGGACAAGAAGATCAAGGAAGCAGGCATGAGCAAGGAGGCGCTGACCAAGGCGCAGTCCGAGTTCAAAAAGCTCAAGATGATGTCGCCGATGTCGGCCGAGGCTACCGTGGTGCGCAACTACGTCGAGACGCTGATCGGTTTGCCGTGGAAGAAAAAATCGCGCATCTCCAAGGATCTCGGCGCCGCCGAAAAGATCCTCGACAAGGATCACTATGGTCTGGAGAAGGTCAAGGAACGCATCGTCGAATATCTTGCCGTACAACAGCGCGTTGAGAAGGTGAAGGCGCCTATCCTCTGTCTGGTTGGCCCTCCCGGCGTCGGCAAGACCTCGCTCGGCCAGTCCATCGCCAAGGCCACTAATCGCAAGTTTATCCGCATGGCGCTGGGCGGCGTGCGCGACGAGGCCGAGATTCGCGGCCACCGCCGCACCTATATTGGCTCAATGCCCGGCAAGATTTTGCAGAACATGGCCAAGGTTGGCGTCAAGAACCCGCTGTTCCTGCTCGACGAAGTTGACAAGCTGGGGCAGGATTTCCGTGGCGACCCGTCGTCGGCACTTCTTGAAGTGCTCGACCCCGAGCAGAATCACACCTTCCAGGATCACTACATCGAGGTCGACTTCGATCTGTCCGATGTTATGTTCGTGGCCACGGCCAACTCGCTCAACATCCCGGCGGCGCTGCTCGATCGTCTCGAAGTGATCCGTCTGGCGGGCTACACCGATGACGAAAAGATCAACATTGCCGAGCGTTACCTGCTGCCGAAGCAGATGAAGAGCAACGGCGTCAAGCGCGACGAACTGACGGTGACCCCCGATGCCGTGCGCGACATCGTTCGTTACTACACGCGCGAAGCCGGTGTGCGGGCGCTTGAGCGCGAGATTTCCAAGATTTGCCGCAAGGTGATCAAGGCGTTGGTGATGAAGGCGCGCAAGAACAAGATCATCGTCAACGGCAAGAATCTCGATAAGTATCTCGGTGTTCGTCGCTATTCTTTCGGGATGGCGGAGAAGGAAAACCAGGTCGGCCAAGTCACGGGTCTGGCGTGGACGGAAGTTGGCGGTGAGCTGCTGACGATCGAATCCGTCGCCGTGCCCGGCAAGGGCAAGACCATGACTACTGGCAAACTGGGCGAGGTCATGCAGGAGTCGATCCAGGCCGCGCTGACGGTGGTGCGCCGGCGCAGCAGGCAGCTTGGAATTCCTGAGGACTTCTATCAGAAGAACGATATTCACATCCACCTGCCGGAAGGCGCGACGCCGAAAGATGGCCCGTCCGCCGGTATTGGCATGACGACGGCGCTGGTGTCCTCGCTCACGGGCATTCCGGTGCGCGCCGATGTCGCCATGACCGGCGAGATCACCTTGCGCGGCGAGGTGCTGCCCATTGGTGGCCTCAAAGAAAAACTGCTGGCAGCTGTTCGTGGCGGCATCCGTATGGCGCTGATCCCTGAAGAGAATGTCAAGGATCTCGTCGATATGCCCGACACGATCAAGAACAAGATCGAGATTGTGCCGGTCAAGTGGATCGATAAGGTGCTGGAACTGGCGCTGGAGCGCATGCCCGTGCCGCTACCCGAACCCGAAGTGGTGCCGGTGCCGGTCGTGGTCGCGCCCGTGGTCGATGCTGCGGCGACCGTCGGCGGCGTGGTAACGCACTGATCCTTGCTGGGTTTCTTTGCCGCAACGGGCGGCGCGACCTGTTAAAATCGCGCCACCCGTAGAGGTTGCTTCCCGGCGGGTGCTTAGCTCAGTTGGTAGAGCGTCGCCCTTACACGGCGAATGTCGGCGGTTCGAGCCCGTCAGCACCCACCAATATTTTTTCTCAAGCAGTCCAGTAATGTCAATAAACCCGCTCTGCTACAGGCTTCGCGGGTTTTTTGTTGCCATTTTGTTGCCTAAAAGTTCCAATCGGGCGGTTCCCCGACAGTGGGCGCCCGCTATAGAATCCTCGCGATAATCACCTACAAGGGAAATACCATGGATGAACGCACCCGCGCCCTCGCGCTTGAATACCACCGTCTGCCGCGTCCCGGAAAGATTTCCGTCACGCCGACCAAGGTGCTCAGCAATCAGACCGACCTGTCGCTGGCTTATTCGCCGGGCGTTGCCGCTGCTTGCGACGAGATCGTGCGCGATCCAGCAACAGCCGCGCTGTACACCTCGCGCGCTAATCTGGTCGCGGTGATCAGCAACGGTACCGCCGTGCTGGGCTTGGGCAATATCGGGCCACTGGCTGGCAAGCCGGTGATGGAAGGCAAGGGTGTGCTGTTCAAGAAGTTTGCCGGTATCGATGTCTTCGACATCGAGGTCGATGAAAACGATCCGGACAAGCTGGTCGAAATCATCGCCTCACTAGAGCCAACTTTTGGTGGCATCAACCTCGAAGACATCAAGGCACCCGAGTGTTTCTACGTCGAGTCGAAACTGCGCGAACGCATGAAAATTCCGGTTTTCCACGATGATCAGCATGGCACTGCAATCATTACGGCGGCGGCAGTCACCAATGGCTTGCGCGTGGTCGGCAAGTCCATCGAAAACGTCAAGCTAGTGTGCTCCGGCGCCGGCGCAGCGGCTATCGCCTGCCTCGACCTGATGGTGAGCATTGGCCTCGACCGCAAAAACGTCACCGTTTGCGATTCAAAGGGCGTTATTCATTCCGGCAGGGAAAACCTCGATCCGTCCAAGGCGCGCTACGCCCAGACAACCGCCGCCCGCACCATGGCCGAGGTTCTGCCTGGCGCTGACATCTTCCTGGGCTTGTCGGCCAAGGGCTTGCTGAAGCCCGAGATGATCAAGGACATGGCCAAAGATCCGCTGATCTTCGCCATGGCCAATCCCGATCCCGAAATCCTGCCCGAGGATGCCAAGGCGGTGCGGCCGGACTGCATTATCGGCACGGGCCGTTCGGACTATCCGAACCAGGTCAATAACGTGTTGTGCTTCCCCTTCATGTTTCGCGGTGCGCTTGATGTCGGCGCCACGACAATCAACGAGGCAATGAAGATCGCCGCCGTGAAGGCGATTGCCGAACTGGCCCATGCCGAGCAATCCGAGGTGGTTACGGCTGCCTATGGCACGGAAGACCTTGCCTTTGGTCCCGAGTATCTGATTCCGAAACCCTTCGATCCGCGCCTGATTCTCAAGGTGGCGCCGGCGGTGGCGCAGGCGGCGATGGACTCCGGCGTGGCCACCCGGCCGATTGCCGACATGGCTGCCTATCGTCAGCAGCTTAACGAATTCGTCTATCACTCCGGGTTGGTGATGAAACCGGTTTTCGCCGCGGCCAAGGCCAAGCCCGCACGCATCGTCTTCTGCGAGGGCGAGGACGAGCGCGTGCTGCGCGCCGTGCAGACCGTGGTCGACGAGGGTCTGGCGCTGCCGGTCCTGATCGGTCGGCCCGACGTTGTCGAGGCGCGCATCGCCCGTCACGGCTTGCGCCTGCGTGCCGGCACCCACTTCGAACTGGTCAATCCCGATTCCGATCCGCGCTACAAGGATCTGTGGCAGGACTATTACAAGCTGATGAGCCGCAAGGGTGTTGGCGTTCAGTTTGCCAAGAACGAGTTGCGCCGCCGTACCACGCTGATCGGCGCCATGCTGGTTCGACACAACCACGTCGATGCCATGCTCTGCGGAACTTTTGGTCAGCACTCGCAGCACCTTAGCTACATCGCCGAGGTCATCGGTCGCCAGCCTGGCATCGACAATTTCTACGCCATGAACATGCTGATCCTGCCCAACCGCACGGTCTTCATCGGCGACACTTATGTGAATTACGACCCCACGGCTGAACAGGTCGCCGAGATGACGCTGCTGGCCGCCGAGGAAGTGCGCCGTTTCGGCATGACCCCCAAGGTGGCGCTCCTGTCCCATTCCAGTTTCGGCACCGGCGACACGCCTACCGCGCGCAAGATGCGGGCGGCGCTAGCCATCCTGCAACGCACCGCGCCCAAACTTGAAGTCGACGGCGAGATGCAGGGAGATGCCGCGCTCGATCCCGAGATTCGCCGGCAGGTACTCCCCGCCTCCAGCCTTACGGGTCAGGCCAACTTGCTGGTGATGCCGACGCTCGACGCTGCCAATATTTCCTTCAATCTTCTCAAAACCTCCGCCGGCGATGGCCTTACTGTTGGTCCGCTGCTGCTCGGCGCCGCGCGTCCCGTGCACATTCTTACCCCGACCGCTTCAGTGCGGCGCATTGTCAACATGACGGCGCTGCTGTCGGTGGAGGTGCAACAGGCGCGCGGATGACGGCAGCCACGGGCAAGACCGCGCTGATCCTGTCGGGCGGTGGCGCGCGCGCCGCCTATCAGGTCGGCGTGCTCAAGGCCGTGCGCGGGTTGCTGCCCGATCCGGCGCGCAACCCCTTTCCCATTCTTTGCGGAACCTCGGCCGGCGCCATCAACGCCGCAGCTTTGGCGGTGCGCGCCACCAATTTTGCTGAAGGCGTGGATGTCCTCGATCGATTGTGGTCGAACATCCGCGTGGAGCAGGTTTATCGCACCGATGTGGCCGCTGTCATGGGGGCGGCACTGCACTGGGCCACCGTGCCGGCGCTGGGTTGGCTGGGCGGTGGCGCCCCGCGCAGCCTGCTCGACAACGCGCCGCTACGCCAACTACTCGGGCAATTGATCGATTTCGAGCGGCTCGAACCCGCCATCGCTTCCCATGCCCTGCTGGCTTTGTCGCTCACTTGCTCGGGCTACGCATCGGGGCAGAGCGTCAGTTTTTTTCAGGGACGCGCCGACCTTGATCCGTGGCAGCGCGGCCAGCGTTTCGGCGCGCATGTGATTCTTGGCATCGAGCATGTCATGGCCTCGACCGCGCTGCCCCTGCTGTTTCCGGCCGAGCAACTGAATCGCGAGTATTTCGGCGATGGCGCCATGCGTCAGCGTTCTCCGCTGTCGCCGGCCATCCAACTCGGTGCCAACCGGATTTTGGTGATCGGTGCTGGCCGCATGTCCGATGAGGGCGAAGAGCGTTCGCCGGCCGAGAATTACCCCACACCGGCTCAGGTTGCAGGCCATGTCCTGTCGGATATATTCCTCGACGCCCTGGCGGTGGATGTGGCGCGGGCGCGGCAAATCAACCAGACCCTGCAAGGGACATCCGCCAGGATGCCTGCTGACGCAATCGAGGGCCGTGCCGTCCCGTGGCGCCCCATCGAGATGCTGGTCATCGAACCCTCAAGGCGGCTCGATCAACTTGCCGCCGAACAAGTTGGCGCGCTGCCCTGGGCCCTGCGGACCTTGCTGCGCGGCCTGGGGGTAATGGATCACGCCGGCGGGGCGCTGGCCAGCACGCTTTTGTTCGAGCAGTCCTATACCAGGGCGTTGATCGAACTTGGCTACCGTGACGCCCTTGCGCGTACGGAGGAACTGCGGCATTTCCTCGATAACGCATGAGATATATTCATCAACCCCTTAATTTCTATGAATTAGTGTCGTTACTTTTGCGCATGGGGCGTCAATAAGGTGTTAGACTCCCGCCGGAATCGAGGACACGACAATGAGGATGCGTATGAAAAGAACGATCATTGCACTGTTCGCCGCCGTAAGCGTTGCCACTCTGGCCGTGGCGCCGATCAATGCCGAAGCGGCGGGCAAGAAGAAATCAGTCAGCGTCAAAAAGTCGAACAAGAAGGTACATAAAGTCATTGCCGCAAAGCGTGCGCCGCGCGTCCGCCACCACATGGCGCTTGACGATGCCACCAGTCTTTCCGTGCAGTCGGCCTCCGCGCTGGTGATCGATCAAACCTCCGGTTCCGTGCTGTACGAAAAGAACGCCCAGGCCGTGCTGCCCATCGCCTCGATCACCAAGCTGATGACAGCCATGGTCACGCTCGACGCCCAGCCCGGCATGGATGAAGTCCTTGCCATTGGCGAAGAGGATGTCGACACGCTCAAGGGCACGCGCTCCCGCCTCACGGTTGGCACCCGGATTTCCCGTGAAGAATTGCTCAAGCTGGCGCTGATGTCGTCGGAGAACCGCGCGGCCTCGGCACTGTCGCGCCACTACGCTGGCGGTCGTCCGGCTTTCGTTGCCGCGATGAACAAGAAAGCGCAGACGCTCGGCCTGACGGAAACCCGCTTCGAAGATCCCACAGGCTTGACTGCCGCCAATGTGTCCAGTGCGCGCGACCTGGCCAGGATGGTCGAAGCGGCCCACCGCTATCCGCTGATCCGCCAGTTCACTACCACGAGTGAATCCGAGGTGCAGGTTTCCGGCCGTACCCAGACCTTCCGCAACACCAACCAACTGGTCAAGAGCCCGTCCTGGGATATTGGTCTGTCCAAGACCGGCTACATCAACGAGGCCGGTAAGTGTCTGGTGATGCAGGCTTGGTTCAACAACAAGCCCACGGTGATCGTGCTGCTCGATTCCTGGGGCAAGCTGACGCGCATCGGTGATGCTAACCGCATCAAACGCTGGGTCGAAAGCGCTGCGCTGCCGTCGACCGCGACTCCGGGTTGATTTCGGGCCTATTCATTTCGGGCCTATTCTTATCCTCGCCCCCGCTTACACCAGGCCGCTCGGGGCGTCCCGCCGGTCTGGCGCAGTTTCTTCGGGGGAGTGCGCGTGCGCGTAGCCCTGTTCGTTACCTGTCTGGTCGATCTGATGCGGCCCCGCATTGGTTTTGCGACCATCCGTCTGCTGGAAGCCGCCGGTTGCGAAGTCATCGTACCGTCGAGCCAGACCTGTTGCGGCCAGCCAGCCTTTAACGCCGGCGATCGCGCCGCAGCCGTGATGCTGGCAAAAAAGACGATTGCCGAATTCGAAACATACGAGTTTGTCGTCGCTCCGTCCGGTTCCTGCGTCGATCACATCCGCAACGAATATCCGGGGCTTTTTGCCGACATGGCGGACGCTGACCAAGGCTGGCACGCCCGCGCCGTGGCGCTGGCTGGCCGCGTCCATGAACTGACGGACTTTCTCGTCAATGTCGTCAAGGTGACGACGCCGCTTTCGGAATTTTCGGGATCGGTGACCTACCACGACTCTTGCCGCGGCTTGCGTGGGCTTGGCATCAAGGATCAGCCGCGTCAATTGCTGCGCGGCTTGCCCGGCGTTACGCTCAAGGAGATGAATGGCGCCGAGGAATGCTGCGGCTTCGGCGGCACGTTTTCGGTCAAGTTTGGCGAACTGTCGGCGGCCATCGCCGAGCGCAAGTGCGACAACATCCGCGCCGCGCTTGCGAACGGTGGCGACGCCATCGTCGGCGGCGATCTCGGCTGCCTGCTCAATATCGAAGGCAAACTGCGCCGCATGGGCGACGAGACGCCGGTGCTGCATATCGCGGAAGTTCTGGCTGGCGCGGAGCGCGACTGATGGACGTCCGCTCCATGCACTTCAAGGCCCGGGCGACGGTGCAACTCGCCAATGCCGGACTGCAATACAACCTGAAGAAAACCAAGGGCAAGTTCGTCGACAAGCGCCGTACCGCTATCGCCGACTTTTCCGCGATGGGCGGCGACTTCGATGCCTTGCGCGAAGCGGGCCGGGAAGTGCGCGAGCGGGTGTTGCGCGATCTTGATCTCTGGCTGGAAACCTTCGAGGCCAATGCCACGGCGCGCGGCGCCACGGTGCTGTGGGCCAAGGACAGCGCCGAAGCCTGCCGGTTGATCGTCGGCGTCGCCAAGCAGCATGGCGTCAGGAAGGTCACCAAGTCGAAGTCCATGCTGTCCGAGGAAGCGGGGCTGAACCAGGCGCTTGAAGCCGCCGGCATCGTGCCGATCGAGACCGATCTCGGCGAATACATCCTCCAGATCAACGACAACGAGCCGCCTTCACACATCATCGCGCCGGTGGTGCACAAGTCGAAGGAGGAAATCGCCGATCTCTTCGCCCGCGTGCACAAGAAGCCGCGCCTTACCGACATTTCCGCCATGACCCGCGAGGCGCGCGAGGTGCTGCGCGAGCATTTCCTGTCGGCCGACATGGGCATCTCCGGCGGCAATTTCCTCGTCGCCGAGACCGGTTCGGTGGCGCTGGTTACCAACGAAGGCAATGGCCGCATGGTGACGACCGTGCCGCGGGTGCATGTGGTCATTACCGGCATCGAGAAAGTCATCCCGACGCTGGAAGACCTGTCGCTGATGCTGCGCCTCTTGATCCGTTCCGCCACCGGGCAGCCGATCTCCAACTATGTCTCGCTGCTGACCGGCCCAAAGGGCGTGGACGATCTTGACGGCCCCGAGCACATGGTGTTCGTGCTGATGGACAACGGTCGCTCCGACATACTGGGGTCAGAGTTCAACGACATGCTGCGCTGCATCCGCTGCGGCGCCTGCATGAACCACTGCCCCGTCTATCAGAGCGTCGGCGGTCACGCCTACGGCTGGGTCTATCCGGGGCCGATGGGTTCGGTGCTGACGCCGTTGTTTGCCGGCCTGGAAAACGCGCTCGACCTGCCGCAGGCGGCCACCCTGTGCAACCAATGTGGCGTTGTCTGTCCTGTCAAGATTCCCTTACCCGACCTGTTGCGTAAATTGCGTGAAAAGCAGGTAGAGAAGAACTTGCGGCCCTTGGCCGAGCGCCTCGCCCTCAAGGCTTGGGCCTGGGTGGCGGCGCGGCCCCGGCTGTATGGGCTGGGCGCCTGGTTCGGCGTGCGCTATCTGAATTGGCTGGCAGGTGGTGG
>JAIFMO010000170.1 GCA_020048435.1 Sulfuritalea sp.
CGGTCATGGCGCACTTCCTTCGGTTGCATGGGCATGTGCTATCAGAAAGTGATTGCAAACTTGTGCGCACCTATTTATCATGCAGGGCATGAACAGCAAGCACCGCAAGACGCTCGAAGCCATCTTTGCCAAACCGGTGACCGGGACGATTGAATGGTCGCGCATCGAGGCGTTGCTGATCGCGGTGGGTTGCGAGGTTATCGAAGGGCGCGGGTCGCGCGTGGCGAGACGGTCGGCACCTTCCACCGCCCGCACCCCGCTAAGGAAGCCAAGCCATACCAGGTAAAGGATGCCCGCGACTTTCTCGAACTGATCGGAGTCAGACCATGAACGCCATGACCTACAAGGGCTACACCGCCCGCATCGAATTTGACGACCACGACAGCATTTTCGTGGGGCGGTTGCTCGGCATCCGCGACATCGTTGGCTTTCACGCCGACAACGTGCCCGAATTGCGCGCCGCGTTTGAAGAGTCGGTCGACGACTACCTCGAAGCCTGCGCCAAGATCGGCAAGCCTGCCGAAAAGCCGGCCAGCGGCAAGCTGATGTTGCGCGTGCCGCCGGAGTTGCATGGTTCGGCGCTTGTGGCGGCCAAGGCGGCGGGCAAGAGCTTGAATCAGTGGGCTACCGAGGTGCTGCGCCAGGCGATCCATGCATGAACCGCCGTTCCGCCAGCGCCGACTTTTGATGTTGTCCAGTCGCAGTGCAACGATTTTCCGAGGTGAACCATGAGCGAAATCATCATTCCCCATGTCGATTCGCCGCATCCGTTCGAGGCGTATGTCCAAGTGGTCGAGCCGCTGACCATCGATGACGGCGGCGGTTACTTGATCACCTTCCCCGATCTTCCGGGCTGCATGTCCGACGGTGAAACCGAGGCAGAGGCCGTTGCCAATGCGCGTGAAGCGTTTTCCGTCTGGATGTCGGCACGGGGCAGCGACTGCCGGGCAGCTTGCACGCCAGCTTGGTGGCGCGGGCCAAGGCCGAAGGTACGTCGGCGAATACGCTGGTGACGATGTTGCTTGCGGAAGGAATCGGTCGGCGTGACAAACACGCCTGACTCGTCGCGAAAAGGGCTTTCCTGCAATTTGGACAGCGCCCTTTAAGCGGCAACAACATTTTCAGCCCAGCGCTGGCAACAGGCGCACGCCGAGATCGGCAAAGTCCAGCGCGCCCCGGCTGGTTGGCGCGTAGTGGCGTACCGGTTTGCCGGCCGCGAAGGCTTCGGCCAAACGGATGTCGCTGCGGATGCCGGTCAGCACCCGATGCGCGCCGAATTGGCGCGACACCTCACCGGTGACGGCACGATGCAAACGAATGTGATCGGCCGTGGTGTTCGGCAGGAAGCCGAGTATCTTGAGACCGGGATTCGCCCCCGTCATTACCTTGAACAGCACCCGCATCAGTTGCCGCACGCCCTCGAACGACAGGTGGTGCGGAACGTAGGGGACCAGCACCCAGTTGGCGGCTGTCAGCGCATTGAGCAGCAGAATATCCAGCGATGGCGGCGTGTCCACAATCACCACGTCGAAACTCGCGGCAATTTCTTCCTCGGCCAGCGCGCGCGCCAGGCGGCATTCGTCGCGCAGGCCGCTGCCATGTTCGAACAGTTGATCGGCTGGCGCCAGGCTAAGATTTTCGAAAGCCGTTTCCCGAATTACCGAGGCCAGGCGCACATCGGGATCGGTGAAAATGCCATGAACGGCCGCGTCGCCGCGGGTCAGCTTGATCCCCAGCCCAACCGCGCAATGCCCCTGGGAATCCAGATCGACAAGCAACACCCGTCGCCCCAGCGCCGCCAGTTCCGCCGCGAGATTGACGGATACCGTGGTTTTGCCGGTACCACCCTTGCGATTGGAAATGGCGATGATCTGGGGAAGCGTTGACATGGCGGATCGATTCATTGCGATGGATCATGGGTCAGCAACCGTTGCTCGCGTTCGGCGAACTTACCGATGCCGGACACATTGGCGTCGAACAGCAACGCCGCCAGACAACGCTGATAAGTGGCGTCGGCAATCGCTTCACCCGCATCGGCCACGGACATCAGAACAACTGGAACTTGGGCAGGCTGGCCCCCTGTCCCGGTGAATCGCTGGCAGGCGCATGGCGCGCTTCGCTGGCCTGGTATTCCTTCAGCACCGCGAGCATTTGCACCGGGAGCTCGGCGAGATTGGCTCGGGGGTCGCACAGTCTGCGGGGCAACTCGCGCAGTACCTCATTGCGTTGCGCCACCGCGGCGACAACGCGCTCGATGCGCTGGCGCACGACATCCTGGCTCTGTATCTGACCGAGTATTTCGGCAATCTCCTTCGCCAGGCTGGTGTTGTGCCCTGTCACCACGGTAAACAGGGTCTTGTAGTACTGGCGGATATCGTCATAGTTTTCCCGTAACCGGTGAATCGAGCCGATAACGGCGCTGGCTTCCGCGATCTGTCGGTCCATCGGACTCAATTTCAGCCCTTGCAGCATGGTTTGCTGCGCATCCTTCAGGCCCTTCTCGATCATGTTGGCGGCCTGCGCCGAGCGCTCCGAGAGCTTGCGTACTTCATCGGCAACCACGGCGAAGCCACGCCCGGCATCGCCCGCGCGCGCCGCTTCGATGGCGGCATTCAGCGCCAGCAGATCGGTCTGCTTGCTGATCTCCTTGATGACCTTGATGAAGCTTGCCAGCCCGTCGATCTCCCTGATGGCGGCTGCCTGAACACTGTCCATGTCCTGCCGGATCATTTCCGGCAGTTCTTCGAAGAAACCGGTGATCTTGACGATGGACGCAACGCTATCTTCGATCCCGCTTTCCATGTCGTGCGAAGACATGTTGGAATCGTCGAGATAGTCCAGCAAGGCAACGGCGGACTTATTGACCTTGCTCACTTGTTCGATCAGGTTCAAGGCCGACGCTTCGGTATCGTCGATTACTGCTTGCAACTGACCGCCGATGGCCTCGTCCAGGCTGAGGTGATTTTCCAGCAGCAGCAGGCTCTGCTCGCTGGACCGACGCACGACGGCATTCTGGCCGCTCGCCTGTTCCTTGAGCGTGGTTCTGATCCAGGCCAATTCCTGCTTCATGAACGGCCAGACCATCAGCAGGGTAAGCGGGATGAAGGTGAGCATGGATAGAACGGCGGTAATGGTGATCTCACCCGCCCAGCTCACACCCGCCGGTACAAGAATACTTTCGTGCAGCCAGAGCGAGCAGAACCAGGCCACCAGGCTGGTAACGAGAATCGCGGCAAACGCCGCGCCCAACAGCTTGGGAATAAGCGTCGTGTGCGGGAAACTGTAGGCAAGAGGTTCCATCGGGGATTCCCTAAGCGCCAGGCAGGACCTGCTTGATGATTTTCAACAAGTCCGCTCCGCCCACCGGCTTCACCAGCCAACCCGTGGCGCCCAGTTTCTTGCCTTCCTCGCGCTTGTCGGCCTGACTCTCGGTGGTCAGGGTGAGGATGGGCGTGAAGCGAAACCCGGGCAATGCGCGCACGTTCTTGATCAGTTCCATGCCGCCCATGTTCGGCATGTTGATGTCGGTGATGATCAGGTCCGGCTTGGTTCCGCCCTTGAGCTTCGTCAGCGCCTCGACGCCGTCTTTCGCCGTCTCGACCTTGAAGCCCGCCATTTCCAGATTCGTCTTCACGCTCATCACCATGGTGGCGGAGTCATCGACGATCAATATGGTTTTTGCCATGCCATTTCTCCTCGTTTCAATTCTTCAATGCCGTCGCCAGCCAGGCGGCCAGGCCGGCGTCATTAGGCCAGGCGCTGATCGCGGGTTTCGCGACCATCAACACTTGCAGGTTGGCGGGGTGCAGATGGGTGCAGGCGGCAAGGTCCACGCGCGCCGTGGTTTTCTTCTGCAGCCATTCCAGCAGCGCCTCCGCTTCCTCGACGCTGACCACGTCGCTGAAGGTCGCCAGGCTTTTCTTGTAGGCAATGGCCATTACAGGATCTCCTTGACATTGAGCACCATCAGCACCGAGCCGTCGCCCATCAGGGCCGAGCCGGAATAGGCGACGAGTCTGGCCAGCACGCCGGTCATGGGCTTGAGGATGATGTCAGTCGTTTCGCGGAAGTCGTCGACCAGCAGGCCCACCGATTCGTCGCCGAGGCGTACCACCAATACCGCCAGTTCGTCATTGGCGTTGGCTTTTGGCGCCGTCGCCAGGCCCAGCAAGGTGTTGATCGACTTCAGCGGCACGATGCGCCCGCGCAGCACGGTGGCGAGGCTCTTCTTGATGGTGCGGATGGCGCTCTTCGGCACGCGCACGGTTTCCACCACGCTGTCCATGGGCACGCCGAATATCTGGCCGTCGGACTCGACGATCATGACGTTGGTGACGGCCATGGAAAGCGGCAGCGACAGGCGCAGGCGCGTGCCTTTGCCCTTTTCGCTGTCGAGGGTGACGATGCCGTTGACCTTCTCGACGGCAGTCCTGACGACATCCATGCCCACCCCGCGCCCGGAAAGATCGGACACCACTTCCATGGTCGAGAAGCCGGATGCAAAGACGAGGTTAACCGCTTCCTGATCGCTCATGCGTTCCAGGGCGGCCTCGTCGATAAGGCCCTTCTCGTAAGCCTTGCGCTTGATGGTCATGGGGTCGATGCCCTTGCCGTCGTCGCGAATCTCGATCACCACGCGGTCGGATTCCTGGCTGGCGCGAATGGTGAGCGTGCCGGCGGCGGGCTTGCCGGCGGCAAGGCGCACCGCGGGCAGTTCAAAGCCGTGGTCGAGGCTGTTGCGCACGATGTGTACCAGCGGATCGCCGAGCGATTCGATGATGTTCTTGTCGGCTTCCGTGTCCTCGCCTTCGAGCACCAGATTAACTTCCTTGCCGAGCTTGCGCGAGATGTCGCGCACCAGGCGCGGGAAGCGTTGAAACACGAACGAGACCGGCATCATGCGCACCTGCATGATGGCGTCCTGCATTTCCTCGGCGATGCGGTTGATCACCGCGTACTGGGACTTGATTTCACGCGCCAGGTCGCGCACCCCGAAGACAGTCTCGGCGCGGCCGGCCAGATAGGGCAGCGCATTTTTCGACACCACCATCTCGCCGATCAGGTTCATCAGGCGATCGATCTTGGTCTGGTCGACCTTGAGACTCTTGGGGCCGGCGGCGACGTCTTCGGCGCGGCGGCCAAACCCAAGCTTTGTGTCGCCTTCGGTCTCAGCGCCGACTGGCAGCGCCGCGGCCGGGCGTTCCGATGCGACCTCGTGTCCGGTTGCGAGTGCGGTGGCGACCGCCGTAGTTTCCGCTACGGCGGATTTTGGCTGCTGCTCGAATTTGCCTTCAAGCCAGAGGAGGAGCGGCGCCGTAGCGGCTTCTTCCAGGGCAGTGGCCGTGGCCGCTTCCAGTCCGGGCACTGCGGCAAGATCGCCGCTCGCCTTCAGGCAGCCGGAGAGCGCTGCGGCAACACCCTTGATGCGGCCCATTTGCCAGCTCGCCGCAACAGGCAGGTTTAGTATCTCGCGCTGCACCGCGACCAGGGCCTGTAGGGCCGCGGCTTCTTCCGGCGTCAGCGGACTTTCCTGCGCCGTGACGGCGATGGTGGACGCAGCCGTGTTCGCCGTACCATCGAGTTCATGATCGGCCCACTGCGGCGCCTTCAGATGGCGCAGGGATTCGATCAGCGTGCCGAATGCCTTGCGGTCCTCCGGCGCCAGTTCCATCAACAGCAGCAGCCAGCGCAAGGCCGACGAGAGCCACAGATACGGGCTGGAAAGTTCAAGCAGGGTGTGAACGCTACGGCCAAGGCCTTCGATGTGCCCGGCGTCCAGCAGCTTCATGGCGTCGACGACGAAATCCTCATACACCGGCCCGCCATTCGGATCGCCCGCCGGCAGTGCCAATGCGAGCGGGGACACTGGAACCATGCGCACCTGATCCGGCATGTAGCGGTAATACTCGTCCAGTTCCGCCCGCGGCGCCGCGCTCAAGAGATGAAAATCCAGCGCACAGCGATAGGCATCCAGCGCCGCCAGTGGCGGCCACGGCTGGCGTGCGCTGATGCTCCCCCACAGCAGGCCGGGCGTGCCGCGGGCCTGGAAGAAAGGATCGTCGCCCTGGAAAAAGCACTCCTCGGCCGGTGCGTAGTCCAGCCAGTGCAGCACCGCGCCGTCGCAGGCTTGACGGTAGGCGTTCATGCGCACGTCTTCGGGAATGTCGGCCAGCGGCAGCGGCCGGCCATCTGCGGCGGCAACATCGGCCACGGTCTTGATCAGCGCTACCGCGACGGCAACGGCGGCGGCGCCTTCGACGGTGGCGATCAATTGCCGCAGCGATTCCGCCAGGCGTGCCGAATCGGCGGCGTGGGTCGCGCCGATACCGCCCTTCGCTTCGATTTCGTCGCACAGCATGCCGACGAAATCCATCGCGTCGAGCAGGCGGTCGGCCAGTTCCTTGGAGTAGTCCACCCGGCCCTGACGCACGGCATCCATCAGATCCTCGCCGGCATGTAGCACGCGAGTCATTTCCGGAAATTCGAACAGGCCGCTGTTGCCCTTGAGCGTATGCACCATGCGGAACAGCGACGTCATCAGCTCGACGTCAGCGGGGGCGTCTTCCAGTTCCATCAGCTTTTCGCCGATGCCTTGCAGGAAGTCGCGCGCCTCGGAGAGGAATTGTTCGAGCAGGGGACTCATGCCGCGACTCCGATGAGCAGCTTGACATGCGTCAGCAGGTGGTCGGGCTTCACCGGCTTGACCAGGTAGGCATTGGCGCCGGCAACATAGGCCTGTTGGTGGTCGCTGCTCTCGGCTTCGGTGGACACCATGATGGCCGGCGCCTGGAAGAAGTCCTGCCCGCGTAGTTCGCGCAGGAAACCGTAGCCATCCAGCTTGGGCATGTTGATGTCCACCACATACAGGTCAAAGGGGGCTTGCAGCGCCTTTTCCAGCGCCTCGACACCGTTTACCGCCTCCTCGACGGCATAGCCGGCCGCTTCGAGTATGTTGCGGTGATACATGCGCACCGTGGCGGCGTCATCGACAATCAGGATGCGTCTCATCGTGGCTCCAGGGGTTTTTGATAGACGATGGCTTCGGGAAACTTGCGCACCTTGTAAAGCGACGAGACACGACTCATCGATTCGGAGTGGCCAAGACAGATGTAGCCGCCCGGCTTGAGGGCGTCATAAAATGTTTCGGCCGCCGTCTTGCGCGAAACGTCGTCAAAATAGATCAGCAGGTTGCGACAGAAGATGACGTCGAAGTCGCGGTAGGCACGCGTGTCGGCGCGTTCGGAGAGATTGACGCGGGTGAACTCGACCGCATCGCGCAAGTCGTTGCAGATCTGGTAGCCCTCGGCATTGCGCTTGAAATATTTGCGCAGGATGGTTTCCGGCAGATGTTGCACCGAACGCTCGGTGTACTGACCCTGGCGCGCCTGGGCGAGGATCTTGGTGTCGATGTCGGAGGAAATGATCTCGATATCCCAGTCCTTGATGCCGGCCCAGTATTCGAGCAGATAAATGGCAATGGAATATGGTTCTTCGCCCGAGGATGAGGGAATCGCCCAGATGCGGATGGGGCCGCCGTTGCGCTTGCGGCTGGTGATATCGGGAAGTATGGATTTGACCAGGCACTGGAACTGGTATTCCTCGCGGAAGAAGTAGGTTTCATTGACCGTCATCAGGTTGGTCAGATGCTGCAGTTCCTCACCCGAGGCCTCGAAGCGCAGCATCGTGAAGTAGCTGCGAAAGTTGTGGCTCTCCGTCAGTTCGATGCGCTCAAGCAGCCGTTTGTCGACGAAATATCGCTTTGAGGGTTCGAACTGGATGCCGGTCTTGCGATAGAAAAACTCGCGAAACTTTTCGAAATCCAGCTCACTGATGGAGGGATCGGCCATTTTCGAATCAGTCCGCAGCGATGCGTTGCAGGGCCAGGTCGGCGGCAAACTGTATGTAGGGTTCGTCGGCATAGCGCGCCTTGAGCCGCAGCAGCGGCGCTTGTGCCGCGGCCGAGCCCACCTCGCCGAGCAGATCCACCGCCGTGGCGCATACGTTCAACTGCGAGTCTTCTTCAATAACCGAGATCAGCCACGATTCGACCTCGGGATGGCGCAGCGATTCGAGGATATTCACGGCGAAGATGCGTACGTCCGGGCTGGTGTCCGCGAGCAGCGCGCGCATGATGAGCGCCACCTCGTCTGGCAACTGTTTCATCGCTTCTATTGCCTCGTTGCGCAGACCGGCGTCCTCGCTGCGGAGACAGTCGACCAGGCCCGCTACCGCAATCTCGTCGCCCAGCGCAGTCAGCGCGGTGAGTATGACTTCGCGTACCGAAACGTCGTTCTCCCGCTGCAGGCGGTTCACCAGCATGGCGGATGCGTCGGAGCAATCGGTCAGGTCGCGCGCCGCCCAGCGCCTGGCCTTGGGGTCGGCATTTTCAAGTTCCGCCACCAAACTGGCGCAGTCGCGCGCCTGCTTGCGCTCGTCCGCCGCGACCGGTTCGACGGTATGTTTCTTTATGAATGCCATGGGGTTTCCTAGCGTCCAGCCCAGACGTTGATCTGGGCAGCGATTTTTTCGGAATGCAGAACCAGACTGGCGCCGCCACGTTCGATCAGTTCCGCCGGCATGCCGAAGACCACGGCCGACTCCTGCGACTCGGCGATGGTGCGACCACCGCGTTTTTTGAGTTCCGTGAAGGCGTCGGCGCCGTCGTAGCCCATGCCGGTGAGCATCACGCCCACCACGCGCGATGGATCACAATGTTCAAGGGCGGAGCGTCCCAGCAGTTCCACCGATGGATGCCAGAGAAACTCGCGGTTCTCGGGCTTGGCGATCACGGTTAGCTTGCCGGCCCGCTGCGCCAGCAGCATGTCCGCTCCGCCCTTGCCGATGTAGATGGTGCCGGGTTCGAGCGGCATCGGACTGGCGGCTTCCACCACGGTGAGTTCGCAAAGGTTGTTCAGGCGATCGGCGAAGGGGCGGGTAAAGGAAGCCGGCATGTGCTGGGCCACCAGTACCGGCCAAGGAAAATTCGCCGGCAAGAGCGGCAGGATGTCCTCCAGCGTGCGCGGTCCGCCGGTAGACACGCCGATGATCACCAGCCCTTCGCCGGCCACGCCGCGGCGCATCGCCACCGGCCGCGGCACGGGCTTTTCCCGCTCCTCCCGCAGGCGCTGGGCCAGCCCGCGTGCGCTCGACCCCTTGCGCTTGATGTGGGCGCGCGTGGCCGCACGCACCTTGCGCACGAGTTCAGTCTTGATTTCGCCGATGGACAGCGAGATGGTGCCGCCGGGCTTGGCGACGTAGTCCACCGCACCCAGATTCAGCGCCTCGAAGGTGGCCAGCGCCCCCTTCTCGGTGAGCGACGAGACCATGATCACGGCCACTGGACGCTCGGCCATGATCAGCGAGAGCGCGGTAATGCCGTCCATCTCCGGCATGTTGATGTCCAGCGTCACCACATCGGGCTGAAATTCGTGGTTTTCCGCCACGGCTTCCTTGCCGTTCCTGGCCTGGCGAATCTCGAAATCACCCTCGGCCTCGAACAGGGTGGCTAATTGCCGGCGCATCAGTGCCGAGTCGTCGACGATAAGGAGCTTGATCATGGCACCGTTCTTTTTCCGTTATGCCGCCAGCTTTGCCAGGTCGTCGCGCTCGCGTGCTTCGACCAGGTGCTCGGGCGCGATGAGTTGCACCATGCGCTTCTGCTTTTCCAGGTTCGCCATGCGCGCCAGGAGCTTGCCCTGTTCGCTCGACAAACGCGGCGCGGCCTCGATCTCGGACTTGTGGATCTTCAGTACCTCGGCGACCGAATCGACGATGAAGCCGGTGCGCATGCCCTCGATCAGGAACACCATCACGCGTTGGCGATCCGAACGCTCGACGGTCGGCAGGCCGAGGCGACGGCGCAGGTCGATCACCGGCAGCACGGCGCCGCGCAGGTTGATGACGCCCTCGACGAAGGGCGGCGCCTTGGGCACGTGCGTCAATTCTTCCGGCACGCGCACGATTTCCTGCACGCTGTCGATGGGCACGCCGAACTCCTCCTTGTCGAGGCGGAACACCACGACTTGTTCGTCGTCGTCGTTCACTTCATCTTCGTTGCCACTCTCTTCTCGTTCCTTGTCTTCTTGCAGGCTTTCCACAGTCGTCAATGCCTCCTTGATGGCGGAATGGCGGAACAGGTTGGCGGCGGAAATGATCGACACCAGGCGCTTGCCGCCGTCCAGCCGGCAGATTTCGGAAATGTCCGAATGCTCGCCTTCGCGGGCGAGCAGGCCGGGCATGGCGTCGACGTCGGCCTTGGCCACGCGCAACACTTCGTTCACGCTGTCCATGACGATGCCCACCGAGGCGCTGCCCAGGGATACCACGACGATGCGGCTGTGCTCGTCGGCTTCCTGTGGCGGCAGGGCGAACATGCGACGCAGGCTGACCAGCGGCAGCAGACGGTTGCGCAGCGTCATCACGCCCAGCACATGTGACTGCGCATGCGGAACGTGCACGATGTTTTCCGGCACCTGCACGATTTCCTGCACGTCGTCGATGGTGATGGCGTATTCCTGGCCGGCGACATCGAAGCTCACCAGTTGTAGTTCGTCGCTGATGACCTCTTCCTCGCTCTCGGTGCTGCTGTAAATCCCCCCCGCCATGGCGGCCGTCCTCGCGGCGGCGGCGATTTCGGCAAACTCCTGGGCGATCAGCTTGGCGAAGTCGAGCACCATGATCATGGCGTGTCCACCGACGTCCTTGATGATTCCCGACAGCAGTTCGGTGTTTACCGTGCCCTGGATGGAACCCACGCCTTCGATCTTGCCCGGTTCGACACCAACCACGCTGGCGACCTTGTCCACGACGAAGCCCAGCGGCTGGCCGATGTCGATCACCAGGGCGCGCGTCGAGTCGTCGTGAGCCTGTTCCGGGAAGCCGAAAATTCGCCGCAGACTGATGATGGGCAGCACCTTGCCGCGCAGATTTGCCAGTCCGTCAAGCGTGGCCGGCGCCAGCGGTACGCGCACCGTCTCCGGCACACGGATGATTTCTTGCACCGGCGCCATATCAACGGCGAATACCTCGTTGCCGGCGATAAAGGTGACGAACTGGCGTATGTCGGAAACCTGTTCGTCAATGGCGTCTTCGTCACGGCCGGTTGCCGCCGTGTCGGAGACGGACACGTCCTGTTCCTGTTGGGTCATGATCGCGATCCCCGGTTATGCGGCTTGCAATTCATCGGCAAGTGAGGCAATTTCCTCGATGGCGGCAGCCAGTTCCTCAGCGCCCTGCGACTGCTGCTTGGCGGCGGATGCGGCCTCGGTCGAGGCTTTGTCGGCTTCCTGGGCGGCGGCGGCAATCTGCTCCACGCCCTTCTTGACCTGGGCCGTGGCAGCGGCGATTTCATCAGAGGCCTTGAGGATTTCCTGCGTGCCTTTTTCGACAATCGCGATATCGGCCTCTATCGACACCAGGTTGGCCGTGCTGAGCTTGGCGCGTTCGACTTCGGCCAGCGCCGTCGCGACGATTTCCTCGAGGTCACGGCCGACCACGCCGATCTGGTCCTGTACCGCCTTCACCAAATCCTTGATACGATCAGCATTTTCGGCGGAGTCGTGGGCAAGATTGCGAATGTCGGTGGCGACCACCACGAAGCCCTTGCCGAACTCGCCGGCGCGCGCGGCTTCGATGGAACCGTTGACCGCCAGCATGTTGGTCTGGATGGAAACGGTGGTGATGGCATCGACGATCTTGTCGATGCGGCGCGACACCAGTTCGAGATCCTTGATCTGTTTGATGCTGGCGCGGGACGAATCCGCCGAGGCGGAAATGCCTCCGATCAGGCCATCGACGGAGGTCTTGTTGATGGCGAGAAGATTCTTGATCGCCGCAACTTTCTCGGCGCCGCCGGTGGCGCGCGTCTGCGCCAGTTCCAGACCCTTCTCGATCTGGGTGATTGCGGCCGAGGCTTCCGCCGTACCGGCGGACTGAACTTCCGCGCCCTTGCGGATCTGTTCGATGGCCGCCATGATCTGGGCGCCGGAGCGGTTGATTTCGGCCACGGCCGACGATAGTTGCTCGGCGGCGGAGGCCACTTCTTCGGCGCTCTTGGTGACGTCCGTGGACGTCTTCAAGTCTTCAGCCAGTTCCGACAGGCTCTGCGCCGCCTGTTCGCATTGGGACAGCGCCTGCGACTGCTCTTCCACGGTTTTGGCGGTTTCCTCGGCCGCGGCCGATTGCTCCTCGGCGGCGGCGGCGATGTCTTCCGAACCCTTCAGGGCCTGCTGTGCGGCGGTCTTCGACTGCTGCGCGCCGACGGCGATTTCCTGCACGCCCTTGACGATTTCTCCGGCGTCGATACGGATCTGTTCGAGTTGCTTGGTAATGGTCTTGCCATTTTCGACCTCGCCCTCGACGGTCTTGGCCGATGCACCGATGCCTTCGGCGATGGTCTTGACCTCTTGCTGGATCTGACCGACCAGATCCTGAATCTGCTTGGCGCTCTTCTCCGAGGTCTCGGCCAGCGTCCGCACTTCGTCGGCGACGACGGCAAAACCCTTGCCGTGCTTGCCGGCACGGGCGGCCTCAATGGCGGCATTCAGCGCCAGCAGGTTGGTCTGATCGGCAATGCGCGCCACCGCCTTGACGATGTCGCCGATGTTGGCCGCCTGTTTTTCCAGTTGGGCCACCATCTCGACCGAAGCGTTCTGGCGCTGGGCGGATATGGCGACATTGGTGACCATGCTGGAGACATCGGCGCTGGTCTTGCCCACCAGGTTTTGCGTCGCTTCGGCCTTGGCTTGGCTGGTGTCGGCGTTCTGCAACTGGCGCAGGATGGAGGTTTCAACCTGTTTGAAGGCGGCCAGGGATTCCTGAGCGGCGCCGGAGGCTTCTTCGGCGCCCGTGGCGATCTGGTCGGATGAGCGCTTCAGTTCCTCGGCGGCGGACGCCGCTTCGTTGATGCCTGAGGACAGCTGACCCGTGGCGGCCGCAATGCGCTCCGCCGCCTGCTGTTGCTTGGCGAGGGTGCGCGCCTTCTTGCGCTGATCTTCGGCTTCGCGCGCGGCGGCGGCTGAAGTCTTGCCCTCGGTGGAGGTGGCGGTGACGGTCTTGAATGCGGACTTTCTGACGAGGGCCATTATGTGTCTCCTGTGCGAATGGATGCGACGTGGGCGGAAAAAGGGAATACCGAAAAGAGCGCACGGACAGGCGCACGTGAAACCAATCCTTGAACACGCTTCATCTGCGGGTTCCGGGGCAGGACGATTGCGCGGCGCATTGCCAGATCGGCTTTCCCGGAATGGATTGCACGCATGCTGGGGTCAAAAGGGGGGAGTGTCTGGGCGGCAACGCACAGAGGAATTCCCACGGAGATCCCGCAAAGGCATAAATCGGCGCAATAAAAGTGGAGCATTCATGCTCGGCTGTTTTCAGGGCCGGCATCGCGGTGCGCCTTCAGTTCGAATGTCGAAGGCACACAGGTTAGGGTGATTACGCTGAATTGCTAACTGCTGCAATTACCGGTGTGACCAAGGGTAATTACGTATCGTGTACCCGGAATACCTTCGTATTCATCACCGGGCAATTCGGATTCTGCGTCCGGGCACTAGCGTACGGAGTTGCACATGGAGACCAGATCGGCGATGGTTGCGGCTTGCATTTTTCGCATGACGTTGGCGCGATGCTCTTCAGCTGTTTTTGTGGCGATCGCCAGTTCGGTGGCAAGCGCCTTGGTGCGCATTCCCCGCAGCATTCTGTTTAGTACCTCGTTCTCTCGCGGCGTCAGGCAGGCCAGGCGCGCCACCAGGATTTCGCGCTTGTCGCGCGCAGTGCGCGCATCGCGCTCCTGGGCCAGGGCCTTTTGAACGCAGTCCAGCAGTCGCTGCTCCTTGAACGGCTTCTGCAGAAAGTCCACTGCGCCGTTGCGCATGGCCTCCACCGCCATCGGAATGTCGCCGTGACCGCTGATAAATACGATGGGAGGAACCCGTCCCTGCTCCAGTAACTGTTTTTGCAGTTCCATGCCACTGATGTCGGGCAGGCGCACGTCTACGACGAGGCAGGCGCAGCGGCTTCGCCCCCGCGAATCATTGAGGTATGCCCGCGCCGTGGCGTAAGCGTGAACTTCCATGCCCAAGGTCTCGAGCATCAGGCAAACGCTTTTGCGCACGGCACCATCGTCTTCCACCACGCCGACGCAGTCCTTGTCAGCCAGTATTTCGTCCATGGTTTTCCTTCCCCTGCTTCACTATTCCGGCCACGGGAAGGGTGAAATGAAAAATTGTGCCACCGGCGGGATTGGCAGTCGCCCAGAGGCGACCGCCATGCCCCTCGATGATCGAAAAGCAGATCGTCAGGCCAAGCCCCAGGCCTTGTTCCTTGAATGAGGTAAATGGCTGGAAAACTTCCAGGGCAGCCGCCGCGGGCATACCGCAGCCCCAATCCGTAACGCTGACCTCGACTTCGCTTGCCTTCGCCCCCAGACGTCCGGAAATGGCAATGCGTGGCTGCATGATACCCGGCAATGTGGCCTCAATGCCATTGCGCACCAGATTGACCAGCACTTGCTCCAGTTCTACCCGATCCGCATCGACCTGAGGCAAGGCCGGATCGAGTCCGGTAACATCGATAATGACTTCGGGATATTTGCTATCCAGTCGTATCCATTTGACGACGCCGCCGACGACCGCCGGCAGGGAAAGTGCGCTGCACCCAAGACGCTGGCGACGGGCAAAGCCGCGCATGCGCCAGATGATATCGCCAGCGCGCATGGCCTGTTCCTCGATGGCGCGGACAAGTTCCAGTGCCGCAGGATTGTCGGCGCACTTTCTGGCGCAGGAGGCGGCGAAACCGGTAATCGCCGTCAGCGGTTGATTGATCTCGTGAGCCAGGGCCGAAGCCAATTCACCCAACAGCACGAGGCGCCCCTGATGCGCGATCAAGGCGCGCTGGTTCCGGACTTCGATCTCCGCGCGCTGCCAGCCTATTTCACTTTCGCGCAAAAGATTTTGCGCCCGCTTGCGCTCGGAAATGTTGCGGATGTTGCATTGAATGACCTTGACGCCTTCGCACACATACGCATTGCTGATGAATTCCACCGCGATGGTTGATCCTGTTTTGGTTCTCAACGGCAGGTCTTCGTAGCGAACATAGCCGGTCGTTTGCAACTCCGTGAACATCGCTTGGCTTTCCACGATATCCGCGAATGTTCCGACTTCCCACAACATCTTCCCCAGAAACTCGACATGCGAGTAGCCGAGCAACTCTATCAAGTAGGGGTTGACGTCTTCGATCCGACCCGTGTCCGCGTTAAGAAGAAGAATGCCGTCGCGCGCGGTTTCAAAAAGGCGGCGATAGCGGCTTTCGGATACCTGTAGCGCTTTCAGCGCCATGGAGCTGATCGAGTCGGGTGCGGCTTCAGTAATGGCTGTCGGGATATTGCTGCGCATGGCGTTCCTTCCTTGCGGCCTTTTGCCGGGGAGTCGCGCCAGCCGTAATTTTGATTGTCACTTCGGCGTAACGATGGGTCTGTACGCTGGGACACCTGTGCGGTGTGGATGAAGGTCGGGATGTTGCCGCGCAGGTCCAGCTGCGTGTGCATCTTCACCGCGGACTTACTCCGAGCGCAGGGCTTCGAGCGGGTCGAGCATGGCGGCTCGGCGGGCGGGCATTACTCCGGCGATCAGGCCGATGACGATGGCTGAAATCTCGGCGGCAATGGCGTAGCTCCAGGGGGTATGCACCGGCAGGGCCGGCACGGCGAAGGCGAGGAGGCCGGCGATGCCCCAGCCCAGCGTCAGGCCGGCGGCGCCGCCAAGGGCGGCGAGCACGGCGGCCTCGCCGAGGAAAAGCAGCATGATCCGGCGCTGCGTGGCGCCGATGGCCCGCAGCAGGCCGATTTCGGCGGTGCGCTCGGAGACGGCGATGGTGAGGATGGTGAGGATGCCGACGCCGCCGACCAGCAGCGAGATGCCGCCGATGGCGCCGACGGCGAAGGTGATGGCGTTGAGCACGGTGCCGAAGACTTCAAGCATCTTCTGCTGTGGCGTGATGGTGAAGTCCTCGCGGCCATGGCGGGCGACCAGCACGCGGCGGATGCCTTCCTCGACCTCGGGCAGCGGGGCGGTCGGCTCGTAGGTGACGTGGATCTCGGCAAGGCTTTCGCGGTTGAACATTTCCAGGGCGCGGCCGACGGGAATATAGACGGTGTCGTCGAGGTCGAAGCCGAGCACCTGGCCCTTCGGCGCCATCACGCCGATGACGCGATAACGCTCGCCGCCGACGCGGATACGTGCACCCAACGGATTGGATGAGGGATTCCCCTCGGCGAACAGTTCGCGCGCCACCTTGGCGCCGAGCACGACAAAGGCGCGGGCGGCGCGCGGGTCGTCGGCGGGCAGGAAGTCACCGCTGGCGATCTTCATGCGCAGGGTTTCGGGAAAACGGTGACCGGTGCCATAGAGCGTCACCCGGCGCGAGCGGCCGGCGTGCTCGACGTCGGCGTTGCCCTGCACCATGGGGTCGGCCAGCAGGATATGGGGGGCGTGTTCGAGGGCAATGGCGTCCTCGATCGATAGTGGCCGCACGGTGTTGATGGCGCCAAGGCTGCCGCCGCGGGTGCTGGTCTTGCCCGGCGAGATGCCGATCAGGTTGGTGCCAAACTGGGTGAATTCGTCGATGACGAAGCGGTGCAGCCCCTCGCCGATGCTGGTGAGCAGGATGACGGCAGCGATTCCGACGGCGATGCCCAGTGCCGTCAACCCCGTGCGCAGGCGGTGAGCGGCGAGTGACAGGTAGGCGAAGCGGATGAAGTCGGCGGTGCGCATGGGTATGGGGGCGCTTGGAGGTGGCTGAGTGGCGAATTAGCGACGGGATAGGGCCAGCACGGGATCGAGTTTCGCGGCCTGCCGCGCTGGAATCACGGAAAACAGCACGGCGGTGGTGACGGCAGTAAGCGGTGCGGCGATCACCGCCCACCACGGCGCGGTGAAGGGAATGCTGGGGTAAAGCTGGCCCACCAGCAACTGGCCGAGCTTGCCAGCCAGAAGGCCGGTTGCCGCGCCGCCGAGGGCGAGCATGATCGCTTCGGTGAAGAAGATGGCTTTGATCTGCGCGCCGCTGGCGCCGAGCGCCTTGAGCAGGCCGATCTCGCGCTTGCGCTGCGTTACGGCGATCAGCATCACGTTCATGATGAGGATACCGGCCACCGCCAGGCTGATGGCGGCAATGCCGCCGACGGCCAGGGTCAGCGCCCGCAGGATGCGGTCGAAGGTGGCGAGCACGGCATCCTGGGTGATCACCGTGACGTCGCGTTCGCCCTCGTGGCGCTCCTTGAGAATCGCCAGTGCGTCCTCCTTGGCGTGGCCGATCTGTTCGCGTGATTTCGCCTCGATCAGGATGCGGAACAGCGAGTCGGTGTTGAACAGCGCCTCGGCCGAGGCCACCGGCACCATTACCACTTCGTCGCTGTTGAAGCCGAGCGACTGGCCCTGCTTGGCGATGAGGCCGATGACGCGGAAGCGGCGGTCGCCGATGCGCAGCCACTCGCCCAGCGGTGGTTGCGCCCCGAACAGTTCGCGCGCTACCGTCGTGCCAATGACGCAGACCGGTTCGGCGTGGTGCGGGTCGCCCGGCGGCAGAAAATGGCCGGCGGCGAGATCCATGTGACGTACCTCCAGCAACTCGGCGGTAGAGCCGAGTACCACGGATTCGCGGCTCTTGGCCTGCCAGCGCACGTCGCCGGCGCCGACAATCAGCGGCGCGATCTTGCGCACGGCGCGGCTGCGCAAGAGGGCGTAAGCGTCGTCGATGGTCAGTGATCGCGGCGTCTTGCCGATGATGAAACCGGGCGAGGCGCCGGCGGTCTCGGAACGGCCCGGCAGCACAATCACCAGGTTGGTGCCGAGCGAGCCGAACTGGTTGAGCACATAAAGCCGCGCGCCCTCGCCGAGCG
>JAIFMO010000081.1 GCA_020048435.1 Sulfuritalea sp.
CTCTTTCGGTTCGGCGCGATGCTAGACTTACGACGTTCAACTTCGTTCAACCTTTTTCAGGAGCCTCAAATGTCCTGCGTTACCGTTTCCCGCAAAGGGCAGGTCGTGATTCCCGCCGCAGCGCGCAAGGCGCTTGGCATCGAGTCGGGCAGCCAGGTCGATGTGACCGTGGTCGACGGGAAACTGCAAATCGAGCTGCGCCACCCGGCGAAGGCTTCCTCGCATGAGGCCGGCTACGGCATGCTCAAGTATTGCGGCCCGGCGCGCCGGCTGGCAGATGCCGACGTTGCCGAGTTGATGCGCCGCGAACAGGCGACACGATGATTGCCGTCGACACCAATATTCTCGCCCGCTACTATGTCGACGACCCCACTGATCCCGAGTCGGCGCACCAGCGCCCTGTTGCCGCACGATTGATGCGCGCCAGCGCGTCAATCTTTGTGCCCGTCACCGTGGTACTTGAACTTGTCTGGCTATTGCGCGCCTTCTACGATTTTTCCGTCGACAACTGTGCCGGCGTCGTGGAGCATCTGGCGGGACTGCCCAACGTAACGGTGGAAGACTGGCCCGCTGTACTGGAAGCAACACGGCTTCATCGCGCCGGGCTCGACTTTGCCGATGCCCTGCATCTGGCGCGCTGCGGTCGCTGTGAAACCTTGTTTACCTTCGATGATCGAAAATTTGCACGGGGCGCAAACAAACTGGCGAAATCACCGCGCGTCAGCATTCCCGATATCGGCAATTGAACGGGTGTGATCCTCGCTCCAACAAACTTGATGCATACTCGCGCCATGATTCGCAAAGCCAAGTTCATCGACGTAAGCCTGACCCCACTCGACAACGAGCGGCTGGCCAACCTGTGCGGCGCGCTGGAGGAAAATCTGCGGCAGATCGCCATTGCCTACGATGTCAATATCGCCCGTCGCGGCGAGCATTTTCGAATCAGCGGCGACAGCGGTCAGGCGAAGCTTGCCGCCGCTGTCCTCCAGCATTTCTACGAACTGGCGAAGCAGCCGATCTCGATCGACGACATTCAGCTCGGGCTGGTGGAAATGGCTCGCAACAAGGCCGCCCGCCATCCTGGCCCCGCCGAACAGCCGGCGCTACTGACCCGCAAGACCGACCTCCACGGCCGCACCCCGCACCAGACCGACTATCTGCGGCAGATTCAGGAACACGACATCACTTTCGGCGTCGGCCCGGCCGGCACCGGCAAGACCTATCTGGCCGTGGCGGCCGCTGTCGATGCCTTCGAGCGCGATCAGGTGGAGCGCATCGTGCTGACGCGCCCCGCCGTGGAAGCCGGGGAGCGACTGGGTTTCCTGCCGGGCGATCTGGCGCAGAAGGTCGATCCCTACCTGCGGCCACTGTACGACGCGCTCTACGACCTGATGGGCTTCGACAAGGTAATGCGGCTGTTTGAAAAGCAGGCTATCGAAGTCGCCCCGTTGGCCTACATGCGCGGCCGCACGCTCAACCACGCCTTCATCATCCTCGACGAGGCGCAGAACACCACGCCCGAGCAGATGAAGATGTTCCTGACCCGCATCGGCATCGGCGCCCGCGCGGTGGTGACCGGCGACGTCACCCAGATCGACCTGCCCAAGGGCCAGAAGTCGGGACTGATCGAGGCGCGCCGCATACTCGCCGAGGTGCGCGGCATCGGCTTCACCGATTTCGATGCGTCTGACGTGGTGCGTCATCCGCTGGTGGCGCGCATCGTTTCAGCCTACGAAAGCGAAGTCGCGGCGGAGGGTAATACCCGCGGAGCGGGTGCTGGCCGAAACTAACAGCATGCCGCGCGGCAAACTTGAGCTTTCGCTGACGGTGCAATATGCCTGTAACGATGCGTCGCTACCCTTGCGCCCGCAAATCCGCCGCTGGGTGAGCGCCGCGCAGGAACTGCCCTTGCGGGCGACCCTCCGCTTCGTCGATGCCGAGGAAGGACAGGCGCTGAATCGCGACTATCGCAGCAAGGATTACGCGACCAACGTGCTGACGTTCGTTTATGAAAATGAACCCATGGTGATCGGCGATCTGGCGCTCTGTCTGCCGGTGGTGCTGCGCGAGGCGGCGGCACAGGGCAAAAGCGCTGAGGCGCATTTCGCCCACCTGATCGTGCATGGTATGCTGCATCTTCAGGGTTACGAGCACGAAACCGGCGCCGCCGATGCGCAGAAAATGGAGGCGCGCGAGCGCGCCATACTCGCCAGACTCGGCTATCCCGACCCCTACCGCTGAGAAAAATGGACTCCCCCCCCCCAAGTAGTCGTCCGTCCCTGCTGGAACGTCTTTCCCATCTGCTGCTGCGCGAACCCGAAGACCGCGAACAGTTGCTTGGGCTGTTGCACGGCGCCTTCGAGCGCAATCTGCTCGACGCCGATGCGCTTTCGATCATCGAGGGCGCCTTGCAGGTTTCCGAGATGCAGGTGCGCGACATCATGGTGCCGCGCGCACAAATGGATGTCATCGACGTCGCCACTCCGCCCGAGAAGATCATCAATACGGTGATCGAGGCGGCCCATTCGCGCTTTCCGGTGATCGCCGAAAACCGCGACGACGTCATCGGCATCCTGCTGGCCAAGGAACTGCTACGCTTCTTCTCCGGCAAGGAATTTGATCTGCGCGACACGCTGCGGCCGGCGGTATTCGTGCCCGAGTCGAAGCGGCTGAACGTGCTGCTGCGCGAATTCAGGGCGTCGCGCAACCACATGGCCATCGTTGTCGACGAATACGGCGGCGTGGCCGGGCTGGTGACCATCGAGGACGTGCTGGAACAGATCGTCGGTGACATCGAAGACGAATACGACTTCGACGAGGCCGCCGACAACATCGTGCTCGACAACGCCGGCCACTATCGCGTCAAGGCGCAGACCGAAATCGCCGACTTCAACGCGGCCTTCGGCACGCACTACTCCGACGAAGAATGCGACACCATCGGCGGCCTCCTGATCGCCCACCTTGACCGCCTGCCCAAGCGCAACGAAGTGGTCCAACTCGATGGCCTGCGTTTCCAGGTGTTGCGCGCCGACAGCCGTCGCGTGCATACGCTGCTGGTCAATCCGCAACGCGACCTGGCGCTGCCGGCCAAGGAATGAAGGGTCCGCTGGCGATTGCGTTGCTGCTCGGCGCCGCAAGCGTCCTCGGTTTCGCCCCGTTCGACCTGTTTTCCCTGCCGCTGCTGACGCTGGCGCTGTTGTTCGCGCAATGGCGCCGCGCCGGTTCACCGCGCGCCGCCGCGTTGCTTGGCTTTGGCTGGGGTCTCGGTTTTTTCCTGACCGGCGTTTCCTGGGTCTATGTCAGCCTGCACGATGTTGGCGGCATGGAAGCGCCAATTGCCGGCCTGGCGACGCTGCTGTTCGGCACCCTTCTCTCATTATTTCCGGCATTGGCTGGCTATGCTTTCCGCCGTACCGCTAGTACCCGCTGCGGGGCATTTCATCCCACGGGGATTCCCTGCGGTCACGCCATCGACTTTTCGAGCCCGCCACGATTGTTTGGCAGTGCCCTGCTGGTCGCTGGCCTATGGACTTGCACCGAGTGGCTGCGCGGCACGCTGCTCTCCGGCTTTCCCTGGCTGGCGCTGGGCTATTCGCAAAGCCCGCCCGCGCTGATTGCCGCGCTGGCGGCATTTTCCTGGCGTCGGCCATGGGGAAGGGAGATGGCGGCGGCGGCTGTCGTTATCGCCGCGCTGCTCGGACTTGGCGCCCTTTTGCGCGGCGTCGCCTGGACCGCGCCGGTTGGCGCACCACTGGAGGTCGTGCTACTGCAGGGCAACGTCGCGCAAAGTCTCAAGTGGGACCCCGAACGACTCGCCCTCTCCATCGATACCTACTTGCGCCTGGCGCGGGAGAATCCGGCGCCGCTCACGGTGCTCCCGGAAACCGCCATCCCGTTGATGTTCGACGAGGTGCCACGCCAGGTGCTGAGCGAGCTGACGGCAAATGGCGATCTGCTGCTGGGCGTAGCGGTGCGCGGCGCGGCGGGCGGTTACGTCAATGGCGCCGTCGCCCTGAGTCCCAAGGCGCCAGCGTCCAGGACGCCCGATTCCGTTGCCAAACCCGCCGTGACAACCCCCGCTGCGACAACCCCTAAAGCGCCCACCCATGCCGTATCGCTACCGCCGACTTTTTTTACCGCCGGCTACGCCAAACGCCATCTGGTGCCCTTTGGCGAATTCGTGCCGCCGGGTTTTTCGTGGTTCTTCGACCTTGTCCGCATCCCCATGTCCGCCTTTACGCCGGGCCCGGCGGTGCAAGCGCCGCTGACCCTCGGCGGCCAGAAGATCATGCCCAACATCTGCTATGAAGATCTCTTCGGCGAAGAACTCATCCACGCCCTGCCCGAAGCCACGCTGTTGGTGAATATTTCCAATACCGCCTGGTTCGGCCATTCGCTGGCCCAGCCGCAGCACTTGCAGATCGCGCGGATGCGGGCGCTGGAAACCGGCCGGCCGATGCTGCGCGCCACCAACACCGGCATGACGGCGGCCGTCATGCCTGACGGCACGGTGGTCGCCGTGTTGGAACCCCACACAACCGGCGCGCTGCGCATCAAGGTGCAAGGCTACCAAGGGCTGACGCCCTACGCCCGCTGGGGCAACCTGGCCGCGCTGTTATTGGCGCTGGCTGCGGTAGCATTTGCCGTGGTGCCCGCTGCGGTTCCTGCCGTGGTCGCGGCCCTGCGGCGACGTGGCAAAAGCCGTTAAAATCGCGCCTTCGCGATCTGGCCTCGATTTTTCCGGTAATCCCCGATGAGTGACAAACCCACCTTTCAGGAAGTCATCCTGCGCTTGCAGAATTTCTGGGACAAACAGGGTTGCGTGCTGCTGCAACCCTACGATATCGAAGTCGGCGCCGGCACCTTCCATACCGCCACCTTCCTGCGCGCGATCGGCCCCGAACCCTGGCGCGCCGCTTACGTCCAGCCCAGCCGTCGCCCCAAGGATGGCCGTTACGGCGAGAATCCGAACCGCCTGCAACATTACTACCAATACCAGGTCGTTCTGAAACCTTCTCCCGCCAACATACAGGAACTTTACCTGGATAGCCTGCGGGCGCTGGGCATCAACACCGCCGAGCATGACATTCGCTTCGTCGAGGACGACTGGGAATCGCCCACGCTCGGCGCCTGGGGCCTCGGCTGGGAAGTCTGGCTCGATGGCATGGAAGTGACCCAATTTACCTATTTTCAGGAAGTCGGCTCGCTCGTCTGCCGCCCGGTGCTGGGCGAGATCACCTACGGCCTCGAACGGCTGGCCATGTACCTGCAAGGGGTCGAAAATGTCTTCGATCTGGTGTGGGCGACTGGCTCGAACGGCACCGTCACCTACGGCGACGTTTATCACCAGAACGAGGTCGAGCAGTCGACTTACAACTTCGAACATTCCGATGTCGACTGGTTGTTCAGCCAGTTCTCGAAATACGAATCCGAGGCCAAGCGGCTGATGGGACTGGGCCTGCCGCTGCCCGGCTTCGAGATGGTGATGAAGGCCTCGCACAGCTTCAACCTGCTCGACGCCCGCGGCGCCATTTCGGTCACCGAGCGTGCCGCCTACATCGGCCGCGTGCGGGCGCTGGCGCGGGAAGTGGCGCAGGCTTATTTCGATTCGAGGGAAAAGCTGGGCTTCCCGATGTGCAGCAAGGAGGCCGCGCGATGAAAGAGATGCTGCTGATCGAACTCCTCACCGAGGAACTGCCGCCCAAATCGCTGGCGAAGCTGGGGCTGGCCTTCCGTGAACAGGTGCAGAAGTCGCTGGCCGAGGCTGGCTTCATCGCCGCCGACAATACGGGCCAGTGGTTCGCCACGCCGCGCCGCCTGGCGCTGCAATTCGCCGACTGCCTCGAAACCCAGCCCGACCGCGTGATCGAGAAAAAGGGCCCGGCGGTTACCTCGGGTATCGCCGCCGACGGCACGCCCACCAAGGCGCTGGAAGGCTTCATGCGCTCGTCTGGCGTCGAGTTCGGGCAACTTGAAAAGCTGCAAGATGGCAAAGCGGAATATTTTGTCGCCCGCATCAAGAAGAGCGGCGAGCGCATCGACCAGCATCTGGCCGGCTTCGTCGAGGCCGCGCTGAAGAAATTGCCGGTAGCCAAGATCATGCGCTGGGGCGCGGGCGAAGCCCAATTCGTGCGGCCGGTGCATGGCTTGATCCTGCTGCACGGCGCCCGCATCGTACCCGGCGCGGTATTGGGGCTGCAAAGCCGCAATATCACCCGCGGCCACCGTTTCCTGTCTGTCGGCGTGATCGAGATTCCGCACGCCAGGGATTACGCCAAGGTGCTGGCCGAGCGTGGCAAGGTCATCGCCTGCTACGCCTCGCGCCGCGACATGATCCGCGAGCAGCTGAACAAGACGGCCTCAGTCGTACCTGGTCGCCAGTGGTTGCCGGACGAGGCGCTGGTCGACGAAGTGACGGCGCTGGTCGAGTTTCCCGCAGTCTATGAAGCCGGCTTCGAGGAGGAATTCCTTGCCGTGCCGCAGGAATGCCTGATCCTGACCATGAAGGCCAACCAGAAATATTTCCCCTTGCTCAAGGACGAAGGGGGGAAACTGAGGCTGACCAACCGCTTCCTTGTCGTTTCCAACATGCGGGTGACCGACCCGCAGCACATCATCGGCGGCAACGAGCGGGTGGTGCGACCGCGGCTGGCCGATGCCCGTTTCTTCTTCAATCAGGACCGCAAGACGCCGCTGGCGGCGCGCATCGACAAGCTGTCAAGCATCGTCTTTCACAACAAGCTCGGTAGCGTCGGCGAGCGCGTGCGGCGGCTGGCGAAGCTGGCTGGCGCCATTGCCCGCCAGTTGCATGCCGATGGGGCGCAAGCCGAGCGCGCCGCGCTGCTGGCGAAGGCCGATCTCGTCACCGACATGGTCGGCGAGTTTCCGGAATTACAGGGCATCATGGGCCGCTACTACGCCCATCACGATCAGGAGCCGGCGGCCGTGGCCGACGCCATCGAGGGCCATTACCACCCGCGCTTCAACGGCGACACCCTGCCGGCCGGCAACATCGCCTGCGCCGTGGCGCTGGCCGACAAGCTTGACGCGCTGGTCGGTTTCTTTGGCATCGGCCAGTTGCCCACCGGCGACAAGGACCCCTTTGGCCTGCGCCGCGCTGCGTTGGGCGTGCTGCGTATCCTTATGGAAACGCCGCTGCCTCTTGATTTGACCGACCTGATCGATGCCGCGGCAGCCGGTTTTGCCCCCGGCCTGCTGGGCGGTGAGTTCAGGCTGCAACTGCGTGACTTCATGTTTGAGCGCCTGCGTGGCCAACTGCGCGACAGCGGCCACGAGCAAAAGCTCGTCGACGCCGTGCTGGCGTTGAACCCGACCCGCATCGACAAGGTGCCGGCCAAGCTCGCTGCCGTAAAAGCCTTCGCGGCCATGCCCGAGGCGGCGGCGCTGGCCGCCGCCAACAAGCGCATCGTCAATATCCTCAAGAAAACCGACGCTGCCGATAGGGCCAATTTGGCCGACGTCGATACGGCCCTGTTGCAAGAGCCCGCCGAGAAAGCGCTGTTCGAGCGCGTCACCGCCATCCAGCCGTCGATCCGTTCCTTTGTCGCCAACGAAGACTACGCCGATGCGCTGAAAGCGCTGGCTGGCCTGCGCGGCGAGGTCGATGCCTTCTTCGACGGCGTAATGGTGATGGCCGAAGAGCCGCTGACGCGCGCCAACCGCCTCGCGCTGCTGCGGCAGTTGGCGGGTTTGATGAACCAGGTGGCGGATATTTCACGGCTATGAAACTCATCATTCTCGACCGCGACGGCGTCATTAATTTCGACTCCGACCAATACATCAAGTCGCCGGACGAATGGAGGCCAATACCTGGCAGCCTGGAGGCTATCGCCCGCCTGACGCAATGGGGCTGGCGCATCGTGGTGGCCACCAATCAGTCGGGCGTTGGCCGCGGCCTTTTCGTCATGGACACGCTCAGCGCCATCCACGAAAAAATGAGCCGCGCGGTGGCCCAGGCCGGCGGCCGCATTGATGCCATTTTCTTCTGCCCACACACCAACGCCGATAAATGTACCTGCCGCAAGCCCAAGCCCGGTATGTTCAAGGAAATAGCCATGCGCTACAACGTCGATCTGGCTGGCGTTCCCGCCGTGGGCGACAGCCTGCGCGATCTGAAGGCGGCTGCTGCCGTAGGGGCCCAGCCCATCCTCGTGCTGACCGGCAAGGGACAGAAGACACGGGAAGATCCGGAGCTGCCGCCGGGCACGCCTGTATTCGCCGACCTGACGGCTTTCGTGACAAGCATTACCAAATAATTGTCGCCATGATTATTCTGCGCTCGGCGTTGTTCATGCTTGCGATGCTGCTGCTCACGCCGCCCGTCGTACTGTTGCTGCTGCTGTGCTTCTGGTTGCCGTTGCGCTACCGCCGACTTTTTGTGATGCCCTATGTGAATACCGTCATGTGGCTGATTCGCCACCTGCTCGGCATCGAACATCGGGTGATCGGCGCCGAAAACATCCCGGCCGTGCCTTGTGTGGTGTTGTGCAAGCACCAGTCGGCATGGGAAACCTTCGCCTTGCAGCAGGTTTTCCCGCTGACCTCCTTCGTCTACAAGCGTGAATTGCACTGGCTGCCCTTCTTTGGCTGGGGCTTGTGGCTGATGCCCTTTGTCGCCATCGACCGCGCCGCCGGCAAGGAGGCGCTGAACCAGGTGGCGGAACGCGGCAAGCTGCGCTTGGCCGACGGCTATACAGTGGTGATCTTTCCCGAAGGCACCCGCGTGCCGCCGGGCCAGAAAAAACGTTACAAGGTCGGCGGTGCCTGGCTGGCCAAGAAAGCCGGCGTGCTGGCAGTGCCGGTGGCCCTGGATTCGGGTGAATGCTGGCAGCGCAAAGCCTTTATCAAGCGTCCTGGCACCGTGACCCTGAGCATCGGCCCGGCGATCGACCCGACCGGAGTAGAGCCAGCGGAGATCAGTGCCCGCGTCGAAGCCTGGATCGAAGCCGAAATGCGCCGTATTTCTCCTCACCGTTATCTTCATGAAGCAACGGCCGCCGCAACTGTCGCTGCTGCTTGACGCGGCGGCGCCCGACAACGCTGCTCGCTGGCGCGATGGCGCCAATATCGTCTATCTCGGCGATACGCTCAGCCTTTGTCTGGACACGGGCTGTCGCGAGGCGTTGCACGATGGCGCAACATTGCACCTGCCGCTGCCGCCGGAGGCCTCGCCACGCCAGATTCAGGATGCCGCCGAGGCCTGGTTGCGCCGACGGGCCGCCTATGTCATCGATTCCGAGCTGGCGATGGCGGCGCGGCGCGGCGGCCGCGAGGTACCCCGTCATTCCCTTTCATTCGCCGCGCGCGGCAACTGGGCCCAGCCGGATGGCAAGGGCGGCTTGCGCTTTCACTGGCGCCTGATCGAGCAGCCCGAACCGGTGATTTGCCAGGTCGTGGTGCGCGCGCTGGCGGCCTTGCCGTTCGCCAGGAGCGATGCCGATCTCTTCGCCGCTGTTGCCTGACGGACCTGGCGATTTTCCTCGCATGAACAGCACGGAGCAACTCAACCTCTTTCGCCTGCCGCCCGTGGTGCCGTCGCCAAAAGCCCGCCACATCATGATTGGCGCCCGCATCGTGCCCTACGTGCTCCGCCAAGGCCGGCGACGGCGGTTGTCGATGACCATCGACGAACGCGGCCTTGCCGTGGGTGCGCCGCGGAGCATCACCCTCGCCGAGATTGAGGCATTCATTTGCGGCCACGGTCCCTGGGTGATCGAGAAGCTCGACGAGCATGCCGCGCGTGCCGTGCCACGCCAGATTACGGTGCGCCACGGCACCCGCCTGCCACTGCTTGGCGGCGAGATTGAGATCAGCGTCGAGGTCGGCGCCAATCGGATCATCTGGCAGGGCGATCGGCTGGTGCTGGCCGCGCGACCGGGCGCCGACCTCGACCTGCTGGCGCGTCGCGCGCTCCAGCGCCGCGCCTTGCCGCATTTCGTCGACCGCGCAACGCACTACGCCGCTGCCCTCGGCTGCGCTCTGCCCAACGTCGGGCTTTCTTCGGCGCGTACCCGCTGGGGCAGTTGTAGTCGCCACGGTGGCATCCGCCTCAACTGGCGGCTTATCCATCTCTCGACGCACCTGGTTGATTACGTGGTTGCCCACGAACTGGCCCACCTCGACGAAATGAACCATAGCCCGCGTTTCTGGGCCGTGGTCGAGCGCGTTTATCCTGACTGGAAAACCGCGCGCGGCGAACTCAAGCGGCGCGGCCGCGAAATGCCCATCGTCTGACAGCTTCGCCAGCGGAGGGAAGCCACGCGGGCGTCAGAGATGCGGGAGTTGTTCGCGCAGTGCCCGTGCAACACCTTCGACCAGGGCATTGAGCACGGGGATGCGCTCCCGCACGGCAGCCATATCCTGATTTTTGCAGGCCAACTCGACGGCACGCGCGGCATCGACGGCCTCCAGCGCGCCGAAATTACCCACCGAGCCCTTGATGCCGTGAGCCATGGCCTGAATTTGCACCATGTCCTGCGTAGCCAGCGCCGCATCAAGTTTTGCAAGCTGGGGCGCATAGTCATCAAGAAAAACGTCGGCAACCTGAGCGATCAATTCACGATCATCGCCGAAATTTTCCAGCATCTGCGCAAGCGATACGGTGGGTTTAGTCATGACGAAAATTCCATGTGAAAACGCCGAACCGTGATCACCACATGGTTCGACGTAGTGCGGTTCAACGAGAAGTTCTTGGTGGGGGCAGCAGGATTCAAACCTGCGACCTGCTGACGAGTAGCCCGCCAAACTAATTGATTGACAACAACTTACAGTAAGAAAACGTGGCCAAAGCACACCTTTTCAGCCATTAGTCTGTTTTTCATCGTTGTGGATTATTGCAGTTATTTGGCTCTCGGTGTGCCGCCCTACCATATGCACACATCTTTTGTAGCCACAGAACGAGCCAGAAGCCAGCCCCTGCCGCTTGACGGCCCACAGATTCGCTGCATGCCGAACAAACGTCGAGCGCTCGCCCAACTGTCGTTGCTGTAGCCCAGTTGAGCACGGTCAACACCCGAATGATAAAGTCCTCGATGGGCATGACCGTTTTCCCCTAGCGTAGGTTTCAGACAAACCCACAATACGGCGACGGCCTTGCCCGCCTTCTTTCCAATACAGTAGCTTTTACCCTCGAAAAGTTGCACATCGCGTTATTTACCATCCCCATACACAACTTATGCTGCGCTATCTCGCCTGCCTCATCTGCCTAGCCGCCACCTTGCCGTGGCCAGCGCTGGCGGCCAACTTGGCGGTGCGCGCGCAAGAAATCGCTGAATGTCGCGGCGGCGAAATCGCGACCTGGGGCGATGGCGTCGACCGGCCGGCGGCGGGTGAGTTGGTCTTCGTCTATAGCCACGCGGATGCTCCGGCCTGGTTTTCCGAGCAGAAGGTCACCGACGCGGTGCGGCGTGCGGTCACCGCTTGGTCGCAATGCGGAGTGGCAGTCGAGTTGCGGTCGGTTGCGGCAACTACGTCAAAACGGGCGGTCGTGGTGCGGATTCAGTGGCACGAGCGCGATAGTCGCGGCAACTTCGGACTGGCGAATCTGAGCAACAATACCTTATCGCTCGGTCCAGCCGCCTTCGACCTGCTACGGCGACGCAATCCGGCCCACGATGCCATTGAGACGCTCCAGATGACGATCTCGCACGAAATGGGCCATTTCTTCGGCCTCATGAACCACTCGCGGCGCTGCGTCGATGTGCTTTCCTACTATCATCAGGAGCGCGGCGGCCACCGCGAACTGTGCTTTCGCCGCGACGGCCTCGGCAACGACCGCATCGAATACCGCGCCACGCTGCCCACGGCCTGCGATATCGAGCGCTGCCGCAAGGCCAACCAGCCCTGAAACCATCGCGATCCCCAGAAAAAAATATTTCCGTCAAATGGGTACTCCCGACGCAACCTGATCATGCAACGCTGTCAAGGTGCAATCCATCGCCAAATTGGTGGGACAGGCGGCACCTCTGCCGCTGGTTTCCTGTGGATGCCGCTTGACCCGCGACGCGGAGCGCACTAGAGTAGCGTCATGCGGGTGCCATCGTGGCTGCCTGCGCTTATACCCAGGAAGGGAGCATGTCATGCAAGGTTCGTTCATGAAACTCGTTAGCCGCCTCTTGATCCTCTGCATGCTTGCCATGCCGTTCTCAAGCCAGGCCGGCATGATCGCCACCGATCAGGTTGTCGCCGCACAGCAGCAAGATGCGCGCGGTCAGATTGCGGGCTACCTCGCTCGCGCCGATGTCCAGTCGCAATTGCAAACCATGGGTGTTTCCCCAGAGACCGCCAAGGATCGCGTTGCCGCCATGACTGATCAGGAAGTGCAGCGTCTTGCTGGCCAGATCGAAGCCGCGCCGGCCGGTGCTGCGTCGCAAGCTTGGGCGGTGGCCGTGGGTCTGGCCATCATCGTCTGGGTGGTGTACTACTTCTACTACCGTTGATCGGCGCGCTTTTCCGTTTGCAACGATTACTTCAGAAGGCCCGCATTGCGGGCCTTCTGCTTTTGTCTGTCGTCGGTGCCTTATCCGGCTGCGCCAGCCTGCCGCAGGTCGATGCGCTAAAGGCCGAGCGTTCCACGCTACAAGCCCGTGCCGAACTGGTCGACACGCCCTTTTTTCCGCAGGACGATTATCAATGCGGCCCGGCGGCGCTGGCCACGGTGCTCAAGGCCAGTGGCATCGATGTCACGCCGGAGGCGTTGAAGGAGCAGGTCTACCTGCCGACGCGCCAGGGTAGCCTTCAGATTGAACTGCTCGCCGCCGCTCGTCGCCACGGCCGTATCGCTTATGAACTCGCGCCTAGCCTGCCGGACGTTCTCAAGGAAGTCGCCGCCGGCAACCCGGTCATCGTGTTGCAAAACACGGGGATCAGCCTGGTGCCGTTCTGGCATTACGCCGTCGTGGTTGGCTACGATGTCGACAAGAACGAAATAATCATGCGCTCGGGGTCGGCTGCCCGAAGGCGCATGCCTTTCACGGCATTCGATTTCTTCTGGCATGACAGCAAATACTGGGCGATGGTGGTCATGCCGCCGCAACGTCTGCCGGCGACCGCACTCGAGAAATCCTACGGCGCGGCCGTGTCGGCGGTGGAGCGGCTGGGCCAGGCCGCGACGGCGCAACAGGCCTACACGGCCATGCTGGCGCGCTGGCCCGAGAGTTTTCTGGCGCTCATGGGCTTGGGTAATACACACTATGCGCAAGGTCGGCTGGCGGATGCCGAAGTGGCGTTTCGTCGTGCCAGCAGGCTCGATCCGCCGCAGGCCGCCGCCTTCAACAACCTCGCCCAGGCGCTGGCCGATCAGCGCAAGTGGCGCGAGGCGCTGGCCCCGGCCCAGCGTGCCGTTGCGCTTGGCGGCCCCATGCAGACTGCCGCGCAAGCGACGCTGGCTGCCATCGAACGGCAGATTGCCGTGCTGCCAGCGCCGACTTTTTCCGGCAAGGCAACCAAGTCAACCAAGGCGAAAGCGGAGCAAGAAAAAAAGAAAGCGCAAAAACCTTGACAGGTTTCCGCGCTTTTCCGGTGCGAACCGACCGCACCCGCTGCATCTTTTAAGGCCCCCCGCCTGTGCCGCTAGGCCGGCATCCTGAACCTGGGTTCAGGGAGGTCGCGTTCCTGCCGCATCAGGTGCGCTTCACGAGGAAGCGCTCACAACAGCGGCGTCTTTGGTCGGCAACCGTGTCTCTCGACATTGGTTCAAGGAGTCTACGACCTTGGCGAACACGGCAGGGGATTCGTGAGCGCGGGCTGCGCCTTCCGTCGCAGCTAGAACAACTTCTCCTGTGGGGCCAGAGCTCCGTCCAGGCGCGCCTCCATGGACTTGATTCTCCGCTTAAGCTCGTCTGTGTCAATACCAAAATGCGCGTCGGACGAAGATTTTTTTTGCGCGAGCATTTCGTGGACAAGATACAGCGCCGTCATGACCGCCACCCGTTCGCCGGTACTTCGGGTTTTTGTGGCGATGTCGTTCATGCGTTGATCGAGAACCTTGACAGCGGCCTGCAGCGACTCGCGTTCATCCGGCGCGCAGGCAACGCGATATTCCTTGCCGAGCAGCTTGATATTGAGGGTGTCGCTCATCGTGGGCTTACTGCTGCGGCAGCCGCTCCATCAAAGCCTCGAGTCGAAGGCGCGCACTTTCGATCTTTTCGGTCAGCGATTGCTTGTCGCTTTCAAGACCGACGATACGTTCGCGTAAAGAGCGGTTTTCCTCGCGCACCGTGTCGAAGTGTGCGAGAAATTGGTCAAGCTTGTGTTCAAGCGCGGTAATGTCATCATCCATGATGCGGGGAAGTGTCTTAGAAAATCTCCTTTGGGTCAAGCAGTAAGCCAGTGCAGTTAAGGTAATTCCGAGAAGCCGGCGCGGACAGCAAATGTGACGGTGCTATTATCCGAATTGTCCGCGGTGCCCCGCTGGTCAATTGAAATTATGGCCAAAGGGGTGAAACGGGAAACAGGTGCGCATTTCGCTGCAATGCCAGATGCAATGCCTGTGCTGCCCCCGCAACGGTAAGGAAGTGCGGATTCGTCACGATGCCACTGGGAATTCATTCCCGGGAAGGCGCCGAATCAAGACTTCCGAGCCCGGAGACCGGCCACGGACAATGTTGGAAACGCTACGGGGAAGTGGCGTTCGGCGCTGTCCGAGCAACGCCCCTGCGCGTTTCCGTTGTCCGCAAGCACCTGCGGGGACGCAGGTTGTCAGGGAGCCATCATGTTTAACACCTTCAAAGGCGCCGCCATCGCATGGGCGTTGCTGACCGTTATTTCCGCCTACGCGGCGCCGGATGAAGCCGCCATCGTTGTCACCGCCACCCGTCAGCAGCAGCGCGCGAATGAACTGCTGTCCGACATCACCGTCATTACCAGCGATGAAATCGAGCAGGCCGGTCCAGCGACCCTGCCGGAATTGCTGTCCCGTCAACCGGGAATGAGCATGTCCAGCAACGGGGGTCCGGGCGCAAGCGCTTCTCTCTCCATGCGCGGCGCCGAGGCGCGACACACCCTGCTGCTGATCGACGGATTGCGGATCAATTCTGCCACCACCGGGCAGTCCGCCCTGGAGAACATTCCGCTGTCCCAGATCGAACGAATCGAGATCTTGCGTGGTCCGGCGGGCGTGCTATATGGTTCAGATGCCCTCGGCGGCGTGATTCAGGTCTTCACCCGCCGCGGCGAGGGGGATTTCAAGCCTGATGCCTTTGCCGGTTTCGGTCGATATGGCACAAGCGATCTCGGCGCCGGTTTTTCCGGGGGCAGCGGGACCTGGAACTACAGCCTGCGTGCTGCGCACTATGAGACCGATGGTTTTTCCGCCATCGGCAACAAGGCCAAGCAGCCGACATCCTACAATCCGGATCGCGACGGCTTCAAGCAGGACAGCGTTTCGGCCAGTATTGGCTTGCGCTTCCGCGAGAAGGACGAAATCGGCATCCGGCTGCTGCAAAGCACTGGCCGTAATCAATACGACAACGGGCCTTCGCTCTATGATGCCCATCTCGACAAAAGCAACGCCAGCTACGATGTGCATATGCACAATCGGCTCAACGCCAATTGGACCAGCCGTCTGCTGCTCGGGCACGGCAGCGACGAACAACAAAACCATACCAGCACGACGGCGACCAGCCTGTTCCGCACCAACCAGGAACAGTTGAGCTGGCAGAACGACGTCCGGCTACCCGTGGGGATGGCACTTATCGCCCTCGAAAAACTCAGTCAGCGTATCGACAGCACCACCCGCTACACGGTGACCCAACGCGACATTTCCTCGCTGCTGCTCGGTTGGAACGCCCGCATGGCCGCCCATCGGCTGCAATTTGATGTTCGCCACGACGACAATTCCCAGTTCGGCGGCAAGGCCACCGGCGTGGTGGCCTATGGCTATCAGCTCTCGCCGGAATGGCGCGCCCATGTTTCCGCCGGCACCGCCTTCAATGCGCCCACCTTCAACCAGCTCTACTTCCCCAATAGCGGTTTCGGCGGCGGCAACCCGAACCTCAAGCCCGAACGCGCCCGCAACCGCGAAGCGAGCCTGATCTGGGAAAAAGGATTCCATCGACTTGCGCTGACCCATTTCGACAACCATATCGCCGACATGATCGCTGGTTGGCCGCCGGTCAACATCGGCCAGGCACGCTTGCGCGGCAATACTCTGAGCTACGCGTACACCGGGGCGGAATGGCAGTTCGATGCCTCCGCCGACGGCCTGCTGGCCCGCGACGAGGTGACGGGGAAGGTACTGCCGCGCCGCGTCGAAGACCGGATCAATGCCCGCCTGACCCGCAGCTTCGGCGGACACGATGTCGGCATCGAAATACAGGGTAACGGCCCCAGCTATGACGACACCAACAACACCAGGCGCATGGGCGGTTACGGACTGCTGAACGTCTTTGCCCGCTATCGCCCCCGGGCGAACTGGAGCATCGAGGCCCGCGCCAGTAATCTGGGCAACCGGCCCTATGAAACGACATGGGGCTACGCCAATCCCGGCGCCAGCCTGTTTGTCAGTCTGCGCTACTCACCGAAGTAGGTAGGCCAGACACGTCCACTCGCCGCCGCGGATGCAGCAGTGAAGGCTTGTTGTCGACCAGAACGGCTGCGCGCAGCCGGGCGATGGCCTGGGTGCGGATCTGGCTGACGCGACCTTCGGTTACCCCAAGGCGGTTACCGATCGCGCTCATGGTCAGGTCTTCGACATAATAGGCCGTCAGTACCTTACTCTCCCGCTCGCTGAGATCACTGATTGCCACTAGCAAGCGTCGTTGCAGGGCGCGGCGCTGGAGGGCAGCAACCGGATCACAACCGGTGGCGGCGCACCAGCCGATGAAGTCGGATTCCGGCTCCTCCGCGCAATCAAAGTCTTCAAGTGAAAGCAGCGTGTAGTCATTCGCTTCCTGCAACAGCTGCTGGTACTCCGCCACGGGCACGGACAACCTGGCCGCAACCTCTCTTTCGCTAGGTTGGCGTCCAAGTTTGTTGCACAGTTCAGAAATTACTTTCTCCACCCGCCGCATTTCACGTCGCACTCGACGCGTGCTCGGGGCCACTTCACGCAATCCATCAATCATTGCACCCCGCACCCGCTGCTCCAGATAGCTGCGAAACTGCCCTTCGGCATTGTTGCGGGTCGACTGTAGCAACGCGGTCAGCAGCCCGATATAGCCGTCCTGCAAGAGGTCGTCGAGTTCCACCGACTTTGGCAGCTTGCGCACCAGCGACAGCGCCACGGAACGTACCAGTGGCGTATAGAGCTCGATGAGCTGATCGCTTTCTTCGGGGCTGAGGCGGCGGCCGGCCATGTTAAGTCTTGCCCGTCTGGATTGCTGCCGGGGTACTCATCACTGTGTTCGTCGATGCGCCCGCCCGCAGGGCCTGGACCAGTTGTTCGCGCCACTCCCGCATGGCGTCTTCCGCCGCCTCCGGTGGCGCGCTGGCACGCTGTTCGGCGAAGTCGCCGTAGAGCATGCCGAGTACCTTTCCTTCACTTACCAGCGGCATCATCATGAAGGAGTTGGCGCCGACAACCGCGTGATACCAATCCGGAATAAGCTTGGCATAGGCCGGTTGCTTCACATCGGCGATGAAAACGTCGAGCTTGCGCGCCATGATCACGCGGAACAGGTCCGGCTTAGGCCCATGAAAGTGGAACCGGCTCGTGACCTGGTTCGCGCTGCGGCCTACGCCGGCAATCGCCGCCAATCCCGAGGCGCTGTCCGGCAGGCACAGCAGCGTGCGATCAAAATTGCACTTGTCGTGAATCAGGCGTAGCAGGTGCTGGATCACCTCGACCGGGGTGCGTCCGCCCACGCTATTGCTCTGCTTGGTCAGGCTGTCGCCCGCGGCAAGCCGATCCATGACCCGTTCGGAAGACTTGCGCAACAGCGTGCGCGCCTGTTCCAAGGTGCAGGGAAAGGACATCTCGGCCAGCAGCGTCTCGGTATCGGACAAGCATTTGTCGATCAGATCGCGGACTTCATCTTCCTTGATCCGCAGCGGCAGGCGAAAGAACTCGACATGCTGCGCAATCTCTATTTTCTCCCGGTTCTCTGGCAGGCGGAACAGTACATCGCTGACGCGGTGGCAGAACGCCGAGCAGAGCTGGTGCCAGGTCAACGCATTGCCGACGACGCGCGGCGGGGCCTTGCCGATGTCGGCGGCCAGGCTTATCTGCAGCACATCCGGCAAGCTCCAGTGCTGGGCGATGGCCGCGCCCATGTCGGTGAAGCTTATGCCCAACGTCCGCAATACGGCATCGTCTTCGGTCAGGTTTTGCTCGGCCTGCAGCATGCGGCTGCCTTCGATTTCCTCATACAAGTAGTAGGTGGCCATCATTCGCCCCAGGTTCTGCATGAGACCGCAAACTTGTGCCTCCTGGGGGCCGAAGCGGGGTGCGTTGAGCCGGGTGATCTCGTAAGCGAGGCTGCCGCAAAAATAGGCAGCGACGATTTCTGCGTGTAGTTGTTTGGCTTGCGGTTTGTTCGAAAGAGAAGACAGCAGAGCCAACGTCAGCGCAACCGACTTGACCGTGTTCAGCCCAAGAATCACCAGGGCTTGGTCGATCGTCGAGATATTGCGCCCGCCGCGGGCGTTGCGGCTGGAATTGGCTATGCGCAGTAGCTTGGCGGTAAGCGCCGCGTCGCGCAGGATGGACGCCGCGATTTCGCGCGGATCGCCCTCGTTATCCTCGCCAATGCTGCTGATGATCTTGACCGTGGAACCTAGCCCGGCAAATCCCGGGCTGCTGTCCATTCTCTCCAGCAATGTATCGATGACGGATTTATCCTGTTTTTCCATAATGTTTACCTAGCGTTATGATACTCCCGCTCGGTGTCGATCCTTTCTGATGTACGCCGGATTAGTTAAGGTAATTCCGCGAACCCGGCGCGGCGCGCTGGCTTGAAATGAATCGGATTGCGGCTGTGCGGGTGCTATCATCGCGGCCTGTCCGCGGTGCCCCGCCGGCCGACATATGCAGACTTAAAGGCCAAAAGGGTGAAACGGGAAACAGGTGCGCATTTCGATGCAATGCCTGTGCTGCCCCCGCAACGGTAAGGAAGTGCGAATCCGCCATAAAGCCACTGGGAAGGCATCCTGGGAAGGCGGCGGATTAATAACCTCCGAGCCCGGAGACCGGCCACGGACAACGTTGGAAACGCTGCGGGGAAGTGGCGTTCGGCGCTGTCCGAGCCTATCCCCTGCGCGTTTCCGTTGTTCGCAACCGCCTGCGGGGACGCAGGTTGTCAGAGAATCAACCGGATGCCATCCCATCGCCGCGCCCTGCTGGTTCTTGCCCTGCTGCTGTTGCTGGGCGCGGTCAGCCTGGCGATTGCGCTGACGGCCGGCAGCATCGCCCTGCCCTGGGGCGACGTCGCGGATGCCCTGCTGGGCCGGGACAACGCCGCCGCCGCGGTGGTGTTCGGCCTGCGCCTGCCGCGTGCCCTGGCCGCCTTCGCCTGCGGCGGCTTGCTGGCGCTGGCCGGCGCGCTGATGCAGGTGCTGTTGCGCAATCCCCTGGCCGATCCCTATGTGCTGGGCGTTTCCGGTGGTGCCGGCGTGGGTGCGCTGGCCGCCATCCTGCTCGGGCTGGCCGGTGCCGGCATCGCCGGACTGGCGTTTGGCGGTGCGCTGGCCGCCATGCTGCTGGTGTTCGGGCTGGCCCACGGCGACGGCAGCTGGACGCAGACGCGGTTGCTGCTCACCGGTGTCGTCGTTGCCGCCGGCTGCGGCGCCGTGATCGCGCTGATGCTGTCCGTCGCGGCCGACCACCAGTTGCGCGGCATGCTGTTCTGGCTGATGGGCGACCTCTCTCAGGCCGTCGACATCGCCCCGGCCCTGGCCGCGCTGGCGGTGCTGGCGCTGGCCGTCATCATTGCCCTGCCCTTCGCCCGCGAGCTCAACCTGCTGGCGCGCGGCCCCGAGCAGGCGCAGGCGCTGGGCGTGGCGGTGGCGCCGTTGCGGCGGCTGGTCTATGCACTGGCTTCCCTCACGACCGCCGTTGCCGTTACCACGGCCGGTTCAGTCGGCTTTGTCGGCCTCATCGTGCCGCATTTGGTGCGGCTGGCCGTTGGCAACGACCAGCGCCTGCTGTTGCCCGCCGCCGCGCTGGCCGGCGGCAGCCTGCTGCTGCTGGCCGACACCCTGGCACGCACCATCGTCGCGCCGCAGCAGTTGCCCGTGGGCGTACTGACCGCGCTCATCGGTGTGCCCGTATTCCTGTTTTTGCTTGGCCGCAGATGAATGCGCCCCCTTGCTCATCCCCCGATGATTGCCTTCGGTCAGGGCGGCCCGGCGGCGGCATGATGCTCGAAACCCGCCACCTCGCCGTCCGCATTGGCCCGCATCAGGTTTGCACGGGGCTCGATCTCGCGCTGGCGGCGGGCGAGCGGCTGGCCATACTCGGCCGCAACGGCGCCGGCAAGTCGACGCTG
>JAIFMO010000103.1 GCA_020048435.1 Sulfuritalea sp.
TTCGCTGGAGGGGTTCCCGAGCGGTCAAAGGGATCAGACTGTAAATCTGACGGCTCTGCCTTCGAAGGTTCGAATCCTTCCCCCTCCACCAAGTGCTTTTAGTCTGATTGGTTTTAGTCTTGTTTGTTTGTGATCAAGGGCGGGTGTAGTCCAATGGTAGAACCTCAGCCTTCCAAGCTGATGATGCGGGTTCGATTCCCGCCACCCGCTCCAGGCAAGAGGATGCGGCTTTGGACTTTGTTGTATTAAGATTAAGTAATACGGATTAGGCGTAGCAGATTTTGCCCATGTAGCTCAGTGGTAGAGCACTCCCTTGGTAAGGGAGAGGTCGCGTGTTCGATCCACGCCATGGGCACCATGAATTTTTGCAGGATTTTTGTTCAATTTTGTTGGGGTGATCGATCATGGCAAAAGGCAAGTTTGAGCGGAACAAGCCGCACGTAAACGTAGGGACGATTGGACACGTGGATCACGGCAAGACCACGTTGACTGCGGCGATCACGATGATATTGGCGGCGAAATTTGGCGGCGAGGCCAAGGCCTACGACCAGATTGACGCGGCACCGGAAGAGAAGGCGCGAGGCATCACGATTAACACTGCCCACGTCGAATACGAGACCGGCAACCGTCACTACGCCCACGTTGACTGTCCGGGTCACGCTGACTACGTCAAGAACATGATTACCGGCGCGGCACAAATGGACGGCGCCATTCTGGTCGTCTCGGCTGCTGACGGCCCCATGCCGCAAACGCGCGAACACATTCTGCTCGCTCGTCAGGTCGGCGTGCCCTACATCATCGTCTACATGAACAAGTGCGACATGGTGGATGACGCCGAGTTGCTCGAACTCGTTGAAATGGAAGTACGCGAACTTCTCAGCAAATACGACTTCCCTGGCGACGACACCCCCATTATTCATGGCAGCGCCAAGCTTGCCATGGAAGGTGACAAAGGCGCGCTGGGCGAAGAATCCATCATCAAACTTGCCGCAGCCCTCGACAGCTACATCCCCACCCCCGAGCGCGCCATTGACAAACCCTTCCTGCTGCCCATCGAAGACGTCTTCTCCATCTCCGGACGCGGCACTGTCGTCACCGGACGCGTCGAACGCGGCATCGTCAAGGTTGGCGAAGAGATCGAAATCATCGGCATCCGCCCCACCGTCAAGACCATTTGTACGGGCGTCGAAATGTTCAGGAAGCTTCTGGACCAAGGCCAGGCCGGAGACAACGTCGGTGTGCTTCTGCGCGGCACCAAGCGCGAAGAAATCGAGCGAGGTCAAGTATTGGCCAAGCCCGGCTCCATTACCCCGCACACCCATTTCAGCTCTGAGGTCTATGTTCTGTCGAAAGACGAAGGCGGCCGCCACACCCCGTTCTTCAACGGCTACCGGCCGCAGTTCTACTTCCGGACGACGGACGTAACGGGCAGCATCGAGCTACCGGCGGGCACCGAGATGGTGATGCCTGGCGACAACGTGCAGATGACGGTGAAGCTGATTGCGCCGATCGCGATGGAAGACGGCCTGCGCTTCGCCATCCGCGAGGGCGGCCGTACTGTCGGCGCCGGCGTCGTCGCCAAGATCATCGAGTAAGGGTTCTTACGGCTTGATGGGGCGGTACCCGTGAGGGTGCCGCCCTTTTGAGTCTCTGCCGCAGGGGTATAGCTCAATTGGCAGAGCGACGGTCTCCAAAACCGTAGGTTGGGGGTTCGATTCCCTCTGCCCCTGCCACCACCACAAGATCGTCGCTTGATCGTTGGTCAGCCGCACGTAGCATTGTTGAAGGTTCTTTAAGCACATGGTCGACAGGATCAAATTTGCGCTGGCGTTGTTATTGCTGGCTACCGGTATAGCCGGTTTCTACCTGCTGGGCGAGCAGGCGATGATTCTGCGCGTGCTGTCGGTGCTTGCCGGCGTCGGCGCCGGCGTTGCCGTGGCCTGGTTCACCGAACCCGGTCAGCGTTTCTTTGTGTTCAGCAAGGAAGCTACGGCGGAAACGAAGAAGGTTGCCTGGCCGACACGCAAGGAAACCCTGCAGACAACCGGCATCATTTTCGGCTTCGTCGTCGTGATGGCCCTCTTTCTTTGGCTGACGGACAAGACCCTGGAGTGGGTGCTGTTCGACCTGGTGCTGGGTTGGAAAAAATAATGACAAAACGCTGGTACGTGGTTCACGCCTATTCCGGTTTCGAGAAGTCAGTGATGCGCGCGCTGGTCGAGCGTATTGCCCGTGCCGGTATGCAGGACAAGTTTGGTCAAATTCTGGTGCCCGTCGAGGAAGTCATCGAAATGAAGGGTGGTCAGAAGAGCATCTCCGAGCGCAAGTTCTTCCCCGGCTATGTGCTGGTCGAGATGGATATGGACGACGACTCCTGGCACTTGGTCAAGAGCACGCCGAAAGTAACCGGCTTCGTTGGTGGCACCGCCAACAAGCCGACACCGATTTCCGAGAAGGAAGTCGAGAAAATCATGCAGCAGATGCAGGAGGGCGTGGAGAAGCCACGTCCCAAGGTGCTGTTCGAGGTGGGCGAACTGGTGCGGGTAAAGGATGGCCCCTTCACCGACTTCAATGGTTGTGTCGACGAAGTCAATTACGACAAGAGCCGTCTGCGCGTTGCGGTCACCATTTTCGGCCGGGCGACGCCGGTGGAACTCGAGTTTGCGCAAGTAGAGAAGGCGTAGAAAAACCCGATTAGTTGCTTGGGCTGCCGGACCCATTCCGGCAAGAGGAGCGTTGGCAGGGCAACCAGCGACGCGTTACCACTCATTCAGGAGTAAGTCATGGCGAAGAAAATCGTCGGCTACATCAAATTGCAAGTGCCTGCGGGCAAGGCGAATCCCTCGCCCCCGATCGGCCCCGCGCTTGGCCAGCGCGGCCTTAATATCATGGAATTTTGCAAGGCGTTCAACGCCAAGACCCAGGGCCTGGAGCCCGGTCTGCCGATTCCCGTGGTGATTACCGCCTTCGCCGACAAGAGCTTCACCTTCATCATGAAGACGCCGCCGGCGACTGTCCTCATCAAGAAGGCGGCTGGCGTTCAGAAGGGGTCGCCGAAACCCCATACCGACAAGGTTGGCAAACTGACTCGTGCCCAGGCTGAAGATATCGCCAAGGCCAAGATGCCGGATCTCACCGCCGCCGACATGGATGCCGCGGTGCGGACCATCGCCGGCAGCGCCCGCAGCATGGGCATCACCGTGGAGGGCCTGTAATCATGGCTAAATTATCCAAGCGTACCCAGGCGCTGCGCGCCAAGATCGAAGGCAATAAGTATTATCCCGTCACCGACGCGCTGACGCTGGTGAAGGGTAATGCCACCGCCAAGTTCGATGAATCCATCGATGTGGCGGTGAACCTCGGCGTCGATCCGAAGAAATCGGACCAGATCGTGCGCGGTTCCGTTGTACTGCCCGCCGGTACTGGCAAGAAGGTGCGTGTCGCCGTATTTGCCCAGGGCGCCAAGGCCGAAGAGGCGAAAGCCGCCGGCGCCGACGTGGTTGGCTTCGATGATCTGGCTGCTGCCGTCAAGGGCGGCACCATCGATTTCGACATGTGCATCGCCACGCCCGACGCCATGAAAGTTGTCGGCGCGCTCGGTCAGATTCTTGGTCCGCGTGGCCTGATGCCGAACCCGAAAGTCGGCACCGTGACCATGGATGTCACCACTGCGGTGAAGAATGCCAAGGCCGGTCAGGTGCAGTACCGCACCGACAAGGGCGGCATCATTCAGTGCACCATCGGCCGCGCTTCTTTCTCGGTCGAACAGTTGCAGCAGAATCTGTCGGCGCTGATTGATGCGCTGAACAAGGCCAAACCGGCTGCTGCCAAGGGCCAGTACCTGAAGAAAGTCGCCCTGTCCTCCACCATGGGTGGCGGTGTGCGTGTCGATCAGGCCTCGCTGGTTGCTCCGGTTGCGCAGTAAGGAAATTTGCAGTATGGAACTTTGGGCCGTGGCCGCCATGCCGGAAGGGGTGGCGGTTGTGGGTTGTCAAAGACCGTAGGTGTCCGTTGCAGCAGGGACTTAATCGCCGCAGTGACAGTGAATTCGTGGCTGTGGCGGCCCACGCAGATGGCGTTACCCGAAAACGGGATTCCGCAAGGACTTCTGAATGAAGGTCGCCGTATCGCTAGCGCCGACTTTTTCGGCCTGGCAATTGAAAGGAGTTGACCTTGGGTCTCAATCTTGATGACAAGAAGGCGGTAGTTGCCGAAGTGTCCGCGGAAATCGCGAACGCCCAGTCGATCATCGTCGCCGAGTACCGTGGTCTGGAAGTGGGAGACATCACCAAGCTGCGCGCCAAAGCGCGTGGTGCCGGTGTTTACCTGCGTGTGTTGAAGAACACCCTGGTACGTCGGGCCGTCGCCGGCACGCCGTTCGAGGGTCTCAAGGAGCAGTTGGTCGGCCCGCTGATCTACGGAATTTCCAAAGATCCGGTGTCAGCCGCCAAGACGCTTCACGAGTTCGCCAAGAGCAACGACAAACTCGTCCTCAAGGCTGGCGCGATGCCGAATTACGTCATGGACGTAAATGGTGTCAAGGCGCTGGCCACGATGCCGAGTCGCGAAGAACTGCTCTCCAAGCTGCTCGGCACCATGCAGGCACCCATTACCCAGTTCGTTCGCACGCTCAACGAAGTCCCGACCAAGTTTGTTCGGGGCCTCGCCGCGGTACGCGATGCGAAACAAACCGCCTGATCGCGACTATCCGTCACACAATCACGCAACAAAATTCATTCAGGAGTTGTAATTATGGCAATTAGTAAAGCTGAAATCCTCGACGCAATCGCCGGTATGACCGTTCTTGACCTCTCCGAACTGATCAAGGAGATGGAAGAGAAATTCGGCGTTTCCGCCGCCGCCGCCGCTGTCGCGGTGGCTGCCCCGGCTGCCGCCGCCGCCGCTGTTGAAGAGCAGACCGAATTCACCGTCATGCTGCTGGCCGCTGGCGAGAAGAAAGTCGAGTGCATCAAGGTCGTCCGCGCAGCCACCGGTCTCGGCCTCAAGGAAGCCAAGGATCTTGTTGACGGCGCCCCGAAGGCCGTTAAGGAAGCCATTCCGAAAGCCGATGCCGAAGCCCTCAAGAAGCAGCTCGAAGAAGCTGGCGCCAAGGTCGAGATCAAGTAATCAACTCTGCGCGTCTGGGCTGGCGGCTATTGCTGCCGGCCCTTTCTCGCATTGTATTTTTTGCCATTCGCACAGAACGAAAACCCGAATCGGCGGTCAGCAGAGTGGCCCGGACAGCCAGGCTTTTCTCCTGACCATCGACTCTGAAAAGAGAACGGAGCGACCATGAAGTACTCGTATACCGAGAAGCAGCGTATTCGCAAGAGCTTTGCCAAGCGCGCCAATGTACTCAACGTACCCTTTCTGCTGGCGACGCAGTTGGAGTCCTACACCCAGTTCCTGCAGGTGGGCATTCCGCCGGCGAACCGGCGCACGCAAGGCTTGCAGGCCGCGTTTGGCTCCATCTTCCCCATTGTCGCGCATTCCGGCCATGCCCGTCTTGAGTTCGTCGAGTACCGACTCGGTGAGCCTGCCTTCGATGTCAAGGAATGCCAGCAGCGTGGCCTGACCTTCGCTTCGCCCCTGCGCGCCCGGGTGCGCCTGGTCATCCTTGACCGCGAGAGCCATAGCGAAAAGATCAAAGAGGTGAAAGAGCAAGAAGTTTACATGGGCGAGATTCCGCTCATGACCACGACAGGTTCTTTCGTCATCAATGGTACCGAGCGTGTCATTGTTTCCCAGTTGCATCGCTCGCCTGGCGTCTTTTTCGAGCATGATCGTGGCAAGACGCATAGTTCTGGCAAGTTGCTGTTTTCGGCGCGCATCATTCCCTATCGTGGTTCATGGCTGGACTTTGAGTTTGACCCGAAGGACCTGCTCTACTTCCGCGTCGACCGCCGTCGCAAGATGCCGGTGACTATCCTGCTCAAGGCCATCGGCATGACGCAGGAGGAAATTCTCTCGACCTTTTTTGAATCCGATACCTTCCATCTGAGCCAAAAGGGCGTGCAACTGGAGCTTGTACCCGAGCGCCTGCGCGGCGAGGTCGCCAAATTCGATATTACCGACAAGGCTGGCAAGGTGATTGTCCCGAAGGACAAGCGCATCACGGGTAAGCACATTCGTGAAATGGCCGAGGCGGGCATGCAGAAGCTCGTCGTTCCCGAGGACTTTGTTATCGAGCGCATCGTTGCTCACAGTATTGTCGATGCCACGACCGGGGAAATTCTCGCCCAGGCCAACGATGAAATCACGGAAAGCCTGCTGGCCAAGCTGATGGAGTCTGGTGTCGAAACGCTGCAAACGCTTTACGTTAACGATCTAGATCGCGGCCCCTATATTTCAACCACGTTGCGCAGCGACGAAACCGCCGATCAATGGGCGGCGCGCGTCGCCATTTACCGCATGATGCGTCCGGGCGAGCCGCCCACTGAGGATGCCGTCGAGTCGCTGTTCAACGGCCTCTTCTATTCGCCCGAACGCTATGACCTCTCGGTCGTCGGTCGCATGAAGTTTAACCGCCGTGTGGGCCGCGAGGAACTCGAAGGCGCCGCAACCCTATCCAACAAGGACGTCGTGGATGTCATCCGCATCCTCGTCGAGCTGCGTAACGGTCGTGGCGAAATCGACGATATCGATCACCTAGGCAACCGTCGCGTGCGTTCAGTCGGCGAACTGGCGGAAAACCAGTTCCGCGCCGGTCTGGTTCGCGTCGAGCGCGCCGTCAAGGAGCGCCTGAATCAGGCTGAGTCCGATAACCTGATGCCGCACGACCTAATTAATGCCAAGCCGATCAGCGCGGCAATCAAGGAGTTTTTCGGCTCCAGCCAGTTGTCGCAGTTCATGGATCAGACCAACCCGCTGTCCGAGATCACCCACAAGCGCCGTGTTTCCGCACTGGGTCCCGGCGGTTTGACTCGCGAACGCGCCGGCTTCGAGGTGCGCGACGTGCATCCGACCCACTACGGCCGTGTTTGTCCGATCGAGACGCCAGAAGGCCCGAACATCGGCCTGATCAACTCACTTGCCCTGTATGCCCGCACCAATCATTACGGCTTCATGGAAACGCCCTACCGCAAGGTGGCGGACAGCCATGTCGGCGATGAGATCGAGTTTCTCTCCGCGATCGAGGAAGGCAACTACGTCATTGCCCAGGCCAATGCCGAACTCGACAAGAAGGGCAAGTTGACCGACGAGCTGGTGTCCTGTCGCTTCAAGGGTGAATTTGAACTTAAGGGGCCGGCAGAAGTGCAGTACATGGACGTTGCGCCGGGACAGATCGTTTCGGTCGCCGCTTCGCTGATCCCCTTCCTTGAGCACGATGACGCCAACCGTGCCTTGATGGGCGCCAACATGCAACGCCAGGCTGTGCCCTGCCTGCGCCCCGAGAAGGCGCTGGTCGGCACGGGTATCGAGCGTACTGTTGCGGTCGACTCGGGCACGGCGGTGCAAGCGCTGCGTGGAGGAGTTATCGATTATGTCGATGCCGACCGTATCGTAGTGCGTGTGCATGATGTCGAAACCGTTGCGGGCGAGGCGGGTGTCGATATTTATAACCTGATCAAGTACACCCGCTCCAACCAGAACACCAATATCAACCAGCGGCCGGTAGTGAAGGTGGGTGACGAACTGGCCAAGGGCGACGTCGTTGCCGATGGCGCCTCTACCGATCTGGGCGAACTGGCACTCGGCCAGAACATGCTGGTCGCTTTCATGCCATGGAACGGCTACAACTTCGAAGATTCGATTCTCATCTCCGAGCGGGTTGTTGCCGAAGACCGTTTCACCTCGATCCACATCGAGGAACTGACGGTCGTTGCTCGTGACACCAAGCTTGGTGCCGAGGAAATCACGCGCGATATCGCGACTTTGGGTGAGGCGCAGCTTGGCCGTCTCGATGACTCGGGCATTGTTCACATCGGCGCGGAAGTCGAGGCCGGCGATGTGTTGGTCGGCAAGGTAACGCCGAAAGGTGAAACCCAATTGACGCCGGAAGAGAAGTTACTGCGCGCCATTTTCGGCGAGAAGGCCTCCGACGTGAAAGACACCTCGCTACGCGTGCCATCCGGCATGACGGGCACGGTCATTGATGTGCAGGTGTTTACTCGCGAGGGTATTGAGCGGGACAAGCGCGCCCAGTCGATCATCGAAGAGATGCTCAAAAGTTACAAGCAAGATCTGGCGGACCAGATGCGCATTGTCGAACGCGACACCTTCTCGCGGATCGAGAAATTGCTGGGAAACAAGATTGCGAACAAGGGGCCGAAGAAACTGGCCAAGGGCAGCAAGATCACCAAGGAATATCTGGCGTCGCTCGAACACTATCACTGGTTCGATATTTCCCTGGAAAGCGAGGAAGCCCAGCAGCAATTGGAAAACCTGCGCGAGAGCATTGAACAGACCCGCAGGGATTTCGATGTGGCTTTTGAGGCCAAGAAGAAAAAGCTCACCCAGGGCGACGAACTGCCGCCAGGCGTGCAAAAGATGGTCAAAGTCTATCTCGCCGTCAAGCGCCGCCTGCAACCGGGTGACAAGATGGCGGGGCGTCACGGCAACAAGGGCGTGGTCTCCAAGATCGTTCCGGTCGAGGATATGCCCTACATGGAGGATGGTACCCCGGTCGATGTCGTGCTGAACCCGCTCGGCGTGCCGTCGCGGATGAACATCGGTCAGGTGCTAGAAGTCCATCTGGGCTGGGCGGCCAAGGGCCTCGGGCGCCGCATCGACGACATGTTGCGGCGTCGGGCCAATGCTACCGAGGTGCGCAAATATCTCGGAACCATCTACAACAGTTCGGGCAAGGGCGAAAACCTCGATTCACTCAACGATGGCGACATACTATCGTTGGCTGGGAACCTGCGCGGCGGTGTTCCCTTTGCCACTCCGGTATTTGACGGGGCCAAGGAAGAGGAAATTCGCGACATGCTCGACCTTGCTTATCCGGACGACGTCGCCAAGCGTCTCAACCTCACCAAGACCAAGACGCAAGTCACCTTGTACGATGGCCGTACTGGCGAAGAGTTCGAGCGTTCCGTTACCGTCGGCTACATGCATGTGCTCAAGTTGCACCATTTGGTCGATGACAAAATGCACGCACGCTCCACCGGGCCATACAGTCTGGTGACCCAGCAGCCTTTGGGCGGTAAGGCTCAGTTTGGTGGTCAGCGTTTCGGCGAGATGGAAGTCTGGGCGCTGGAAGCTTACGGCGCGGCCTACACCCTGCAGGAAATGCTCACCGTCAAATCGGACGATGTCACCGGTCGCACCAAGGTGTACGAGAACATCGTCAAGGGCGAACACAAGATCGACGCCGGCATGCCAGAGTCCTTCAACGTGCTGGTGAAGGAGATCCGCTCGCTCGCCATCGACATCGATCTCGAGCGTTATTAATCCGCGCCATCCTGGAGAATCCGACATGAGAAGTCTGTTTGCAGACCTGTTCAAGCAGAACATTGCTGCCGAGGAAGAGTTTGACGCGATCACTATCGGGCTTGCTTCGCCCGACAAGATTCGCTCGTGGTCCTATGGCGAAGTCAAAAAGCCCGAGACGATCAACTACCGCACATTCAAGCCCGAGCGCGATGGTTTGTTCTGTGCCAAGATATTCGGCCCGGTTAAGGATTACGAGTGCATCTGTGGCAAGTACAAGCGCCTGAAGCATCGCGGGGTGATTTGTGAGAAGTGTGGTGTCGAAGTTACCCAGTCCAAGGTGCGCCGTGAGCGCATGGGTCACATCGAACTAGCCTCGCCAACTGCCCACATCTGGTTCCTCAAGTCGCTGCCCAGTCGTCTCGGCATGGTGCTCGACATGACACTGCGCGATATCGAGCGCGTACTTTATTTCGAAGCCTTTGTCGTCGTTGATCCGGGCATGACCATGCTGGCGCGTGGTCAGTTGCTGACGGAGGATGATTACCTCGCCAAGGTCGAGGAGCATGGTGACGAATTTACGGCGCTCATGGGTGCCGAGGGTATTCGTGGCATGTTGCGGTCCATTGAGATCGCCCAGGAGATCGAAACCCTGCGCCGCGATCTGGAAGAAACTGGCAGCGAGGCGAAGATCAAGAAATACGCCAAGCGACTCAAGGTGCTCGAAGGCTTTCAGCAGTCCGGCATCAAGCCCGAGTGGATGGTTCTGGAAGTTCTGCCGGTTCTGCCCCCGGACCTGCGTCCGTTGGTGCCACTGGACGGCGGCCGCTTCGCTACCTCCGATCTCAATGATCTCTATCGTCGGGTCATCAACCGCAACAACCGCCTCAAGCGACTGCTCGAACTGAAAGCACCAGATATCATCGTTCGCAACGAGAAGCGCATGCTGCAGGAGGCTGTCGATTCACTGCTCGACAACGGTCGTCGCGGCAAGGCCATGACCGGTGCCAACAAGCGTCCGCTCAAGTCGCTGGCCGACATGATCAAGGGTAAGGGCGGTCGTTTCCGCCAGAACCTGCTGGGCAAGCGCGTCGACTACTCGGGCCGTTCGGTCATCGTGGTAGGCCCGCAACTCAAATTGCACCAGTGTGGTCTGCCGAAGAAGATGGCGCTGGAACTGTTCAAGCCCTTCATCTTCGAACGCCTTGAAAAAATGGGTGTAGCGAGCACAATCAAGGCCGCGAAGAAGGAAGTCGAGGCCGAGACCCCCGTAGTCTGGGACATTCTGGAAGAAGTCATCCGCGAGCATCCGGTACTACTCAACCGCGCGCCGACGCTGCATCGTCTTGGCATCCAGGCTTTCGAACCCACGCTGATCGAGGGCAAGGCCATCCAGTTGCATCCACTGGTATGTACCGCCTTCAATGCCGACTTCGATGGCGACCAAATGGCTGTGCACATTCCGCTGTCGCTCGAAGCGCAGATGGAGGCGCGTACTCTGATGCTGGCATCGAATAACGTGCTGTCGCCCGCCAACGGCCAGCCGATCATCGTGCCGTCACAGGACGTAGTGCTGGGTTTGTACTACGCTACTCGTGAGAATGCTGCGGGAAAGGGTTCCGGCGGCCTCTTTGCCGACATCGCCGAGATCACCCGTGCGCTGCAGCTGCGCGAACTTGATCTGCACTCGCGCATCGAAATTCGCATCAAAGAGTTCGAGACGGACGGTGATGGCTGGCGCGAGAAGACGACACGCTACTCAACCACCGCCGGGCGTGCGCTACTATCGGAAATCCTGCCGAAGGGCCTACCCTTCAAGGCGATCGACAAAGCGCTGAAGAAAAAGGAAATCTCAAAACTGATCGATGAGAGCTTCCGTCGCTGTGGCCTCAAGGACACGGTGGTGTTCGCCGACAAGCTGATGCAAGCCGGTTTCACGCTGGCGACTCGTGGTGGTATCTCCATCTGCGTGGATGACATGCTTGTTCCGCCGCAGAAGCACGAAATCATCGAAGCCTCCGAAAGGGAGGTCAAGGAAATTGAGAAGCAATACACCTCGGGTCTGGTTACCGTGGGAGAGCGCTACAACAAAGTGGTCGACATCTGGGGTCGTGCCGGCGATCAGGTAGCCAAGGCGATGATGGACCAGTTGCAGCATGAAAAAGTCATAGATCGCCACGGCAAGGAAGTCACCCAGGATTCCTTCAACTCGATCTACATGATGGCCGACTCGGGCGCGCGCGGTTCCGCCGCTCAGATTCGCCAACTCGCGGGCATGCGTGGCCTGATGGCAAAGCCGGATGGCTCCATCATCGAGACGCCAATCACGACAAACTTCCGCGAGGGCCTCAACGTTCTCCAGTACTTCATCTCGACGCATGGCGCACGCAAGGGCTTGGCCGATACGGCGCTCAAGACTGCAAACTCGGGCTACCTGACCCGCCGCCTAGTTGATGTGACGCAGGATCTGGTGGTAACGAAAGACGACTGCGAGACCGAACTCGGCTTTGCCATGAAGGCGTTGGTCGAGGGCGGTGAAGTAATCGAACCGCTACGCGAGCGCATTCTTGGCCGGGTGCTGGTAGGTGACCTGATCAATCCGGATACTCAGGACGTACTTTACAAGTCCGGCTATCTGCTCGATGAGGATGCAGTCGATAAAATCGAGGCAATGGGGATTGATGAAGTGCGCGTGCGCACGCCGCTTTTCTGCGAAACTCGTTATGGTCTTTGCGCCAAGTGCTACGGTCGGGATCTTGGCAGGGGTTCGCTAGTGAATGCAGGTGAAGCTGTAGGCGTCATCGCCGCGCAGTCGATCGGCGAACCGGGCACGCAGTTGACTATGCGTACCTTTCACGTGGGTGGTGCCGCTTCACGCGCTGCGGCACAGAGTCATATCGAAGCAAAGAGCGCCGGCACGGTCAGGCTCTCGGCTACCATGCGCTACGTTACCAACCCGAAAGGGGAAAAAGTCATTATCGCCCGCTCGGGTGAAGTAATGGTGGCGGACGAAAGCGGTCGCGAGCGCGAGCGCCACAAGGTTCCCTACGGCGCTACGTTGCTGGTTTCCGATGGCCAACCGGCCAAGCCCGGCGCTCAATTTGCTACATGGGATCCGCACACCCGTCCGATCGTCACAGAATATGCTGGTACCGTGAAGTTCGAGCATGTCGAGGAAGGCACGACGGTCGCCAAACAGATCGATGATGTTACGGGTTTGTCAACACTAGTGGTTATCGACTCCAAGCGAGGTACCAAGTCAACTTCCAAGGGCTTGCGGCCACAAGTCAAGCTGATTGACGAGTCCGGCCAGGAAGTGAAAATGCATGGCACCGACCATTCGGTTGCTATTACTTTCCAGGTGGGCTCCATTATCACGGTGAGAGATGGTCAGACGGTTTCAATCGGTGAGGTGCTGGCACGTATACCGCAGGAGTCTGTCAAGACCCGCGACATCACGGGTGGATTGCCGCGTGTGGCCGAACTTTTCGAGGCCCGTTCGCCCAAGGATGCCGGCATGCTCGCCGAGGTCACCGGTACGGTGTCTTTCGGCAAGGATACCAAGGGCAAGCAGCGTCTGGTTATCACGGAACCCGATGGCACCGCTCATGAATACCTGATTACCAAGGAAAAGCACGTCACCGCACACGATGGCCAGGTCGTCAATAAGGGTGAAGCCATCGTCGATGGTTCGGTTGATCCGCACGATCTTCTGCGCCTCAAGGGTATCGAGGAACTTGCGCGTTACATTATTGACGAGGTACAAGACGTCTATCGGCTTCAGGGCGTCAAGATCAATGACAAACACATCGAGGTTATCGTGCGGCAGATGTTACGTCGCGTAGTGATTTCCGATCCGGGTGATGCCAAGTTCATCCGCGAAGAGCAGATCGAGCGCTCCGAGGTTCTGGACGAGAATGATCGCCTGAAGGGTGAAGGAAAGCGGCCTGCCGAGTTCGAGAATGTCTTGCTTGGCATCACCAAGGCGTCACTGTCAACCGACTCGTTTATATCGGCGGCATCCTTCCAGGAAACAACGCGCGTACTGACCGAAGCGGCCATCATGGGTAAGCGCGATGAATTGCGCGGTCTTAAGGAGAACGTGATTGTCGGTCGCCTGATTCCAGCAGGTACGGGCCTTGCGTATCACCGCACGCGTCGCATGCAGTCTGTAGGGGAAGATGCGGCACAGGGTGTTTTTGATATTCCGCCGGCTCAGCATACCGAGATAATCGAGGAGGGTGTTCAGCCTGGTTGACGTTGGCTGATCAGGGTTGTAGAATCCCGCCTCTTTTCTCCCAATGGGGAGAGGCGGATTAACGGAAAAGCCGCCACGTCCGGTGTTTCGGCGGCGGATTTCTGTCACAGTTTTCAGGATTTGGAAAATATGCCTACCATCAATCAACTTGTGCGCAAGGGGCGTCAAGCCCCGCAAAGCAAGAGCAAAGTACCTGCCTTGGCTAATTGCCCCGCGAAACGTGGCGTTTGTACCCGCGTATACACCACTACACCAAAGAAGCCAAACTCTGCGCTCCGTAAGGTTGCAAAGGTTCGTCTGACCAACGGATTTGAGGTAATTTCGTACATTGGCGGTGAAGGCCACAACCTGCAGGAACACTCTGTGGTGCTTATTCGTGGCGGTCGCGTCAAGGATTTGCCTGGTGTGCGCTATCACATAGTCCGCGGTAGTCTCGACACCCAAGGTGTCAAGGATCGCAAGCAGAGTCGTTCCAAGTATGGCGCCAAGCGACCCAAGGCTGCCTGAACCTGACTTAAATCGCCCCAAAAAGCTAACGCAAGTAGAGGTTAACAATGCCCCGTCGTCGCGAAGTACCCAAACGTGACATCCTGCCTGATCCGAAATTCGGCAGTGTCGATGTCTCCAAGTTTGTCAATGTGCTGATGACCGCAGGTAAAAAATCTGTGGCTGAGCGCATTATTTATGGCGCTTTCAGCACCATTTCGAGCAAGAGTGGTAAAGATCCGCTGGAAGTATTCAATCTGGCGGTAAATAATGTCAAGCCGATGGTTGAGGTAAAGAGCCGTAGAGTAGGTGGTGCCAACTATCAGGTTCCGGTCGAGGTTCGTCCTTCCCGTCGTATGGCTTTGTCCATGCGCTGGTTGCGAGAGGCTGCCCGCAAGCGTTCGGAAAAATCCATGGGTCAGCGTTTGGCAAGCGAGTTGCTTGAGGCTGCCGAGGGTCGTGGTGCTGCGATGAAAAAGCGTGAAGAAGTGCATCGCATGGCTGAGGCCAACAAGGCCTTCTCCCATTTCCGTTTCTAAGATATTCGTGCCGCGTCAGTTCGCTGGCGCGGTTTTCTTTTTCGTTGCCGCCATGGTGTCTCACTCTGGAGTGGGAGCCACGGCGGTTTGGCTTAGATAAGGCAGGTAATCAAAGTGGCCCGCAAGACTCCCATCGAGCGCTACCGCAACATCGGCATTTCGGCGCACATTGACGCAGGCAAGACGACGACTACGGAGCGTATCCTGTTCTACACAGGCGTCAACCATAAGATCGGCGAAGTGCACGACGGTGCTGCCACCATGGATTGGATGGAGCAGGAGCAAGAGCGTGGAATAACAATTACATCCGCCGCCACGACCTGTTTCTGGAAGGGTATGGCCGAGAATTACCCGGAGCATCGCATCAACATCATCGACACCCCGGGGCATGTGGACTTCACCATTGAGGTGGAGCGTTCCATGCGCGTACTCGATGGTGCGTGCATGGTTTATTGTGCTGTTGGTGGTGTGCAGCCGCAGTCCGAAACCGTTTGGCGTCAAGCCAATAAATACGGCGTGCCGCGTTTGGCCTTCGTCAACAAGATGGATCGTACTGGCGCTGATTTCTTCAAAGTGCATGATCAGATGCGCGAGCGACTTAAGGCTAACCCGATCCCGCTGCAGATACCCATTGGGGCGGAAGATAAATTCGAGGGCGTCGTCGATCTGATCAAAATGAAATCCATCATTTGGGACGATGCAACGCAGGGTATCAAATTCACCTACGGCGATATCCCTGTCGATCTGGTTGAAACTGCCGATAAATGGCGCGAGAAGTTGCTGGAAGCCGCAGCTGAGGCCTCTGAGGAGTTGATGAATAAATATCTTGAAGAGGGCAACCTCTCAGAGGATGAGGTCAAGAAGGCTATTCGCCAGCGCACTATTGCCAGCGAAATTGTGCCCATGTTGTGTGGTTCGGCGTTCAAGAACAAGGGCGTACAGGCGATGCTTGACGCGGTTGTTGAGTTTATGCCAGCGCCAACCGATATACCGCCTGTCACTGGTATTCTTGAAGATGAAACTGAAGGCCAGCGCAGAGCAGCCGACGACGAGCCGTTTTCTGCCTTGGCTTTCAAGATCATGACGGACCCATTTGTCGGTCAACTGACCTTTTTCCGTGTATATTCCGGAATCATAAAGTCTGGCGACACTATTTACAATCCGATCAAGGGCCGCAAGGAGAGGATAGGACGCATCTTGCAGATGCATGCCAACCAGCGCGAAGAAATCAAGGAAGTTTTTGCCGGTGACATCGCGGCTGCCGTTGGACTCAAGGAGGCGACCACCGGCGAGACCCTCTGTGCCGTCGATAAGGTGATCACACTGGTGCGCATGGAGTTCCCGGAGCCGGTGATCCATGTTGCAGTCGAGCCGAAGACCAAGCCCGACCAGGAAAAAATGGGTATCGCACTGAACCGATTGGCACAGGAAGATCCGTCCTTCCGTGTTCGCACAGATGAAGAATCAGGTCAGACCATTATTTCCGGTATGGGCGAATTGCACCTTGAAATTCTTGTGGATCGTATGCGACGCGAGTTTAATGTCGAGGCCAATGTCGGTGCCCCGCAGGTTGCTTATCGCGAGGCGATCAGGAAAACGGTCGAACAAGAAGGGAAATTCGTCAAACAGTCTGGTGGGCGCGGCCAGTATGGCCATGTCTGGATCAAACTGGAGCCGAATGAAACCGGCAAGGGATTCGAGTTCATTGATGCTGTCAAGGGGGGTACCGTTCCGCGCGAATTTATCCCCGCAGTTGAGAAGGGTCTCCTCGAGACGCTGCCGAATGGCGTGTTAGCGGGTTTCCCTGTGGTTGATGTCAAGGTTACCTTGTTCGATGGTTCGTCTCATGATGTCGATTCGAATGAAAACGCTTTCAAAATGGCAGCTTCGATGGCCTTCAAGGATGCGATGCGCAAGGCTAGCCCGGTACTACTGGAGCCAATGATGGCTGTCGAGGTCGAGACGCCAGAAGACTATATGGGCAACGTCATGGGTGATTTGTCAGGACGTCGCGGCATTGTGCATGGCATGGAAGACCAGGTTGGCGGTATCAAGCTGATCAAGGCCGAGGTCCCACTTGCTGAGATGTTTGGTTACTCGACACAGTTGCGTTCGCTGTCCCAAGGGCGGGCAACCTACAGCATGGAATTCAAGCACTACAGTGAGGCGCCGAAAAACGTCGCCGAAGCAGTTATCAACAAAAAGTAATCTCGTTCCTTAGGGTGATCGATCATGGCAAAAGGCAAGTTTGAGCGGAACAAGCCGCACGTAAACGTAGGGACGATTGGACACGTGGATCACGGCAAGACC
>JAIFMO010000238.1 GCA_020048435.1 Sulfuritalea sp.
CAAACTGCCCAGTGGCTACATCATCTCCGGCCTGACATCGGACCGGTCACCTCATTGATTCAATGATCGCCGGTTCTTGCCTTTAGTAGCGTACTAACTTATCATTACATTACGCCAAATATGTACTGATATATTAGAACATATGCCAAAAGTTCGCGCCTTCAAGATCGCCCCGCTTCCTCTGGACGTGACCGTCTCCCTGGAAGCGCTAGGGCGCCGCATCGCCCTAGCCCGCCAGGAACGGAAGCATTCGGTTCGGGAATTCGCAGACATGCTGGGGATCAGTACGCAGACCCTGGTGTCAATCGAGCACGGGGCACCGACGGTGCAGATCGGTCATTACGCTCGGGCAATCTGGATGCTTGAGATCCGCGACGCCGTGCTGGGTGGTTTCAGTACGCCGCCGCTGGATGCCGATGAACAAGGGGCCGCCCGATGATCCGTACCGCCCCCGTCCATGTTTGGCTGCCGGGCAGCCCCACGCCAGTCCTCGCCGGTGAGTTCACCCACGATTCCGTCGGCCCAGTGGGACGCTTCCGCTACGACCCCGCCTACCTGGCAGCCAAGAACCCTGCCTTGGCACCCGATTTGTCCCTGCGCACCACCCCCCGGGCGGTCAGTGGCGGCCACGGCATCTTCCCCCTGTTTATGGATGCCGGCCCGGATAGCTGGGGCCGGCATCTGCTCGCACGCCGGCTGGAACGCGAAGTCTCCGAAGTGGAGGCGCTGATGCTGTGTCCGACTGACGGCGAGTTCCTGACCATCCTGGCCGGGCTCGAGGCCGGCGGCCAGGCCAGGACCGACCTGGAAGATCAAGTGTTAAACGCCGCCCAGAACGGCACCAGCCTGGGCGGTACAAAGCCCAAGCTGACCGTCTCCCGGGACGGCGTGCAGTATCTGGCGAAATTCCCTGAGCCGGGAGACTCCCGCTGGTTGCCACACACCGAGTGCGCCATGCTGAAGCTGGCACGTGCGTGCGGCATCCGCACCTGCGACGACCCGGAGGTCTGGCGCCTGCCTGGCGGCCGGGCGGCCCTGCTGGTAAGCCGCTTCGACCGAGAGACCACATCGGCTGGCGTCGCGCGCAAGGGCTACATTAGTGCCCACGCACTGATGCGCCTGGATCTCGCGTTTGCATCCCCCGCGGACACACTCCAATACGCCACGGTCGGTTTTACGCCCCAGGGACTGCGCAAGAGCTACGTCTCCCTGGCCGAGGGCTTGGCCCGCTGGTGCGGCGGGCAAGAAGCCCACCGCGAGGAGCGCCGCGAACTTTGGCGGCGCATCGTTTTCAACGCCCTCATCCGCAACCTGGACGATCACACGAAGAACCATGGCCTGCTCTGCGCTGATATGGCCAAGCAGCGCTGGCGGCTCTCACCGGCCTTCGACCTGGTGCCCGCTGCCGCCATGCCGCAGCACCCAGCCCTGTCAATGGCCTACCGCTACGTGTCCGGCACCCGCCGCGGCCGACAGTTCACACCGCCGCGGCTGGTCACAGGTATCGACGCCAAGGACTTGGTGTCCGCCGGCGCCGACCATTACGGCTACGAGTTGGCGGAAGCGCGCGAGGTCTTGCAAACGATGACTCTAGCCATTGCCAATCAGTGGCGCATGGCCATGTCGGTCGAAGACGTGCCGGAGCAAGAGATCCGCCGGTTCGAAACGACGTTTAGCTTCGTGGAAGCACTGGCGGAACAGTTCACTAGTAGTTCGTACCGCCAAAAGGGTTACAAATGATTCATCGGAACGAACTATGCGCCAGGGGCACCGCCCCTACGCCATTCACTTACGCCGGGGCACAGCCTTCAAAACCGTCGAAAGAGGCTTCTCCGCTTTTTCTTAAATGGCACACCCTGAAAATGCGTCGAATCAAATTGGGTGCGCTGTGTCAGGAGTTCCTCACCATCGATGCGCTCTGCCAGGCTTTTGATGTCGCGTTCTGATACGCCGGCTTGCTCGAAGTGCGCTTGCCAAGTATTCACGACCTCAATGACAGCAGCAATTTCGGCCGCGGCCTCATCAGGCAGTAAACCGAATGCGTCGCACTGCGACATCGCGTTCTCAAGCGTAGAGTCCCGGCCGTGAACACCGCAGATGAACTCCTGGTACCCCTGCCCGGAGTTGGTTGGCAAGACATCGTATGCTGGCGCCAGCTTCATGCGACCGTTTTCGAATGGGCTCACAATCAACAGTGAGTGATTTTTTTCGTGATCGTCGGTGTTATCGACCAGGATGTTGAAAACCATTCGACAGAAAAGTTCGCGCGCATCCCGCTGGTTGACATCGTCATGGCTGACGCCAATACGACGAAGGGTTCGGGCAAGCTCCGGGTACCCCAGGTCCAGCTCGGCGCCAGTAACGGTGGCAGCCCGAATGACAGTGCCAGCCGAAATGCAATGGATTCGCCGACCCCCTTCACGGTCGAAGCGACGAATGGCTATCGCATTTTCCCCCGAAAGATGGATAACCCGGGTTTCAGCGACGACAATGCCTGCGCGTTTGGCCAATGTCATCGTTGCGTGCTCAATCAACGGGGCATCAACGGGTTCGCTGTTATAGAACTTGATGACCCACTGCTCGCCATCAATGCGGATGAGCGCCTTAGGCTTTGCGCCTCCCATCGGACTGCCGCCACCCTCGATGATCTTCGCCTCGATGGCAGTAATAGGTTCAGATGCCTCGATCTTGGCCACGATTTCGCTGAGCTGCTGGGCATCCTCGAGCCGCGGAATGGGGCCACCGGATCTCGGGTTGTAATGGTCTGGCGACATGGAGACACCCAGTGCGCCAAACCGATCATCACCGGCGTAATATAGATATTCCATCAGGGATAGGCGCTTTGGCTTGCCCACGAAGCGAATAACTTTTTCGCCCCAGCGATCAGGTCGCGCATCGTCTACCGCACCGACTGCTCGTTGCATATCAGCAGCCAAGCGCCCTGGTGGCAGGAATTCGGTGTCAACAAGAGGAAGATCTTCGCTCAGCGCGAACCCGTTACCCAACCACTCTTCGCTGTAGCGCAACGATACACCCTTCCCGGCTGAGACAAGTTTCAGCTCGCCAACATAGCGAGGCTTGGCTGGGTCCCCCAGGAACCAGAGATACAGGTTGTCCAGCCGCATTTATTTGCGCACCTTGTGCCCGCGAGCTTCGGCGGAAGCTCTGGCCCGCTGGCGTCCCAGATCAAGAGCTTCCCTAACACCCATTTCAATGGCGCCTAGGTCATGTTCCGGCGACGCAAGATTGCCCAGCTCGCCATCTCGCCGAATGAGCCATAGGGCAGTTGCGATGATGCCGATGCCGACAGATGGGTCGCCAGCCTCAAGGCGCTGCACCGTGGGAACAGAAACCCCCATACGCTTCGCCCATGTCTTCAACGATTCCCTGCGACGTAAGCGGGCAACAGCCAAGTCAGCGCCAAGCTTTTCAATAGCGGCGGCGGTCGCTGGCGGAAGTTGCAATAGAGCACGAGCAGTCTTTGGCATGAATATAGATTATATCTATTAACTAATTATTGTAAATATCTATATTCACGTGCTATCCGGATTACGACAGGATTGCCAAGTTAGCGGGATCAAACAGGAAATCCGGATAGCCTTACAGACATGGGGTATTTCTCGCGAAAAACACTCGTACCAGCCTCGCAGGGTCGGATTGAGAGACGCAATAACGTAGTCGATGGAGTTCCCCTCGTTACGTTTCGTCTTGGCGCGGATTTTGTCCCGCAAAGACATCAAACTTTTCTTGCGCACCCAACGCTGCCCTGCTTCAAACCGATACCCCAGAAACTCGAACCCTTCCTGTACAAGGTAACGCTCAAGCGTCCCTGGGGTGTCGAAGAAATTCCGATGCCCACCCTCATGCAGTTGCGCTTCGCTTCGTTCGCTGTGATCAACTTACGGCGGGACTTCCACCCACAAGAGTGCGCCCGTGCCGGGCGCACATGAAAAAGGCTACCCCCATGTTGAAGGCAGCCTTTTCCGGGTGCTAATGAAATTCAGACGCAGCCGGTCGGCTTCGGCATGCCGGCGTAGCGCCCCGCTTGCTTGGCCGGGCCGTAGGGGAAAAGATCGAACAGCTACTTCTTGTCGCCGAATTCCTCGCCCAGATCGTTACCGATGTTCTTGGTGATGATGCGCAGGTTGGGGGACGTGCCATATTCGGCATAGTAGGTGCGAATCCAGTTGATCACCTGCCAGTGTTTTTCGCCGAGTTCGAGCTTGTCCTGCTGCGACAGGCACACAGCCACTTCTTCCGTCCAGTCGTCCAGATTGGACAGAAAGCCTTCTGCATCGGTTTCTATTTGTACGCCATTCACTTCGATCATGTTTCTTCTCCGTAGGGGATTAAGGGTGATTGCTGAAATTTGGGTAGGGGTGTCGGGGCGCCCCTGTATTGCCGACAATTGTACTCAGGTATTTAACCAAGTCAACGAGTCAACTAATAAAAATTGTATGCCGCGAGGGGCGCATCTGCTTTGACTTGAATGTGAATTCCGATATAATGGATGGTTCTCTGAAACGAGTTTATTACGGAGTCCATCATGTACGCGGTCATAAAAACCGGCGGCAAGCAGTATCGTGTCGTATCCGGCGAAAAAATCAAAGTAGAACAGATACCGGCAGATGTGGGCGCGGAAATCACGCTTGACCAGGTTCTCATGGTCGGTGAAGGCGAGACCGTCAAGGTCGGAACGCCCACCGTTGCCGGCGCCTCGGTGCTGGCAAAAGTGCTTTCCCATGGCCGGCATCCCAAAGTGAAGATTTTCAAGATGCGGCGGCGCAAGCATTACCAGAAGCATCAGGGTCATCGCCAGAATTTTACTGAAATCGAGATCGGCAACATCTCGGCCTAACCTGGAGCCTTAACCATGGCACATAAAAAAGCAGGCGGCAGTTCTCGCAACGGCCGCGATTCCGAATCGCAACGCTTGGGCGTCAAGCGCTATGGCGGCGAACTCATCCCGGCGGGCAGCATCATCGTCCGTCAGCGCGGTACGCGCTTCCACGCGGGTGAAAACGTCGGCCTCGGCAAGGATCACACCCTTTTCGCCAAGATTACCGGCACGGTCAAGTTTGCCGTCAAGGGCGCGGAACAACGCAAGACCGTCAGCATTATTCCCGCCGCTGCCTGACGAACACTCAGGTTGTCGCGCGAAGCCCTATCCTTGAGCCCTATCCCTGTGGTAGGGCTTTTCTGTTTCTGGGCCCCCGATGAAGTTTTTTGACGAAGCCAAGATCGAGGTTATCGCCGGCGACGGCGGCAACGGTGTCGCGTCGTTCCGTCGCGAGAAGTTCATACCCAAAGGGGGACCCGACGGCGGCGATGGTGGTCGTGGCGGGTCCATCTGGGCTATTGCCGACCGCAACCTGAACACGCTGATCGACTACCGCTACACCCGAATCTTCCGAGCCGAGAAGGGTGAAAACGGTCGCGGTTCGGATTGTTACGGCAAGGGGGGCGGCGATCTCGAATTGCGCATGCCGGTAGGTTCAGTCGTGACCGATCTGTCAACCAGCGAGGTCATTGCCGATCTCGACCACGACGGCATGCGCGCGCTGATCGCCCAAGGTGGCCGGGGCGGCCTGGGCAA
>JAIFMO010000242.1 GCA_020048435.1 Sulfuritalea sp.
CACCATTTCGAGCAATCGGGCTGGAAAGAAACGCAGGTGGTGGTGCGTTTCTGGATCATCACCATCCTGCTGGTGCTGTTCGGTCTGTCGACGCTGAAGATACGATGAAACTGGCCGGCAAACACGTTCTGGTGCTGGGCCTCGGCGAATCGGGGTTGGCGATGGCGCAGTGGTGCGCGCGCAACGGCGCGGCCGTGCGTGTCGCCGACACTCGCGCCGCGCCGCCCGGCCTGAACGAGTTGCGTTGCCGTGTCGCTAGCGCCGACTTTTTCACGGGTGAATTTGATAAGGGCCTGCTCGAAGGCATCGACCTCGTTGCGCTGTCGCCGGGACTGTCGGCCGGACTGCTGCTGCTGATTCACGCCCGCGCCCAGGGCATTCCGGTCGTCGGTGAAATCGAACTGTTTGCCTGGGGTCTGCGTGATCTCGGCCTGCGCGAACGGGATGAACGCCGCGCCCGCGTCATCGCCATCACCGGCACCAATGGCAAGACAACGACAACGGCGTTGGCCGGGCACTTGTGCCGCAGCGCCGGCAAGCGCACGGGGGTGGCCGGCAACATCTCGCCGGCGGCGCTAACCGCATTGATGTCGTGTCAGGACGAGGGCACATTGCCCGAAATCTGGGTGTTGGAATTGTCCAGCTTCCAGCTCGAAACGCTGGACAGCCTCGACGCCGACGCGGCAACCGTGCTCAATATTTCGGACGACCACCTCGACCGCTATGTCGATCTCGCCGATTACGCCGCCACCAAGGCCCGTATCTTTGCCGGATGCGGAGAAAATACGGGGGTGCAGGTGCTCAACCGGCAGGACGAGCGGGTCAAGCGCATGGCGCTGCCCGGCCGTCAATTGATCACCTTCGGCCTCGATGCCCCGGGGGATGAGCGCGACTTTGGCCTGCGGCCCAATCGGGGCGAGGCGTGGATCGTCCAGGGCGACAAATTTCTGTTGCCGGTGCGCGAACTGCCACTCTCCGGCTTGCACAATGCCGCCAATGCCATGGCGGCGCTGGCGTTGTGCGCCGCTATCGACGCCCATGACGGGCTCGATCCGACGGCGCTGCTGCCGGGCTTGCGTGCGTTCGCGGGCTTGCCCCATCGCGTCGAACGCGTCGCCGAGATCTGCGGCGTGGCGTATTTCGACGACTCCAAGGGCACCAATGTCGGCGCCACCGTGGCGGCGCTGGAAGGCCTGCAACGCAAGGTGGTGGTGATCCTCGGCGGCGATGGCAAAGGCCAGGATTTTTCGCCGCTCAAGGACGCCGTGGCCCGCCACGCCCGCGCCGTGGTGCTGATCGGTCGCGATGCGCCGCAAATCGCCGCCGCCATCGACGGCTGCAACGTGCCGGTGCTGGCCGCCGCCGACATGGCCGAGGCCGTGCGTATGGCGGCCCGCAAGGCCTGGGCGGGCGACGCCGTGCTGCTATCGCCCGCCTGCGCCAGCTTCGACATGTTCCGCAACTATGAACACCGCGCGCAAGTCTTTGTCGAGGCGGTCGGCGGGTTGGCGCAATCATGAGCACCTTGGCGTATTCCGCCGGCCGGCGCCTCAATGCCGGGTCGACCCCGCAGGCCGAGCTCGATCCCCTGCTGCTGTGGCCGGCGCTGGGTCTGCTCATGTTCGGCCTCGTCATGGTCTATTCGGCCTCGATCGCCACCGCCGAGGGCAGCCGTTTTACCGGCCACCAGTCGAGTTATTTCCTGGTCCGCCATGCCGTCTTCCTCGCGGTCGGTCTGGTGGCGGGTGTCATGGCCTTCCAGATTCCGCTGCGGCTGTGGCAGCAGGCGGCGCCGTGGCTGTTTCTGGCTGGCGTGCTGCTGCTGCTGCTGGTGCTGATTCCCCATGTCGGCCGCGCGGTGAACGGTGCGCAACGCTGGCTGCCGCTGGGCCCGATCAACCTGCAACCCTCCGAGCTGATGAAACTGTTCGCGGTGCTTTACGCCGCCGATTACACCACCCGCAAGCTGGCCGACATGGGCTCGTTCCGCCGCGGTTTCGTGCCGATGGCGCTCGTCATGGTGCTGGTCGGCGCCCTGCTGCTGCGCGAGCCGGATTTCGGCGCCTTCGTCGTCATCGTCGGCATTGCATTCGGTATCCTTTTCCTTGGCGGCATCAACGCTCGCCTGTTCGCGGTCTTGATCGGGGTGATGGCCATCGCCTTCGTCATCCTGATCTGGTCGTCGCCCTACCGGCGCGACCGCATCTTCGGTTTCATGGATCCGTGGCAGGACGCCTATGGTCGCGGCTATCAACTGTCGCATGCGCTGATCGCCTTCGGTCGTGGCGAATGGCTTGGCGTCGGCCTTGGCGCCAGCATCGAAAAACTGTTCTATCTGCCCGAGGCGCACACGGACTTCCTGCTGGCGGTGATTGCCGAAGAGTTGGGCTTCTTCGGCGTGTTCGCCGTCGTGGCGATGTTTGCCCTGCTGGTGCAGCGCGCTTTCGCCATCGGCCGCCAGGCGCTGGTGCTCGACCGCCTCTATGCCGGCCTGGCGGCACAGGGCATCGGTATCTGGATCGGCATCCAGTCCTTCATCAACATGGGCGTAAACATGGGCCTGTTGCCGACCAAGGGCCTGACCTTGCCGCTGATGAGCTTCGGCGGTTCCGGCATCATGGCCAATTGCGTGGCGCTGGCGGTACTGGCACGGGTTGATTGGGAAAATCGACAGCTCATGCGGGGGCAGTCGGTATGAGCCTCAGTCTGAAAAAGACCCTTCTTGTCATGGCGGGCGGCACCGGCGGCCATATTTTCCCCGGCCTCGCCGTGGCCGATGCGCTGTACGCGCAGGGCTGGCGCGTGGTCTGGATGGGCAATCGGGATGGCATGGAAGCCCGACTGGTACCGGGTCGCGGCTACGAAATGGTCTGGGTGCGCTTTGCCGCCCTGCGGGGCAAGGGGCTGCTGCGCAAACTGCTGCTGCCCTTCAATCTGCTGCGCGGCTTCTCGCAGGCACTGGCCGAAATCAAACGTATCCAGCCGGATGTTGTGCTCGGCATGGGCGGCTATGTCACCTTTCCCGGCGGCATGATGGCGGCGCTGAAAAACATCCCACTGGTACTGCATGAGCAGAATTCGGTGGCGGGACTGGCCAATCGTGTGCTGGCCGGCGTGGCCGACCGCATCCTCTGCGGTTTTCCCGCTGCCTTGGCAAAGGGCGAATGGGTCGGTAATCCCGTGCGGCGGGAAATTGCCATGTTGCCGCCGCCAACCGAGCGCTTCGCCAACCGCAGCGGTCGCCTGCGCCTGCTGGTGGTGGGCGGCAGCCTTGGCGCGGCTGCGCTGAACGAGGCCGTGCCGCAGGCGCTGGCGGAAATTCCCGAGCCCGAGCGGCCCGAGGTGGTGCATCAGGCCGGCGAGAAGCACATCGAGGCGCTGAAAAAAATCTATGCCAACGCTGGGGTGATGGCGCATCTGGTGCCGTTTGTCGAGGATATGGCGGGCGCCTACGCCTGGGCCGATCTCGTCATTTGCCGCGCCGGCGCGCTGACCGTGTCCGAACTGGCGGCGGCCGGCGTGGCCAGCATTCTGGTGCCCTACCCGCACGCGGTGGATGACCACCAGAGCAGCAATGCCCGCTACCTGGCCCGGGCGGGCGCGGCGATCCTGCTGCCCCAGGCGGAACTGACACCGGCGCGGCTGGCGCTGATCCGTAACCTGAACCGCGCGCAGTTGCAACAGATGGCCGAGAAAGCCCGGGCGCTGGCAAAACCGGAGGCAACACTGGCCGTGGCGAATATTTGCAAGGAGATGGCTCGATGAAACACAAGGTTCGCCGTATTCATTTCATCGGTGTGGGCGGTTCCGGCATGAGCGGGATTGCCGAGGTGTTGGCCAATCAGGGCTACGAGGTCAGCGGCTCGGACCTGGCCGAATCGGCGACGACGCGGCGGCTGGCGGCGCAGGGCGTGCGGGTGAGCATTGGCCATGTAGCGGAACATGTCGTCGGCGCCGACGCGGTGGTGGTGTCGACCGCTGTCAAGGAAGATAACCCCGAGGTGATCGAAGCGCGTGCCCGCCATCTGCCGGTGGTGCCGCGCGCGCAGATGCTGGCCGAACTGATGCGCTTGAAACAGGGCATTGCGATTGCCGGCACCCACGGCAAGACGACGACAACCAGCCTGGTCGCCAGTTGCCTTGCCGAGGGCGGCATCGATCCCACTTTTGTCATCGGCGGCCGCCTAAATTCGGCCGGTGCCAATGCCCGCCTCGGTGCCGGCGAGTTTCTCGTCGCCGAGGCCGACGAATCGGACGCTTCCTTCCTCTTTCTGTCTCCGGTGCTGTCGGTCGTTACCAACATCGACGCCGATCATATGGAAACCTACGGCCACGATTTCGGCCGCCTCAAGCAGGCCTTCGTCGATTTCCTGCATCGGCTGCCCTTCTACGGCGTGGCCGTGCTCTGCGCCGACGACGCCAACGTGTGTGAGATTTTGCCGCGCGTGGCCAAGCAGGTCGTTACCTACGGCATCGACCCGGTAGAAAAATTGGTGGTGAATTTCCGCGCCGAGAATCTCGTCGCCGACGGCGGCACCATGAAGTTCGACTGCGTGCGCACCAACGGTTCGGTGTCCCGCCTGGCTATCACGCTCAACCTGCCGGGGCGCCACAACGTGCTGAACGCCCTGGCAGCCATCGCGGTGGCGACAGAAGTCGGCGTTAGCGACACGGCAATCGTCAGGGCGCTGGCCGAATTCAAGGGCGTCGGACGCCGCTTCCAGCTTTACGGCGAGATTGCCTGCCCCGCGGGTGGCACGTTTACCCTGATTGACGATTATGGTCACCATCCTGTCGAAATGGCGGCCACCATCGCCGCCGCGCGCGGCGCCTTCCCCGGCCGCCGGCTGCTGCTGGCTTTCCAGCCGCATCGCTACACGCGCACGCGCGACTGCTTCGAAGACTTCGTCAAAGTGCTTGCCGGCGTCGATGCGCTGCTACTGGCCGAAGTCTATGCCGCGGGCGAGACGCCCATCGTCGCTGCCGACGCGCGCGCCCTCACCCGCGCCCTGCGCGTCTCGGGAAAGATCGAGCCGATATTTGTCGAGGATATCGCCGCCATGCCGCAAGCCATGCTCGCGGCGGCGCGGAATGGTGACGTGGTGATCACCATGGGTGCGGGCTCTATTGGTGGCGTGCCCGGGAAGCTCGCGCATGGCTGAGGCAATCAGGGGCGAAATAAGGCCGAACGAACCCATGGCCGGACACGTTTCGTGGCGGGCCGGCGGTGCTGCGGCCTGCGCTTTTTTTCCGGTCGACCTTGATGATCTGGCCGCCTTCCTGAGCGGCCTGCGCCACGATGAACCGCTGATGATTGTCGGTCTGGGGTCCAATCTGCTGGTGCGCGATGGCGGCTACGATGGCACGGTGGTCTTTACCCATGGCGCGCTCGACGTCCTGCGTCTGGAAGCCGACGGCACGATCTACGCCGAAGCCGGGGTGGCCAGCCCCAAGCTGGCACGCTTCGCCGCGAATAACGACTTGGCCGACGCCGAATTTCTCGCTGGCATTCCGGGTACCCTCGGCGGCGCGCTGACCATGAATGCCGGTTGCCATGGCGGCGAGACATGGAATTTCGTCGAGCGCGTGCTGATGCTCGACCGCCATGGTCGCACCGTCCTGCGCACACGCGAGGATTTCGAGATCGATTACCGCCACGTTGGCCTGAAAAGCGCCACCGACGAGGTGTTTGCCGCCGCCTGGTTGCGCTTTCCGTCCGGCGATGGCCCGGCATCCCGAACGCGCATCGCCGAACTGCTTGACCGCCGCCTGGCGACCCAGCCACTGCAATTGCCGAATGCCGGTTCCGTCTTCCGCAACCCGCCGAACGATCATGCCGCGCGCCTGATTGAGGCCGCTGGTTTGAAGGGAAGCGCAATCGGCGGCGCGCAGGTCTCCGAAAAGCATGCGAATTTCATCGTTAATCCGGACTGCAAGGCGACGGCTGGCGAGATAGAAACGCTTATTCGTCACATTCATGCGCGCGTGAAGGAAATGTTCGGGGTCGAATTGGTGAGGGAAGTTCGTATCGTGGGTGCAACATCTTGATTAATATAAACTTCGGAAAAGTCGCAGTGATGTTCGGCGGCGATTCGGCGGAACGCGCGGTGTCGCTCAAGAGCGGTGCCGCCGTGCTCGCCGCGCTTAAACGTGCCGGTGTGGATGCTCATCCCTTCGATCCGACCGCAAAACCCTTGTCCGCTCTGAAAGACGAAGGCTATGCCCGCATCTTTATCGCCCTGCATGGTCGCGGTGGTGAAGATGGCAGCCTGCAGGGCGCGCTTGAACTGATGAAGATTCCCTACACCGGCAGCGGCGTACTGGCTTCGGCGCTGGCGATGGACAAGTGGCGCACCAAGCTGGTGTGGCAGGCGGCCGGCATTCCCGTGCCCGATTACGCCATGCTCGACGAAACGACGGATTTTGCCGCAGTCGAAACCCGGCTCGGCCTGCCCCTGTTCGTCAAGCCGGCGAATGAGGGATCGAGTATCGGCATCACCAAGGTCGCACAGGCCGGCAATCTGCACGCAGCGTGGGAAACGGCAGCCCGCTACGACAAACTGGTGCTGGCGGAGCGCTTCGTCGATGCCGGCGAATACACTGTCGGCATTCTTGCCGGCCAGGCGTTGCCGCTCATCCGTATTGTTCCCGCGACGGATTACTACGATTACGAGGCGAAATACAGTCGCGACGACACCGAATACCGCATCCCCAGCGGATTGCCGCCCGAGCGGGAGAAAGAAATTCAGGCGCTGGCGCTGAAGGCTTTTGACATCCTCGGTAGCCGCGGTTGGGGGCGCGTCGATGTCATGCTCGATAGCGCCGGCATGGCCTATGCGCTGGAGGTGAATAGCGCGCCGGGCATGACCGATCATTCGCTGGTGCCGATGGCCGCGCGCGCCGCCGGCATTGAATTCGAGGAACTGGTGGTAAGGATTCTGGCGGAGGCGACCCTTGGCTAAGCGGGAACCCGTCAGGAAACGGTCGGCAGGCAAGACGACAAGCAGGGTGACGAGCAGGTCGGCCGCCACCGAGGGCTTCTGGGATCGGCCGGTGCTGATGAATCTGGTGTCCGATGTCCTGATTGCCTTTGGCATCGCAACCTTGGCGTGGGCCGCGGTGAACGGTTTGCAGCATATGCCATTCAAGCCATTGCGCGAAGTGGTGGTGGTGTCTGACATCGAACGCGTCAGTCGCGCGCAGATCGAGCACGCGGCGCGCACGGCGGTTAGCGGCAATCTGCTTGGCGTAAACATTGAAAACGCCCGGGCTACCTTCGAAAAATTACCCTGGGTACGTCGCGCCGAAGTACGCCGCCGCTGGCCCGATTCGCTGGAGCTTACGCTTGAAGAACACGTTGCCGTCGCCCGTTGGTCGAGGGCGGGCGCCAGTGACAGCCAGGATGAGCGCCTGGTCAATGCCAAAGGCGAACTTTTCGTTGCAAATAGTAGCGCTTCATTACCCCTGCTTTCCGGGCCGGAAGGATCGTCCGCGGTCATGCTCGATCGCTTTCGCGCATTCGACGCCAGCCTCGAAAAAATCAAGCGCAAGCCGGTGGCCGTAACCCTGACCGCCCGCGAGGCGTGGCAGGTAAGACTCGACGACGGGGTGATGCTTGATCTCGGTCGTGACCAGCCCCGTTTGCCGCTGGCCGAGCGACTCGAGCGCTTCAACGCCTATTACGCAGCGGCGAGAGAGAAGACCCGGGCACAGGTAGCCGCCGTCGACATGCGCTACCCCAATGGCTTCGTGTTGCGCCTCGGTGCACCCGCCAGCCCGGACAGAAAATCGAAGGAATCATGAAAACTTCCCCCACGCTTACTTCGTTCGCTGCCCCCAAGGGGGCGCTTGTCGCCTCGGGGCGGCCCGTCGGCTTATGAGCAAGGAGCAGAAACGCGACCTCATCGTCGGCCTCGATATCGGCACGTCGAAGATTGTCGCCCTCGTCGCCGAACTGAACGCCGAGGGCAAACTGGTCATCCTCGGTCTTGGCACCCAGGAATCGCGCGGCCTACGCCGGGGCGTGGTGGTGAATATCGAGGAAACTGTAGGTGCCATTTCGCGCGCCATCGAAGAAGTCGAACTGATGTCCGGTTGCAAGGTGAAAGAGGTCTACACCGGCATCGCTGGCGGCCACATCAAGAGCAAGGATTCCAGCGGAATGGCCGTGGTGCGCGAGACGGAGGTGACGCATTTTGACGTCGAGCGCGCCATCGAGGCGGCCAACGCCACGCCCATCTCGGCCGACGACAAGATATTGCACACGCTGGTGCAGGAATTTATCGTCGATGGCCAGGATGGCGTCAAGGAACCGATCGGTATGGACGCCAAGCGGATCGACGTCAAGGTGCATATCGTCACCGGCGCCGTTACCGCCGTGCAGAACATTGTCAAGTGCGTGCATCGTTGCGGCCTCGAAGTCGTCGACCTCGTCCTGCAGCCGCTGGCCTCGGGCCATGCCGTGCTGACCGACGACGAACGCGACGTCGGCGTCTGCCTGGTCGATATCGGCGGTGGCACCACGGATATCGCCATCTTCTCGCAGGGCGCCATCCGTCATACGGCGGTCATCGCCATCGCCGGCGACCAGATCACCGCCGACATCGGCTTTGCCCTGCGCACATCGACGCCGGATGCCGAGGAAATCAAGGAAAAGTGGGGCGCGGCCCTGCAGCAAATTCCCGACCCGGAGCAAATGATCGAGGTGCCGGGTGTTGGCGACCGGCCGTCGACTCAGCTATCGCGTCAGGCGCTGGCCGGCTTCATCCAGCCGCGGGTCGAGGAAATATTTTTCAAGGTGCAGGAAGAACTGGTGCGCAGCGGCTACGAACGGCTGTTGCGTGCCGGTGTCGTGCTCACTGGCGGTTCGGCGCAGATGCCGGGCATGATCGAACTTGGCGAGGAAATCTTCCACAACACGGTGAAGCTCGGGGTGCCGCATTACGACGGCAACCTGCGCGACTTCGTCAAGAGTCCGCGTCATTCGACGGCGATGGGGCTGCTCCTACAGGGCATGGAGCAGCGACAACGCGGACTCAAGATGCAGAGCCCAACGAATTTCAAGCAGGTGCTGGAGCGCATGCGTTCCTGGTTCGTGAAAAATTTGTGATTTTTAATTAGCGGCGGAAACAACAAGGAGGCGAGCATGTTTGAATTTGTTGAAGCGGAACCCACGACCCTTATCAAGGTCATCGGCGTTGGCGGCGCGGGCGGCAATGCCGTTGAACACATGATTCGGGAGGGGGTGCAGGGCGTCGAGTTCATTTGCGCCAACACCGACGGCCAGGCGCTCAAGCACATGAGCGCCGGTGTCAAGCTGCAACTCGGCCCTGGTCTGGGCGCGGGTGGCAAGCCGGACGTCGGTCGGGAGCATGCCGCGCTGGCGCGCGAGCAGATCGCCGAGGCCTTGCGCGGTGCGCACATGGTTTTCATCACCGCCGGCATGGGCGGGGGCACTGGCACCGGCGCGGCGCCTGTCGTCGCCGAAGTCGCGCGCGAGTTGGGTATCCTGACGGTGGCGGTGGTCACCAAGCCGTTTGAGTACGAGGGCAAACGCCAGAGCCTGGCCGAAGCGGGCCTCAAGGAACTCGAACTACACGTGGATTCGCTGATCATCGTCCTCAACGAGAAACTGATGGAGGTGCTTGGCGAGGACGTCAGCATGCCCGAGGCATTCAAGGCGGCGGACAATGTCCTGAAGAATGCCGTTGGTGGCATTGCCGAAATCATCAACGTCAATGGCCACATCAACGTCGACTTCCAGGATGTGCGCACCGTCATGGGCGAAATGGGCAAGGCCATGATGGGCTCGGGCGAAGCTCTTGGCGTCGACCGCGCGCGCATTGCCGCCGAGAACGCAGTGGCCAGCCCTTTGCTGGAAGGCGTCGAACTTTCCGGCGCCCGCGGCGTGCTCGTCAATGTCAGCGCCAGCAAGCAGATCACCATGAAGGAATACAAGGAGGTGATGGCCACCATTCGCCAATACACCTCGCCCGAGGCGACGGTCATTTGCGGTCTGGCCTACGACGACGGAATGGAAGATCGCGTCCGCGTCACCGTAGTGGCCACCGGCCTGGGTCGTGATGTTGTCCGCAGGGGCGCGGCCAAACCGGTTTTGGTGCACCACACCGAAATGCTGCGTACGGGTACCGACAACATTCCGATGATGACGGAAACCCATACCACGGCCGGCGGTGGCGGCGGGGGCGATTACGACAATCTCTTCAGCTCCGCTCGCGCCAGCAGCGCCGGCCGCGCGGCGAGCGTGCGAACCATGACCGACGCAGGCGTCGATAAGTACGACATCCCCGCCTTCCTGCGCAAGCAGGCGGACTAAAGAGGAAAGGGCATGCTGTCGCCCGTCGCGGCCATCCGACAGATCCGGCACCTCGCCTTGCCGGGCCTGTCGGGCCGCGATGCTAGAATTGCGGCCATGCAACATCCTCGCCGCAATCAGACATCCATGCTTCGTCAACGCACCCTTAAGTCAGTTATTCGCGCCACTGGCGTCGGTCTGCATTCCGGTGTCAAGGTGCGGATTGCCTTGCGTCCGGCGGCGCCTGATACGGGGATCGTTTTTTGTCGGGTCGATCTCGATCCGCCGGTCGAACTGAAGGCCAACCCCTTCGGCGTTGGCGATACGCGCATGGCTTCTGTGCTCGAACAGGACGGCGTTCGCCTTGGTACGGTGGAGCACCTGATGTCCGCCCTGGCCGGGCTGGGTATCGATAATCTCTACGTGGACGTCGATGCTGCCGAGTTGCCGATCATGGATGGCTCGGCCGCGCCCTTTGTTTATCTGCTGCAATCGGCGGGCATCGAGGCGCAGAACGCACCCAAGCGTTTCCTGCGGGTAAAAAAGCCCGTGGAAGTTAATGAGGGCGACAAGTGGGCACGGCTTGATCCCTACGATGGCTTCAAGCTGGACTTCTCCATTGCTTTCAACCACCCGGCGGTCGATCAGACCGGTACGCGCGTGGCGGTCGATTTCGCCGACGATTCCTACACGCGAGACATATCCCGCGCCCGCACCTTCGGTTTTACCCAGGATGTCGAGGCGCTCCGCGCCCAGGGACTGGCGCTAGGCGGTAGTCTCGATAACGCTATCGTGATGGATGAATACCGCGTACTCAACGCCGAAGGTCTGCGTTTGCCCGACGAGTTTGCGCGCCACAAGGTGCTCGATGCCATCGGTGACCTCTATCTGGCCGGCCATCCGCTGCTGGCGGCTTTTTCGGCAAACAAGTCTGGTCATGCGCTCAACAACCAGTTGCTTCGCGTGCTGTTGGCCGATGCATCCGCGTGGGAACTGGTCAGCTTCGAACGCGACGAAGCCGTACCCGCCGGCATCGCCCACCTTTACCCGACCTTGCAGCTGTCGTAAGTGGCTCGCTTCCGCAGCGCTGTCGCGCCCGGTTGCTTCATTCTGCCTTGCCCGTTCAGCCGCGTGCTATCAGTCGGGCAAGTGCCACCTGTAAACGCGACCCAGTTGGCAGAGAGCTTTCAAGCGATGTAAGTCCCTGCTTCGCCTGAGAGCCAATGCCAGCAGGCCTCCGTTTGCTTGTATGGAAGCTATTGCCGCTAGTGGCTTGCACTCGAATGTCGATTCCGGTAACTTCCGGCGCCACGGAACGAAGAAGATCAGTGAGGCGTGGTGCCAGTTGCCGGAGTTTTGCAGCCACTGCCCCGTTGTCCGAATAGATAAGGATTTTTCCCTGCTTCAAATTGGCAATGTGGGCACTTCGCCCCAGCGCCGCGGGTACCGCAGCCGCAAATACGGTTTGCAACCTGAGCAATCGAGCGGTGTGGGTGGCAAGCCGGGCAATCCCGGGGTCTGCCTGCAATAGGTCGTCAATGCTGCGTGGTCGCATGGGATAAACAGGAAGGAACAGAAGCGTGCATATTATTCTGGTCTCCGACAGACTGGCAACGGCCAGGACGATTACAGTGACCTGGCTTCATTTCGCCATGGGCAGCGTGCTGCTGATGGCATCGGTGATTGCGCTGTCGTCGTTGTTTTCTTACGTTACGGTTCGGCACGCCGCAGCATTGCGCTTGCCGATCCTCGAAAATTTGCTGCGCGTCGTTTCCGCGGAGGAAACCCAGCGCAGCCGCGACTACGTGCGTGAAAACGTGCAGGTGATGGCCGTCAAACTCGGCCAGATGCAAGCACAGTTGCTGCGGCTTGATTCGCTGGGTGATCGTCTGGCGACATCGGCAGGCATCAAGTTGCCGGAAACCCGTAAAGACGAGGCCACGCAATTGGCCCGAGATGGTCGTGGCGGCCCTCTCATCACGCCGTTACCCCTATCCACCGATGAATTGCAGCAGGCGCTCGACGTTCTCGTGCATCAGGTCGAGGCCAGCACCGATACGTTGACGCTGATCGAATCCCAGGCCTTCGAAGAACGGGTGCGCCAGGCCATGTTGCCGACGACACTGCCGGTGAATACCCAATGGAACGCATCGGCCTTCGGTTGGCGGATTGACCCTTTCACCGGACAGCGCGCCATGCACGAGGGCGTGGATTTTCCCGGCGAAGTGGGTATGCCCATTGTCGCCGCCGCGGCCGGTGTCGTGGTAAGTGCGGAGCGTCATCCCGAATACGGCCTGATGGTCGAGATCGATCATGGCAACGACCTGAGCACGCGTTATGCCCACGCATCCAAGTTGCTGGTGCAGGCGGGCGCGCTGGTAAAACGCGGCCAGAAGGTCGCGGAACTTGGCAATACCGGTCGCTCCACCGGTCCGCATCTGCACTTCGAGGTGCGCGTCAAAGGCGCCGCGCAAAACCCCAACCGATTCCTCCAGGCGGCACAGTCCGGCGGACAGAAGCACGCATCGCTTCGTCGCTGATTTAGCTTTCACCTGGCCTCCGCCAGATAGCGTCGCCGCTGGCGACCCTCGAACCGGGCGCCGGCACGGTCGTGGCCGCAGTCGGCATGGGGTCGCATGTTAGAATCCTTCCTTTGTTCAACGCGGTAGCAATCCCATGATTTCGGGTTTCCTCAAGAAACTGTTTGGCAGCCGTAATGATCGGCTGATCAAACAATACGCACAGGCCGTTGATAAGATCAATGTCCTCGAACCCGCGATGCAGGCACTTGACGACGCCGGCTTGCGCGGCAAGACCGACGAGTTCAAGGCCCGCGTCGCCAACGGAGAAAGCCTCGACGACCTGTTGCCGGAAGCCTTCGCTGTCGTGCGCGAAGCCAGTCGACGCGTGCTGGGCATGCGCCATTTTGATGTGCAGATGATTGGTGGCATGGTTCTGCACAACGGCAAGATCGCCGAAATGCGCACGGGCGAAGGTAAAACCCTGGTCGCCACCTTGCCGTCGTACCTCAACGCGCTTTCAGGCAAGGGTGTGCATGTCGTTACGGTGAACGATTACCTCGCCAGTCGCGACGCCGAATGGATGGGACGGCTACACCGCTTTCTCGGCATGAGCGTTGGCGTGAACCTGTCGCAAATGCAGCACGACGAGAAGCAGATCGCCTACGCCGCCGACATCACCTACGGTACCAACAACGAATTCGGTTTCGATTACCTGCGCGACAACATGGTCTATGCGGCCAACGAGCGCGTGCAGCGGGCGATGAATTACGCGATTGTCGACGAGGTCGATTCGATCCTCATCGACGAGGCCCGCACGCCACTAATCATTTCCGGCCAGGCCGAGGACCACACCGAACTCTACATCAAGATGAACGCCGTGCCGCCGCTCTTGACCGAAGGCGTGGCGGCGCAAAATCACGAAGAGGTGGACACGGGCGACTACACCGTCGACCTCAAGGCGCATTCGGTATTGCTGACTGAGGAAGGACACGAAAAAGCCGAGGAGATACTTACCCGCCTGGGCATGCTGCCTGAAGGTTCCAGCCTCTACGAGCCGGCCAACATCCTGCTGATACACCACCTTTACGCGGCACTGCGTGCCCACAAGCTGTTCCACAAAGACCAGCATTACGTGGTGCAACAAGGTGAAAACGGCGGCGAAGTGGTCATCGTCGACGAATTTACCGGCCGCCTGATGGTGGGCCGCCGCTGGTCGGACGGATTGCACCAGGCCGTCGAGGCCAAGGAGGGCGTCGCGATCCAGAACGAGAACCAGACGCTGGCCTCGATCACCTTCCAGAATTATTTCCGCATGTACGGCAAACTCGCTGGCATGACGGGTACCGCCGACACCGAAGCCTACGAGTTCCACCAGATTTACTCCCTCGAAACGGTGGTGATACCCACCAACCGGCCGATGGTGCGCAAAGATGCCAACGACCAGATCTACCGCACCGCGCCTGAAAAACACGCTGCCATCATCGCTGACATTCGCGATTGCCACCAGCGCGGCCAACCGGTACTGGTCGGCACCACGTCCATCGAGAATTCGGAATTGCTATCAGCCATTCTGACCAGAGAAAAACTTGACCATCAAGTGCTTAACGCCAAACAGCACGCGCGCGAAGCCGAGATCGTGGTACAGGCCGGTCGCCCCGGCATGGTCACCATCGCCACCAACATGGCCGGTCGCGGTACCGACATCGTGCTTGGTGGCAATATCGAAAAGCAGATTGCCGCCATACGCGACGACGAAAGTATCCCGCCGGCCGAGCGGGAAACGAAACTCGCCAGCCTGCGAGCCGCCTGGCAGAAAGTGCACGACCAGGTGCTTGCCGCCGGCGGCCTGCACATCATCGGTTCCGAGCGACATGAGTCGCGCCGTATCGACAACCAGTTGCGTGGCCGCGCCGGTCGCCAGGGTGACGCCGGTTCTTCGCGGTTCTATCTGGCGCTCGACGATCAGTTACTCAAGATTTTTGCCGGCGAGCGACTCAATACCATCATGGTGCGGCTCAAGATGCCCGAAGGCGAGGCCATCGAGCACCCACTGGTGACACGTTCGCTTGAATCGGCCCAGCGCAAGGTTGAACAGCGTAACTTCGACATCCGCAAACAACTGCTCGAATACGACGACGTCGCCAACGACCAGCGCAAGGTTATTTACCAGCAGCGCAACGAATTGCTGGAAACCGAGGACATCACCGAAACCGTCACGGCCATGCGCCAGGGACTGATCCACGAAACTTTCCGCCTGCATGTACCGGCCGAAAGTGTCGAGGAGCAGTGGGATATCGGCGGCCTCGAAGCGGCCCTCGCTGCCGAAATGCAACTTCGTCTGCCGATTGCCGACTGGATCAAGACCGAGCCGAATCTCGGTGACGATGACATTCTGCGTCGCATCCTCGACGCCGCCGACGCCGAATATGCCGCCAAGAAAGCCGCGGTCGACGCCCCCGCCTGGGCTGGCTTCGAGCGCAATGTCATGTTGCAAAGCCTCGATACCCACTGGCGTGAGCACCTGGCGGCGCTCGACCATCTACGCCAGGGCATTCACCTGCGCGGCTACGCCCAGAAAAACCCCAAACAGGAATACAAACGCGAAGCCTTCGAACTGTTTGAAGGACTACTCAGTATGGTGCGCACCGAGGTCAGCAAACTATTGATGACCGTCGAGATTCGCTCGCCCGAACAGATCGAAGAAGCCGAACAGATTCATCCGCAAGTCGAGAACGTGCAATATCACCACGCCAACTACGACGAGGCGCTGGCAGTGGCGGAAGAAAAAACACCGCAGCCCATCGTCAATCATGCCCCCAAGGTTGGCCGCAACGATCCCTGCCCCTGCGGTAGCGGAAAGAAATACAAGCATTGTCACGGCAAGCTGAGTTAGATTTTATAAACAGAGAGATGAAAGCCTGATTTTTTAAGGGGAAGGCTCAATTTCTCGAAAAAGCGCACGGTGGCGAAAAGGCGATAGTCGAATAAGCAGTAGCCAGCTTTGCCCGCAAAGAGTATCCAGGCCATGAAAGCACTAGCGTGACCGACGTCGCCGCTGCGCGAAGTCAGTTCAAGCCATCGATGGTCGCGCTACGTTTGATGCTGGTCGATGACGAAGCGCTGGCACGGCAGCGACTGCGCCACCTGTTGGACGATATCGCCCCCGAACTGTCGACCGAAATTGTCGCCGAGGCAGTCGATGGCATTGATGCGCTGGAACAACTCGACACTGCGGCCGTCGACATTGCACTGTTGGATATTCGCATGCCGCGTATGGACGGCATTGAACTGGCGCGGCATCTGGCACGGCTGCCAGCGCCGCCGGCGGTGATCTTCGTTACCGCTTACGATCAATACGCGGTTAAGGCGTTCGAACTCAATGCCATCGACTACCTGTTGAAACCCGTGCGGGCCGAGCGCCTGCTCGCGGCCTTGCGCAAGGCGAAACCGCTGCCGCTGCCCGTCAACGCGATGCAGGCGCTGGACCAACTGGCGCCCGGGGGCCGTCGCCACCTGCGTTGCGCCGAACGCGGCCGGCTGCTGCTGGTGCCCGTGGCCGACGTGTTGTATTTCAAGGCCGAACTCAAATACGTGACGGCGCGCACAGCCGAGCGCGAGTATTTGCTGGAAGAGTCGCTGGCCCACCTCGAACAGGAATTTGCCGCCCGCCTGGTCCGAATCCATCGCAACTGCCTCGTCGCCCGCGACGCGGTGACGGGCTGCGCGCGCGAGCAGGCCCACGATAGCACCAGCCCTGATCCCAATCCCGGTGACAAGTTGGTTCAACCAGAACTGTCCGATCCACACTGGGCTCTGTTACTCAAGGGCGTGCCCGAGCGCCTGCCGGTCAGCCGCCGGCAGTGGCCGCAGGTCAAGGCCGAGCTGAAAATCTGAAGGCCGGTTTGGAGAATATCGATCAACTGGCCTGATGCCGCGCGATACCGTCAGTGCCGTACCGCTACCGCCGACTTTTTGGCCTGCGACCGATCAGTAGCGCAACAGGTTCAATTCAATGTTTTGGTTCGTACCGGAAGAATTGCTGTCCGGTTGCCACTGCATGCGCTTACTTTCGCTCCAGATCTCCGTGCCATCCCGGCTGACCATGCGGTACTCGAACTCGACGGTAACTTTGGTCGTGATCAGTATGTACTGCGCGTCCCAGCGATTGATGGTGACGTAGAGTATTGCGTCGGCGTCGAATAACTTGGCGAGCGTGGCAGGTGCTTGCTCATGGATGCGCTCACCTTCGTAGAGGCCTTCCTGTTCGAGCACCATCTTTGCTGTATTGACCGGGAATATGTAATAACCCTTCTCCGCCAATGGCACGGGCAAGGTGGATAGGACATAGTTGGGCGCATCGACATCGAGCGTTTTATTCACGGTCGGCACGACGAGAATGGATCGCGGCGCTGCCGCTTGAAACGCACTCATGTCCTTCTTGACCGGTTGCGCCACGCATCCGGTTAGAAAAGCCGCTATCAGTATCCAGACTGCCTTTTTCATTTTGGCGCCTCCGACTTGATCTGCTCTCGCTTTTCCAGGTTCCGAATCATCGCGTCCATCAGTCCCTTGCTTTCTGGCCACGCATTCCGTTCGCGGGTGTACATGGCAACAGCCTTGTCAGATGATCCGCTTTGTAAATAGAGCGTTCCCAACTCGGCATAGATTCCGGGAGGCGCCTTTTGACGGGTGTTTTCCAAATCGGCGATGTGTGCTTCCAGGCCTAGCCGCATCGCTTCCATCTTGGCCGGGTCCTTGTAGCCGGCGTACAGCATTGACTCGTAGCCGCCCCAGTTGTAAAGCGAAGGCGCGGCGCAGCCACCAAGCATGGCGGCGGCTGATGCTGTCATGGCCAATTTTCCAAGTGATCTCATGTGGTTACGCCTCACTTAACGATGAAAGCGCGGGCAACACCATCGCCCAAATAGATCTTTTCGTCGAGCAAAACAACGCCGCCTGTGACCACGCGCAACTGGTGCGTGCCTGGCAATATGCGCAGGGCGGCGACTCCCTCCAGATAATCGGAGACTATGCCCATGTCAAGTCCATCGATCATCACTCTAGCCGCTTGGGTTTGTTTGGCCTCCGCCTTGAAGGAACTTTGCGGACGCATGTCCGATACGCCTTGCTTTTCGGTCGGCATTTGAACGCAACCGCCCAGCAGCAGCGGCAGTGTTGCTAACCCGGCCGCCACGATCATTGCCAAGTATTTCTTCATCATTTTGTGCCTTCGAAGCGGACAATCAATTGCTCTGGCCGGTAATTGCCAAGCGAACCGGATATGGTAGATGCCACTGAGCCTTCGTTCAGTTCGTTGTCGCCGAAGTTGGAATCGACACGTATCTGGGCCACGGCGCGACCGGGCAAAGTGATTTCGGCGCCAGTCTGGGGTGATTTAACTTTCTCGCCCTGGGTTTGCACCGAAAACAGCATGCCGGGCTTAATGCCTTGGCTGCGTCCGCCGCCGATGAATATCTGGCTGCCCTCCATGCGCAGAATGAAGGTTTGCCACGGCCGGCCGCTCATTTCTGCCGACAGCCGATTGACGGCCTCGGACACTGCCTGTCGGATGGCCGTGTCGTTCAGTGTGCCGTCATAGCCTGCCTGCGAACCAAACCCGAACGTTGACCCTGTTTCGGTAGATGCCTCGCCTGCGCCCGAGGTGGCAAAGAAGGAA
>JAIFMO010000152.1 GCA_020048435.1 Sulfuritalea sp.
TCATTTTTTCTGCCAATGCGGCAACGTTCTCCCGGGTGATGCCAAACTCCTCGGCGGCAACCAGCACATGCCGGGTCCAGCCCACCAGCGTTGCCCATTCCTGGTCGCCGCTGCGGATGACGGGCCCCATCGGTTCCTTCGAAATACGTTCGGGCAGGATGACGTAATTTTTCGCGCCGCCGGGCGCGCGGCTGCGGACGGCCGCAAGTTGGGAGGCATCCGAGGAATACGAAGCACATTTGCCGGCGAAGAAGGCTTCGGCAACTTCCTTTGCAGAGTCGACCACCAGCGTCTTTGCCGTCATGTCGCGCATGGCAAAAGTGTCCAGAAGACGTGCCTCGTGCGTTGTTCCCTTCTCGACGCAAATCGTTGCGCCATTGAGGTCTTTCAAGGATTTGACGCGCTTGGATTTCGGCACCATAAACGCTTGGCCGTCGTAAAAAAGCACGGCAGGGAACTGGACTTTCAGCAGTACCTCGCGGGACAGGGTCCAGGTCGTATTGCGTACCAGAAGATCAATGGTTTTCGACTGCAGGGCAGGAAAGCGTTTGGATGCTTTCAGCGGGAAAAACTTCACTTTCTCCGCATCCCCCAGCACCGAGGCGGCAAGCGCACGGCAGAAATCGACATCCATGCCCTGCCATCGTCCGGAGGCATCAATCTCGGAAAAACCGGGAACCTCGCCGCTGACGCCGCAACGTAAGACGCCGCGCGCTTTCACGGCATTCAGGTCGGCGCCCGCATGTGCCGTGAAAAACGGTAGCGCGACGGCGGCGGCGACCGCAAGTTTCGAGATGAGCTTGCGCATCGACTTCGCGCTTCTGGTTTCAAGCGGGCTTCAGGCCGGTTCGACGAGCCAGCTACCTTTCGGATAGTCCGTGATACCGGGTGACAGGCCCAAGGTGACAATATTCTTGCTGTTGACCAGAACGGCGCCGCCGCGCGGATGCGGTATCGAAATGACCGGTTGTTCGAGGATGCGGTTCAGATTGGTGAACAGCTGCGTCTGGTCACGCAGCTTATGTTCAACCTCAAACAACACGCGATGGCCGCCAAGCATCTCAATGCAGACGTAACCCAAGTAATCTGTCCCGGGTTGCACCCCGTTCTGCGTGGCCAGTGTTGCGGCCAGCGCACGGGTACGGAAGTTCGCTTCATCCTCGATCAGTGTTCTGGTACCGGGACCTTCGGGCATGGGAATCGCCTGGTCAGTCAGCAGGTCGATGCGACAAATCTGCTGACTGTGGGCCAGGTTGCACATACTGGCGCTGCCAAACACGATGGTGCTGCTGGCAAAAATCCGGCCGACCTGAAAATCGGCCAGCAACTGTGCCTCAATCGCCGGATCGTTTTGGACATAGCGTTCCTGCTTGCCGTTGGCTAGGTAGACAATGAGTTCCATGAAGATTTCTCCCGGTAGGTTAGGTCACACCTTTAAAGCTGGCGTTAGCTTACATCGCTTTTAGATAGGATTCGGTCGCGGCAAAGCGCAGCAGGGCGCCGATGACGACGTCGAGGAGGCCGAGTATGTGGGCCGGCTTCTCGGCCGCGATCCAGGCCTTGCCGGTGGCGCCGATGGGAATATGCACGCCTTCGGGCTCCTCGAACTCGAGCACCACGGTCCGGCCCGCATTGTTGCTGTTCTTCATCATCAACTCGGTGGCGCTCTGCGGCACGCCGGCAATGAGTGCGCCCTGTGATTCGCCGGTCGCTTCCGTGATGCTATGTACGCGCGCCCGGAAGATCATGCCGGGATAGGCGTCTACATAGAACTCGGCAAAGGCATGCGGCTTGATGTACGCATACACCTGATCCGGAATGCGCAGCTCGATAAACTTCTTCGTGGTGAACATGAGGATCGAAGCCGGGCGCTGTTCGCCGAAATACTGTCCCTCTGACGTGAATTGCACCATGACCTGGCCATCCACTGGAGCAACCACCAAAGCCTTGTCGACTTTCCACTGCAGGTCGGCGATGTCCTGTTCGGCCTTGATGACCAATTCGCGCTGGTTTTCCACTTCGGCCACTTTGGCGTCGTACTCAGCCTGTGGCACCACTTCGCCCACCAGTTTTTTCAGGCGCTTGAGGTCGGTTTCGAGCTTGCCGAGTTGCGTCTGCAGTCGCGACTTTTCGGCTTTCTTCGACGCCATCTGGATTTCGTAGCGGTCGGTCTTGAAGCTATAGACGGGATCGCCGGCCTTCAACTTCTGGTTGTGGGTGACGAAGATCTTTTCGATTTCGCCACCGGCGGGAGTGTTGAGCACAATATGCGGCGCCCTGACCGTGGTCGTTGCCGTCAGGTCGATGAACGCGTAAAAGCGGGTGAAGGTCAGCAGCATGAAGAGGATAAACACCGCGCCGAGACCCATGGCGACGAAGTTGCCGGCGGTTTTCTTGACGATGCCGTACTTGACGAGCAGCCAGCAGATCAGGATATAGGGTACGAGGGTAATCTTCATGCCTTGGGCTCCTTGTCGGGGGCAGTGGCGGAGATTCCCTGCATGGTGGGTTCGACGGGCGCCGGTTGGGCCGTTGCCGGGGCGGGTGAGGCAGCCATCGGTGCGACCGGGCTTGCTGCAAAAGTCGGCGTTGGCGGGGCGGCAACAGTACCGCTATCGGGTTGGCGCGAGCGACTCAGAATGCGTACCAGCCAATCCTCGGTGGCCTGCCAGTCCATATAGGCGATGAACAACGCCACGGCCCAGACCCAGTGTTCCAGGAGGCCGAGCAAGGTCAGCGCGCTGACCAGTTCCGCCTGGCGCATCTTCTTGTGGTCGGCCTTGTGCGCCGGAATTTCATGGACACGCCAGGCCAGCATCAGCACGCCGACGACGATGGCCAGCAGGAGCGGCAACAGGATGTACAACAACCAGTCGGCATCAAGAATCTGCCGGTAAATGCCGAAGGGCTCGGTAGTCGGATCGAAATAGCCTTCCGGCTTCGGGTCTGCATACACATGAAACAACATCAGAATCCTCCCCCCAGTGCTTTGTAGTACTGGCTGCGTGCGGTCAGTTGGCTGAATCTTGCGTCGGCCAGCAGCAACGCCGAATTCAGCGCCTTGACCGTCTCCGACAACACCTCGAATTTGCTGGTGCGCCCGGCGTCATAGCTCTTTTCGGCGAGCACAATGGACCGCTTGCGTACCGTGAGTTCATCCTGGATCGACTTGAACTGGCGGTCGCTGGTCTCCAGCTGTACCAGCGCCTGATAGACCTCGCGGAAGGCGACTGAAACGGTGTATTGGTAATGCGCCAGCGCCTTCTGCCGCCGCGCTTCGGCGGCATCAACCTTCGACTGCACCAGGCCGCCGTCGTAGATCGGCCCAATCAGGCTGGCACCGGCTTCCCAGAAAAATGGCATGCCGGAAATTGCGCTGGATGTCGATGCCACAAAACCGGCCAGCAGTGAAATCGTCAGGCGTGGATAGAACTCGGCACGCGCGCTATTGACATCGGCATGCGCGGCAACCAGCAGCAATTCGGCCGAAGCCACATCCGGACGACGCAACAGCAGTATGGAATCAACTTCGCGCGGCGTCTGCGGAACCGTCGGCATGGAGCCCTCCGGCAAGTCCTCGCCCCGCAGCTTCTGCAAGGAGGGGCGCGGCACGGGCTCGCCAATCGCGCGCGGGCTGCGCCCGACGAGGAGCTTCAGCGCCAGTTCGGTCTGGGACACGGCCTCCTCGAAGGTCGGCACGCGGGCCTCGGTGGCCTTGTATTCGGCAAGACTCTGGATGTAGGCGAGTTCCGTGCCCACTTCTGCCTTCCAGCGACGTAGCTCAAGATCCGCTACCGACTTCATGTTGGCCGCGGCGGCGCGGGTAACCAGCAGCTTGGCATCCAGTACGCGCAGCTGAAACCAGGTATCCGCAACCAGCGAGGAAATCGACAGGGTCGTGGCGTTGCGCGCGTGCTCGGAAGCGGCAAAACGTGCCAGCGCCGCGTCGTTCATCTGGCGGATGCGATCCCACAGATCGATTTCCCAATTGACGGCCGCGCCGATGGAGCCGGTCGAGACGACGTCGTCGAAATCCTTTGAGCCCAGCGACAGCTGCCGCTGTGACGAGGCTGCATTGATCGCGCCATCCACGCGCGGGGAGAGCAGCGCCTGGGCAGAACCCACATTCGCGCGGGCTTCTGCAACATTGGCCGCCGCCTTGGCGAGATCCAGGTTGTTCTGCAAAGCTTCATCGACCAGGCGGTCGAGCACCGGATCGCCAAACGCCTTCCACCATTGACGGTCAACCGTCAATGGCTTGAGTGGCGCTGGCGGCACCTCGATCTGCGGCTTCTCATACTCCGGCCACAAGGTCGAGCAGGCGGTGGTGCCAAGCACGACCAGCAGCAGAACTGAACGAAAGAGCGGAGTCATGCCGCTGGTCGTCCCCAAAAATTACTTCTTCTTGTCGGCCGTGACGGTCAAGGCAACCGCTTCGACATAAGTGACTTCGACCTGGTCACCCACCTTGATGTTTTGCAGTGCTGCCGGATCCTTGACGGCCAACTCCACCGTACGCTTCGGGCCGCGCAAGGTCACGGTTTCCGCCTTGGGGTTCACCGCGACGACGTTGGCGATCACTTGAACCGTCCTTTCCATCGCCACGCCAGGCTTCTCGCCCTTCTTCGTGCGTACGGCATTCTCACTCTCGACCCGTTCGCGAATGCCATTATTCGCCACTTTATTCAGTTCCATTGCGATGGCTTGCACGTAGGTGAGGGTAACCAGGTCGCCCACTCTGATCTGATCGAAGTTGCGGGCTTCCTCGCCCAGCGTAAACAGTAGCTCGTTGCCGTTCGGGCCGACGACCACAACTTCGCGCGTCTTCTTGTTGATGGATTTGACCTTACCGATTGCGGCTGGCTTTGTGCCATTGAAGTCAGGGGCAGGGCCAACAGGGAAGCCGAAAGGAGGGCGATCATTTTGTTCATGGGTGATTCCTTTTATTGTGAAAGTGAGAGTTTTGGTTGTCTGGCAAGGCGCTATTCGGCCTTCGACCAGTCAGCTCCGGGGTTGAAGAGCTTGATGTTAGCGGCTACCGTTGCCGATTCCGCACCCAGGTTCTTCTGATACACGACGCCGTCATGACTGCACATGAATGACATGACACCGGATGCCCCCCATTTTGCCGGGTAGGCGATCAGGGCATAGCCGCCAATCATGTTGCCCTTGACCAGATAGTCATAAGCGCCGCCGGGGGCATCCTTGCCCTGTCCGGTGAGGATGCGATAGTAGTAGCCGTGATAAGCAATGGGTTTGTCGTCACTCTTGCTATAGCCCTCGCGTTTGGCCTGTGCGGCCAGTGGGCCGAGCGGTGAGGGTGGTTCACCTTCTGCGGTTGGCCAATACAGTCCGTCCCGCTTGCCTGCGCTGCTCCAGGACTTCTGTGCGTATTCAATTAAACCATCGTCGTCCCGGTCGAACTCGGCGTATTCACGCTGGGCATCACCGTAGGCCAGGCAGTACTTGATGGCAAACAACTCGTTCTCGCCGATACGGCGATTGACGATTTCTTCCGCACCCGCCCGCGCATCGAAACGCCAGCCGGAACTGCGCTTGACCAGCGGGAAAGGAAACGGGAACTGATGCTCACCGATCAGCAGAAGCGCCTTTGCGTCATCGGTCTTCTCGATCTTGAGCGCCTTGTCGTATGCCGCAACAAAACGATCGCGCATCTGGTTGTCGGCAACCGGAT
>JAIFMO010000178.1:0-16579 GCA_020048435.1 Sulfuritalea sp.
GCTTGGCTATTGGCCCCACCGACGGGAGTATTCCTGAACCCCATCTGGCATATCTACTTGATCGAATGCGTCGATGGCTCCCTCTACACAGGAATCGCCACCGACGTCGAAAGTCGTTTCCGGAAACATCTTTCCGGCAAGGGCGCCCGCTACACCCGTTCCCACAAGCCTCTCCGCTTGGTAGTATCACGCCCCGTCGGTTCGCGTTCGGAGGCTTTGCGCGCTGAACTGGCGATAAAGCGTCTGCCCAAGGAAAAGAAACAGGCCGCACTGATCTCGCCCGAATTGATCGGTGCGGCCGTAGCCGGTGCTACCTTCAAAACCGCTGTTGCCGGCAAGAAGGCCGCGAAGAAGAAATAATCATTCAAATGGCGCGAACGGCTCCCCGGCCGGCCGTGCCTCCATGACCACCATGCCATCGCACAAGACTCCCGACACCGCCAAACTGGACCGACTGGTAGCCGATGCCCGCCGCACGGCCGAGAAACGCGAGCAGGATTATCGCGACCAGGCCCTGAAAATCTATCCGTGGATATGCGGTCGTTGCACGAGGGAATTCACCCGTACCAATCTGCGTGAATTAACGGTGCATCACCGCGACCACAACCACGACAACAACCCCCCCGACGGCAGCAACTGGGAACTGCTTTGCCTGTATTGCCACGACAATGAGCATCAGCGACATCTGGAGGCCGCTGGCGGCAGCATACAGACCACGCGGAGCGAAGTCGCCACCCATTCCCCTTTTGCCGACCTGAAGTCGTTGCTGCGGCAAAAGGGGATGGGGTAACTTCGACCCGCGGGGGTTGAGGGCACCCGCCCGCCCCCACCGAAATGCCGCTCAGCCAGCCAGCGCCGCCGTCACAATCTCCCGCGCTTCGGCAACAAGCTGTTGCAGGTGCTCCGCGCTCTTGAAGCTCTCGGCGTAAAGCTTGTAGATGTCCTCGGTGCCTGATGGCCGCGCGGCAAACCAGCCGTTTTCAGTTGTTACTTTCAAGCCACCGATCGGCGCGTCGTTGCCGGGTGCACGCGTCAGGCGGGAGAGGATCGGCTCGCCAGCCAGCGTGGCCGCGGCGACTTTTTCGCCGGTCAATTGCTTGAAGGCGGCCTTCTGCGCCGGACTGGCAGGCGCATCTATGCGGATGTAATAAGGCGTGCCATATTTGGCGGCAAGTTCCTGATAGTGGCGACCGGGGTCCTTGCCGGTGACAGCGGTAATTTCAGCAGCGAGCAAGCCAAGGATGATGCCGTCCTTGTCGGTCGTCCACGCCGAACCGTCCAAACGAAGGAAGCTCGCCCCCGCGCTTTCTTCGCCCCCGAAGCAAAAACCACCCTCACTGCCCGGATTCAGCAGACCAGCCGAAAACCACTTGAAGCCGACCGGCACTTCGAGAAACTTGCGACTCAGCCCATTCACCACGCGGTCGATCAACCCTGAGGACACCAGTGTCTTGCCAACAGCGGCACTTTCCGGCCAGCGCGGGCGATGGGTGAGCAGGTAATTGATGGAAACCGCCAGGTAATGGTTGGGATTCATCAGGCCGATGGACGGCGTAACAATACCGTGGCGATCCACGTCGGCGTCGTTGCCCCAGGCGATGTCGAACTTGTCCTTGAGGCCGACCAAGCTGGCCATGGCATAGGGACTGGAACAATCCATGCGGATCTTGCCGTCGTGATCGAGCGTCATGAAGCCGAAGGCGGGATCAACCCGGGGGTTGACCACCTCGATGTTCAGGCCGTAATGCGCAGCTATCGGCTGCCAGTAGGCCACTGCCGCGCCACCCATGGGATCAACGCCGATGCGAAGATTGGCCCGGCGGATCGCTTCCATGTCGATCACCTCGCCCAGCGCCGCGATATAGGGCGTCATCAGGTCAACTGCCTTTGTCGTCGGTGCCGCCAGCGCCTGCGCATACGGCACGCGCTTGACATCCCGGTTGCCGTCGGCCATCAGCGCATTGGCGCGTTGCTCGATCCAGCCGGTGACATCGGTGTCGGCCGGGCCGCCGTGTGGCGGGTTGTATTTGATGCCACCATCGCGCGGCGGATTGTGCGAGGGGGTAATGACGATGCCGTCGGCGCGCGCCGCCGCCTTGTCGGCGTTGTGCGCCAGGATGGCGCGCGAAATCACCGGCGTCGGCGTGTAGCCGTCGGCGGCCTGTAAATGGGTGATCACGCCATTGGCGGCCAACACTTCGAGGGTTGTTTGCTGCGCAGGTGCAGAGAGCGCATGGGTATCCTTGCCGAGAAACAACGGGCCGCTAATGCCGGCCCCCAGGCGGTATTCGGCGGTGGCCTGGGCGATGGCGAGAATATGCGCCTCGTTGAAACTGCCGCTGCTGGCGCTACCGCGATGGCCACTCGTGCCAAAGGCGACGCGCTGGGTGGGGTCGCCGACATCGGGTGCATCGCGGTAAGCCGCGAGCAGTGCCGGAATGTCGGTGAGGCTGGATTGCGGGGCCACCTGGCCTGCAAGGGGATGGGTCATTATTTTTCTCCTTCGGTGATTACGCGGTTCAAGCAGTTGCCAAGTATCGCATCCTGCCAATATATTTCGCCTGAAATTTCCTGTCAGAAATTTCACTAGGTGTCGCATGCTTCGATGGCTATCATGCGCATCCTTCCTGAAATGCCCGCCCCATGATCATCCTCAAAAACATCACCCTGCGCCGCGGCGCCAAGGTGCTGCTGGACACTACCTCCGTCACCATCAACCCCGGCGAAAAGGTGGGCCTGGTCGGCCGCAACGGCGCCGGCAAATCCACCTTGTTCGGTTTGCTCAACGGCACGCTGCACGAAGACAGCGGCGATTGTGCTATCCCCAAGCAATGGCGGATGGCCCAGGTGGCACAGGACATGCCCGAAACCGCCCAGAGCGCCACCGATTTCGTTATCGAGGGCGATACGACCCTGTTGGCGGCGCAGGCCGAGGTGCACGCCGCCGAAGCCAGCGACGACGGCATGCGCATGGCCCATGCTTACATGGAACTCCATGACGCCGGCGCCCACGATGCCGAAGCTCGCGCCCAGGCGCTCATTCTCGGCCTGGGTTTCAAGGTGGCTGAATTGGCCAATCCGGTTAATAGTTTCTCTGGTGGCTGGCGGATGCGCCTGCAACTGGCGCGCGCCCTGATGTGCCCGTCCGACTTGATGTTGCTTGACGAACCGACCAACCACCTCGACCTTGACGCGCTGGTGTGGCTAGAGGCGTGGCTCAAGCGCTACGCGGGCACCCTGATCATGATCAGCCACGACCGCGAATTCCTCGATGCGATTACCCAGGTCACGCTGCATATCGACAACGCCAAGCTGCTGCGCTACGGCGGCAACTACAGCGCCTTCGAGGACATGCGCGCCGAGCAACTGTTGCTACAACAGTCGGCCATGGCCAAGCAGCAGGAGAAAATTGCCCACTTGAAAAAATTCATTGATCGCTTCAAAGCCAAGGCCAGCAAGGCCAAGCAGGCGCAAAGCCGGGTCAAGGCGCTGGATCGGATGGAAAAGATCGCCCCCGTCCTCGCCGACGCGGAATTCAACTTCGAATTCCAGGAACCCGCCAACCTGCCCAACCCCATGCTATCGATGACCGAGGCCAGTATCGGCTACCCGCCGCTACCCGATGCGCCGGCCGGCACCCCGCCCACCATCATCGTGAGCAAAATCAACCGTTCGGTGCATGCCGGACAGCGCATCGGCATCCTCGGCGCCAACGGCCAGGGCAAATCCACCCTGGTCAAGACCATCGCCCGGGCGCTGGAACCCGTCAGCGGCGACGTTACCGAAGGCAAGGGGCTCAATATCGGCTATTTTGCCCAGCAGGAACTCGACGTACTGCGCCCGCAAGACACCCCGCTGGAACACATGATCCGGTTGGCCAAGGAAACCATCGCCAGCGGCCGCAGTGGCTATGTTGCCGGCCGCGAGCAGGACTTGCGAAACTTCCTGGGCACCTTCAACTTCAGCAACGACATGGTCAAGCAGCCCGTCGGCACCATGAGCGGCGGCGAGAAGGCGCGGCTGGTGCTGTGCATGATCGTCTGGCAACGCCCCAACCTGCTGCTGCTGGACGAACCGACCAACCACCTCGATCTATCCACCCGCGAGGCGCTCGGCATGGCGCTCAACGAATTCGAGGGCACCGTCATGCTGGTCAGCCATGATCGCGCCCTGCTGCGCGCGGTGTGCGACGAGTTCTGGCTAGTCTCGCGCGGCGGCATCGAGCCCTTCGAAGGCGACCTCGACGACTACCAGCGTTACTTGCTCGACGAAGCCAAGCGCTCCCGCGAAGCCGCCGCCATTCCTCAAGAAAAGCGGGCAGCGTAACCAGCGGGCCGGTATCGCGGCGCAGGGCCGGGCAGACTATTTATCGCCGACCACATCCGCGCCCTTCGGCGGGACAAACCTGAACAGGTCGGCCGCCAGCGCGGGGTTGCGTTCAAAGCCAATGAAGCGGATCAGCGTGGTCTGGCCAAAGTTATCGACGATTTCCATCGCCAGTAAATTGCTGCCGGCAAAGCCGATGCGCATGCGCTCGAAGCCGCCGTCGGCGGTCTTCGGTTTCGCCTCGACCCAATCGAGGTCGTCACGACGGCCTGCTTCCGCAAGGTCGAAATTCTTCTCGATCATCTGCTCGCCGGCCAGCAGCGCCGCCGGACTGCTGCCCAGCGCTTGCCCGACGGCCTTGACTGACACCTGATTGAGGTCAGGATCGTAAACCCAGAGCTTTTTACCATCGCCCACCAGCAACTGGGCGTAAGGCTTTTCGTAGACCCAGCGAAACTTGCCGGGGCGGGCGAACATCATCTTACCCGCCGATTGCTGGGGCTTGCGGCCGCTCTTGCCGGTCACCGTTTGACTGAATTCGGCACGAGCGGCGTGGGTATTGGCGACGAAGGCCTTGAGTTGCTCGATGGCGCCCGCGTGGGCAAGCAGCGGGAAAGCCGCCGCCACAAGAAATGTGAGAGTTTTCATCGCCACGAGTGTAGCAGTGGCACGCTGGCCGACAGCGTTATTCCGGCGCCGGCGCCAGCACTTCGCGATTGCCGGCGGCGTTCATCGGCGAGACCAGTCCCGCTTTTTCCATGCCTTCGATCAGCCGAGCGGCGCGGTTGTAGCCGATGCGCAGATTGCGCTGCACCAGCGAGATGGACGGTCGCCGCGTTTTCAGCACGACCTCGACCGCCTGATCGTACATCGGGTCGGCCTCGGCATCTTCTGCCGTATCGCTACCGCCGACTTTTCCATCCTCGGTCGCCGGCGAAGCCAGGATGCCTTCGACGTATTCCGGTTTGCCAACCTTCTTGAGGTGCTCGACCACGCGATGTACTTCTTCGTCGCCAACATAGGCGCCATGCACGCGCAGCGGCAGGCCGGTGCCCGGCGCGAGATAGAGCATGTCGCCCTGACCGAGCAGCGCCTCGGCGCCCATCTGATCGAGGATGGTGCGCGAATCGATCTTGCTCGACACCTGGAAGGCGATGCGCGTCGGAATATTGGCCTTGATCAAACCGGTGATGACATCGACGCTCGGCCGCTGGGTGGCAAGGATCAGGTGGATGCCCGAAGCGCGGGCCTTCTGCGCCAGGCGGGCGATCAGTTCCTCGACCTTTTTGCCGACCACCATCATCAGGTCGGCCAATTCGTCGATGACCACCACAATATAAGGCAAGGCTTCCAGCGGTTCCGGGCCGATTTCAGTATTGGGCGTCAGCGACAGTGGATTGGGAATCTTCTCGCCGGCCTTTTCGGCTTCGTGAATCTTGGCGTTGTAGCCGGCCAGGCCACGCACGCCCAGTGCCGACATCAATTGATAGCGCCGTTCCATTTCGCCAACGCACCAGTGCAGCGCATTGGCGGCCTTGTTCATGTCGGTAACGACGGGGGCAAGCAGATGCGGGATACCGGCATAGACGGACAGCTCCAGCATCTTGGGATCGATCATGATCAGGCGCACATGACGCGGCTCGGACTTGTAGAGCAGCGAGAGAATCATTGCATTGATACCGACCGACTTACCAGACCCAGTGGTTCCGGCCACCAGCAGATGTGGCATCTTGGCCAGATCGGTCACCACCGGCCCGCCGGAAATGTCCTTGCCCAGCGCCATGGCCAGGTGCGAATGGAGGTCGTGATAGGGCTTGGAGCCAACGATTTCACTCAAGCGCACCGACTGCCGCCGCGGGTTGGGCAGTTCCAGCGCCATGCAGGATTTTCCCGGCACCGTTTCGACCACCCGAATGCTGACCAGCGACAGCGCCCGGGCCAGATCCTTGGCCAGACCGACGACGGTGGCACCCTTGACACCCGTGGCAGGCTCGATTTCGTAGCGCGTCACCACCGGGCCGGGGTGGGCCGAGGTAACTTTGACTTCGACGCCGAAATCCCCGAGCTTGCGTTCGATCAGGCGCGAGGTAAATTCGAGCGTCTCGGCGGCCGGCACCACGCTGGGGTCGAGCAGCGGTTCGTCGAGCAGGTGCAGCGGTGGCAGCGCATCGCCCACCCCGCTAAAAAACAAGGGCTGTTGCCGCTCCTTGTCGATGCGCGCTTCGGCCTTGGGCGCCTTGGGTATCTCGATCTCGATCGGCTCGATGCGAACCGGTGGTGGCGGGTTCTCTTCAAACTTACGGCGCTCGCCCTCGATCGCGGCCTCGCGCTGTTCGGCCACGACACGGCCATAGCGCCGATCCTGCCAGGTCTGCCAGAGTCCGACCATGAGGAACCAGCCACGCTCCATCAGGCCACCCACCGACTCGGCGGCGTCAAGCCAGGACATGCCGAAAAATAGGCTTGCGCCCATCATCCATAGCACCAGCAGGAGCAGCGTGCCGCCGGTGAAGCCCATATATTGGGTAACGACACGGCCAATCTCGAAGCCGATCACGCCCCCCGGCACATGGGGCAGCGCCGCCTCGATGCTCCAGAAACGCATCGCTTCGACACCGCAACTCGACAGTAGCAGCATAAGGAAACCGATCATGGCGATGATCATGGGCCGGCGGTCGCCGCCAAACAGCGCACCCATGCGCTCCAGTCGCCGGTAGCCCCAGGCGACGAGGAAGGCAAGCAGCGCCACCCAGGCCCAGGCCGAGAAGCCGAAAATGTACAGCAGCACATCGGCCAACCAGGCGCCGGCGCGGCCGCCGGGGTTGGCGATGCGATCCACCACCGCGGCGTGCGACCAACCGGGATCGGCGGGGCTGAAACCCCAGAGAATCAGGGCAAGGAAACCCGCGGTGACTGAAACCACCAGCCAGCGTGCTTCGTGCACGATGGCGGCTATCTTCTCGGGGAGGGGTGCGGCGGGACCGGCGGGGGCCCGTTCGGACAAGGCTATGGCCATGGCGGAAACCGACTCGTGGGGGACATTGCCATTGTCGATTTCGTCGCGCCGATCAAAACCCCAATCAACGGCGCGTTTTCGCGGCTATTTTCAGGTCAACAGACCCTCGACGTGTTCTTCGTGCAGCACCAGATAGCCATCCGTTTCTTCGATCAGGCCCTGCTGTTGCAGGTCTTTCATGACGCGACTGACCATTTCGCGCGAGGCGCCGATCATCTTGGCAATATCCTGGCGCGATACTTTCTTGACGATCTGGCGACCATCCGGAGCCTTCTCCGCCATGTCGAGCAATAGCCGCGCCACGCGGCCATAGACGTCGAGCAAGGCCAGACTTTCGATCTGACGGTCGGCGGCGCGCAGGCGGTGCACCAGGTTGCGCATCAGGTAGAGGGAAACGTCGAAGTGCTCGGCCAGGCAGCGATGGAAATCGCTCTTGGAGATGACGACCAGTTCGCTCGGCTGGACAGCCTGCACCGTGGCCGAGCGGGGATGGTCGTCAATCACGCCCATTTCGCCGAAAAGATCGCCCCGCCCCATGATGGATAAAATGACTTCGCGGCCATCCACATCGCTCACCAGCACCTTGAAGACGCCGGAGAGAACGAAATAGACGTTGTCGGTGCGATCACCCGCCCGCACCACCACGGTGTTGCGGGGCACGCTGCGCAGGGTGGCCACGCGAGCAATTGGCGCAAGACGATCTTCGGCGACATGTTCGAAAATCGGCAGTGCGCGCAGGGTGACGACGGAAATTCCCGGATTGGCGGTCAATTCTGGCTCCGAAACGTTGGAAATCGGCTTAAGAAATCGCCTAAATACGGCCGAAGTATAATTTGTCCGACCCCACCCACGAGAGATTACTCCATGACCGCCTCCGCCACTCGACATTCCCGGTTGCTGATCCTCGGCTCCGGCCCCGCTGGCTACACCGCCGCCGTCTACGCCGCCCGCGCCAACCTCAAGCCCGTGCTGATCACCGGCATTGCTCAGGGAGGACAGTTGATGACCACCACCGAGGTCGATAACTGGCCGGCAGACCCCGACGGCGTGCAGGGCCCCGACCTGATGGCGCGATTCGAGAAGCATGCCGCACGCTTCAACACCGAAATGATCTTCGACCACATTCATACGGCGAAACTCACCGAAAAGCCGATGCGGCTGATCGGCGATTCCGGCGAATATACCTGCGACGCGCTTGTTATCGCGACCGGCGCCTCGGCCCAGTACCTTGGCTTACCTTCGGAGCAGGCTTTCTCCGGCAAAGGCGTATCGGCCTGCGCCACCTGCGACGGTTTTTTCTACAAGAACCAGGCTGTCGCGGTAATCGGCGGCGGCAACACAGCGGTGGAAGAGGCTCTATACCTGGCCAACATCGCCAGCCACGTCACCATCGTGCATCGCCGCGACAAGTTCCGTGGCGAAAAGATCATGCAGGACAAACTGTTCGAGAAGGCAAAAGCCGGCAAGGTCACCATCAAGTGGGACTGTGTGCTCGACGAGGTGCTCGGCGACAAGACGGGCGTGACCGGCATGCGCATCAAAAACGTGAAAAGCGGCGCGACCGAGGACATCACGTTAATGGGCGTATTCATCGCCATCGGCCACAAGCCGAACACCGACCTTTTTGTCGACCAGATCGCGATGGAAAACGGCTACATCGTCACACAGGGGGGGCACGAGGGCAACGCCACCGCGACCTCCATTCCCGGCGTTTTTGCCGCCGGCGATGTGCAGGATCACATCTACAAGCAGGCCATTACCTCGGCCGCCACCGGTTGCCAGGCCGCGCTCGACGCCGAGAGGTATCTCGACAACTTGGGCGAATGAAATGGCGGGGCGGACGCCTGACAGGGAAACCCGTCTCGACGAAGCCCGCCAGATTTTCCGCGCGGCGGTGGCCGATGCCACGCCGCTGGTGTGCGACCGCGTCCACCACGAACCGCCACCACCTCCGGCCATACCCCGCCAGCACAGACTGGACGAAGCCGCAGTGCTGGCGGAATCCATCGATGCACTGGATATTCTTGGCCTGCAACTCGAAGGGGGCGACGAGGCGGCCTGGTCGCGGCCGGGTATAGCGCGCGGCGTGCTGCGCGACCTGCGCCGGGGTCGCTGGGTGGTGCAGGCCCGGCTCGACCTGCACGGCATGAATCGCGACGAGGCACGCCATCATGTTGCCCTGTTCGTCGCCGAATGCATTGCCCACGGCCACCGCTGCGTGCGCATCGTGCACGGCAAGGGCATCGGCTCACCCGGGCGAGAACCGGTACTGAAAAAGCTGGTGCTGGGCTGGCTTGCCCAGAAAAAGGAAGTACTTGCTTTCTGCCAGGCCCGCACTACTGAAGGTGGTGCGGGTGCCGTAATCGTAATGCTTGGTACGACCCGCTGATCACGCTCAACCTAACAGTTTGTCGATGGCCTCGATGACCCGATCAGGCTGAAACGGTTTGACGATATAGCCCTTGGCACCGGCTTTGGCCGCCTGCACGACGACATCGCGGCCGGTTTCAGCTGTGACCATCAGTACGCGCGCTGTCGGGTCAATGGCACGAATCGCTTCCAGGGCCTCAAGGCCCGTCATCTCCGGCATCATCACGTCTAGGCAGGCGAAGTCGGGCTTGTGCTGCACCACCAGTTCCACCGCCTGCTTGCCATCCGCTGCCTCGCCGACGACATCGATCTTCGCCTTGTTAAGGATCATGCGCAGCAGGACGCGCATCGTTGCACTGTCGTCGGCGATGACCGCGCGGGCACGCGCCGAAACGACTTCGAAAGGCTCCTTCGTATTCTTTGCCGATGCCAGCAGGGATTGCGCATAGACAACCTGGGCGAGTTCCTTGACGATCCGGTCCTGTGAGAAGGGTTTGCGGATGAAGCCGGCGGCGCCCGCTTCCGCCGCCATCGACTCCAGCGCCGGATCGGTATTGCCCGTGATCATGACCACGGCCACCGCCGGATGGGATGCCTGCACGCTCCTGAGCAGATCGATACCGTTGGCATCGGGCAGGTTATGATCCAGGCAGATAATGTTCGGCTGCAACTGCGCCACGGCGTCCAGCAGGGCGTGACCGGTGGCGAGTTCCGCCACTACTTGATAGCCTTCCTTCGACAACAGCAGGCGCAACATGACCCGCTGCGGGGCGGCATCCTCGACAATGATAACCTTGGCCGCGGGCCTTTCCTGATCAGTCACAATGAATGCGGGCGCACAAACGTCAATCGCGTTGATCGGGCGATCAAATCGCCGCTTCGTTGGTCTCGCCGGTGCGTATCCGCACGATCTGCTCGACCGACGAGACGAAAATCTTGCCGTCGCCGATCTTGCCGGTGCGCGCGGCCTTGATGATGGCCTCGATGGCAGGGTCGACTGCGCTTTCGGCCACCACCAGTTCAATCTTGATCTTGGGCAGGAAATCGACGACATATTCGGCGCCGCGGTACAACTCGGTGTGGCCCTTCTGCCGACCGAAACCTTTGACTTCCGTCACGGTCAGGCCGGTAACACCCACTTCAGACAGCGCCTCGCGCACTTCGTCGAGTTTGAATGGTTTGATGATGGCTTCGATCTTTTTCATGATTTTCCCGTCGGTATTCAGTATTCGCTCAATATTCGTCTTGATGGCGCGATGTTATCGGATAACGCCAGTCCTTGCCAAAGCCACGCCGGCTGACGCGGATGCCGACCGGTGCTTGCCGCCGCTTGTATTCGTTTTTCTTCAACAGGCCTACGACACGGCGCACATCCGCCTCGGGCAAGCCGGTGGCGATAATCTGGCGCGGGCTTTCGTCGCGCTCCATGTAGGCCTCGATGATGGCGTCAAGCACTTCATAAGGCGGCAGTGAATCCTGGTCGGTCTGACCCGGCTTCAGTTCGGCCGAAGGCGGACGGATGATGATGTTCTCTGGAATGACGTCGGAAAGGGTGTTGCGGTAACGCGCCAAGCGATAGACGAAGGTCTTGAAAACGTCCTTGATCACAGCGAAACCGCCCGCCATGTCGCCATAAAGCGTGGCGTAGCCGACCGCCATCTCGCTCTTGTTGCCGGTGGTCAGCACGATGCGGCCGGTGCGGTTGGAAAGCGCCATCAGGATCATGCCGCGAATGCGCGCCTGCAGGTTCTCGTCGGTAGTGTCCCAGGCCGGCTTTTCACCCAGCCGCGAAAAAGTCGGCGCTAGCGACACGGCAAACTGCTCCATCGCGCTGGCGATGGGAATCTCGTCATACTCGACGCCGAGGCGGCGGATCATTTCGCGCGAATCATCGAGGCTCATCTGCGCGGTATAGGGCGAGGGCATCATCACCGCGCGCACCTTGTCCGCACCCAGCGCATCGACGGCCACGGCCAGCGTCAGCGCCGAGTCGATGCCGCCCGACAAGCCGATGATGGCGCCGGGAAAACCGTTTTTACCGAGGTAGTCGGCCACACCGAGTTTCAATGCCGCATAGGTTGCGGCCTCGGTTGATAAAGCCGGCGCGATATGGCCCGGCAGCAGGTGGCCGTCGTGGTATTCGACGATGTCGATGGCCTCCTCGAAGGCCGGCAACTGGTGGGTGAGACGGCCGGCGGCGTCGAGCGCAAATGAAGCGCCATCGAACACCAGTTCATCCTGACCTCCGACCAGATTGACGTAGATCACCGGCAGGCCGGTGCCGGCGACGCGTTCGCGCAGCACCTCGTGGCGCCGCGCCAGCTTATCCATGTGGAAGGGCGAGGCATTGAGCGCCAGCAACAGTTCGGCCCCGGCGGCACGGGCATCCTCGGCCGCGCCGGCGTGCCAGACATCCTCGCAAATAGCGATGCCAATGCGGGCTCCGGCCAAGTGGATAACGCAGGGAACCTCGCCGGCAGCGAAATAGCGCTTCTCGTCGAACACTTCGGCATTGGGCAGGTAGCGCTTGCGGTAAGTGGCCTCGATGCGGCCGTTGCGCAAAAAAGATGCGGCGTTGTAGCGGGCACCGTCGCCGGCCTCTTCCGGATGACCGACCAGCAGGGCAAGATCGGGCGCGGCGGCAGCGGCGGCTTGCGCCAGCGCAGCAAGTTCAAGCGCGGCGGCCCGGTAGAAATCAGGCCGCAGCAGCAGATCTTCGGGAGGGTAGCCGGCCAGCGCCAGTTCGGGCGTCAACAGCAGGTCGGCACCCATCGCCGCAGACTCGACGGCGGCGGCGAGAATGCGGCGAGCATTGCCGGCAAGATCGCCGACCGTGCAGTCGATCTGGGCAATGGCAATCTTGAGATGGGCCATGCCCGACATTCTACGACCTCGACAAGCCCCTCAGAAGGCCGGTTTGTCCCGCGCTGCGTTGTATTGGGCCACGCCTTCCATAATTTCCTTCTTAGCCTCTTCAATGCCGACCCAACCCTGCACCTTGACGAATTTACCGGGTTCGAGGTCCTTGTAGTGCTCGAAGAAATGTGAAATCTGGTCGAGAATGATCTGCGGCAGGTCACGCGGGCTTTCAATACTGCGGTACATCGGCGTCAGTTTATCGACCGGTACCGCCAGCAGTTTGGCGTCGTCGCCGGCCTCGTCGACCATCTTGAGCATACCGATCGGCCGGCAGCGCACCACCACGCCAGGCGGCAGCGCAAATTGTGACATCACCAGCACATCCACCGGATCGCCATCGCCGGCGATTGTGTGCGGAATGTAGCCATAGTTGCAGGGGTAGTGCATCGCCGTGGACATAAAGCGATCAACGAAAATTGCGCCCGAATCCTTATCCACCTCGTACTTGATGGGTTCCGAATGCATTGGAATTTCAATAACAACATTGAAATCGTTCGGCAGATCCTTGCCGGAAGGAACGCGATCAAGACCCACGATTATCTCCCTGAATTTGAAAGAAACAAATTATAGCCGCTGCAGCGCAACAATCGAATTTAGCGCGTGCTTGAGGGGGCGCGGCAGGGACAGCGGTTACGCACATAAGTTTCGAGTGCTTGGCTGCTACAACTGCTTGCCACGCCATGGGCTTCAAGAGTCAGCGCCTGCCGCACAGTAAAAAATGGAATCGGACGCCTGCTGGAGCTCATGCAGGAAATCGATCACACCCGACAGCCCCCCCCGAGCACAATCTGGCATCTCAACTTGCCAAAATGTGCCGACGAATCTGCCACATAAACCCGTCCGCTTGGTAGCATCATGTCCCGTCGCTTCGCACTCGGCAGCACTGAAGGGTGATACCGTCACCCCGGTGGGCTTCGGTACCTTCAAGTCCTTGAAACGAGCCGTACGCACCGGCCGCAAACCGGCTAGCCACTTATATAGAGACATGTGACAGGGAATAATCAAGGCAAACTGAATCAATCAGTAGCTAATGTCCTACTGAACAAAGAAAATCCATCCTAGTCAATGTTGAGGAAAGCCGCTGTGGTGTTCTGATGTACGAAAAACAACGCACCCGTGAGGTACTGAAAAACAGTTCCAACTTCGGAAAGCTGGATGATCAGACATTGAATGAATTCATCGAGCGACTGAGCTTTCTTCCGGTACAGGGAGGAACACTGGTCTTACATGAGGGTGACGAGTCGAACACCGTCATCATTCTGATCAGCGGGCGCCTGCGGGTTTGGCGTCGCGCTCAGGATGGCAGTTATCTTCGTTACAACGAAATTGGCCCAGGAGAAAGTGTCGGCGAGACAGGCATGATCCTGGGGTTTCGCCGAACGGCCAATGTCACGGCGCTGCGCGACTCCTTGCTGGCCATTCTGTCCAATAGCGAGTTCGAAGCGTTGCTGGTTCGACAACCCCTCGCCATTAACCGGGTCTTTTCACAATCCATCTACGATTATCTTCGGCACTCTGTCAATGAAGGTGTCAAGGTCGCCTGCAAATTCTTTGCCGTCATTCCGCTCGATGAACGATGCAGCATTTCGGACGTCGCCCTATCCCTGACCGCTGCCCTGAACGTCAAGGGAAAGGCGCATCATCAACCTGCGCTGGATATTGAAGATCGTGGCAATTCAGGGCTGGAAATCACCCAGACCATCGATCAACTGGATGCGCTGGAGCGCAGCAACAACTTTCTGTTGTTCGAGACCCGACACGATCTGTCTGCCTGGACACTCAAGGCGATACATCAGTGCGACCAGATCATCTACGTTATCTCTGCGGACAATCCGGATCCTCGACTCACCGATCTTGAACAACGACTGAGCGACATTCCCGGATTCGCTCTCAAACGCAAGCACCTCATTCTGTTGCACGCCGACAAGGCGACTCGGTCTGTTGCAACATCGACGTGGCAACAACATCGGGATATTGAGCGGGTGTACCCGATCCGCCGCGGGAATGCCGATGATTATGGTCGCCTGGTCAGGTTTCTTACCGACTCTGCCGTCGGTGTGGTGCTCGGCGGTGGAGGCGCCCGTGGCTTTGCGCATATCGGCGCATTGAAGGCTTTTGAAGAGGCAGGCATCCCGATTGACCTGATGGGCGGAAACAGCATGGGGGCATTGATTGGAGCCCAGTACATGATGGGCGTTCCATTAGCAGAAATAGGTGAACGCACTCGCCGCTTTGCCCTGGGCGGAGAGTATCCGACGCTCCCGCTGGTATCACTGCTTTCGGGAAGACGAATGGAGCGCGACCTGAAGCGGATGTTCGGCGATACGCAAATCGATACACTCTGGCGGACTTTTTTCGCCACGGCCTGCAATCTGAGTCAAGCCGATACCACCATCCAGGACCATGGCGATCTGTGGCGGGCGGTCATGGCCAGCAACTCCCCGGCCGGATTGTTGCCTCCCGTGATTCTTAATGGCGACCTGCTCGTTGATGGGGCAATTCTCGACAATGTCCCGGTCGCCGCCATGCGCGTCCGCCTGGGTACCCCGCTGGAAAAGCGGCGCGGTAACGGCACGGTCATCGCCATCGATGTCGATGTCAGCGACGAACTCAAGGTTCCTGCGGATACCCAACGCCTCTCGTCCTGGGAGGTACTCAAGTCCCGCTTGCGACTCACCCCGACTCATCAGCCGGGAATCGGCGACATTCTGTACCGGGCGAGCCATCTTGGCAGCATGCAGTTGCGGGCCCGAACCGCCGCCATGGCAGACCACTATCTTGAGCCCCCTGTGGCCGAGTTTCCCCTGATGGGATACCGGCAAGCGGAAGCCATCATTGACGTCGGCTACCGTTACGCTTCCGGGCAAGTCAAACAATGGAATTTCCCTTAGTCTCGCCTTCACAAACGGGAGAGGTGCTACCTCTTTCATTGAGCCAGCGGGATGTCTGGCTGGACCAGATGGCGTGGCCCGGCAGCCCGCATCTCAATATCGGCGGTGGGGCCTTTCTTGAAGGACGGCTCGATATTTCCCGATTCCGGCATGCCTTAAACAAACTGATCGAGGAAACGGAAGCCTTGCGGCTGGTTCCTCTGACTGATGGCACGCAATTTCTGCTGGAACGGCATCGGGCTGAGTTGCACATCGTAGACCTGAGTCAGGAAACAGACCCTAAACGCGCCATTCAGACCTGGTGGAATCGACAGATCCGGGAAAGCTTTTCTGGGGATGGGGCTCATCCTTGGCGATTTACCTTGCTTTCCGTCTCTCCGGAATTTCATGGCCTGACCATCCAGTTTCATCACTCGATCATGGATGGCTGGGGAACGACCCAGATCATGCGCCGCTGGTGCGAGTTGTACAACGCCCCGGAAGCTACCAACCCGGCCCCCAATTACCGGCAGTTCGTCGAAGAATCGCTGCGCTACGGCCAATCCCCTGCCTTTCACAAAGATGCGGACTACTGGCGCTCGCGATTGCCGCAGCTACCGCCCCCCTTGATCGAGGCCAGGACCAGCTTGAAGGCTGCCCGGCTGCCCGAAGCCCATCTGCATACCCATCAGATACCGCGCGAGGATTACGCGCGACTCACCCCGTTCGCGAATGCACATGGATGCACGGTTTTTGAGGTAATTCTGTCGGCCGTGGCCCTCTACTTTGCCCGCACCCGACGTTGCGAACAGGTCACGATCGGCGTTCCCAACCTGAATCGGGGGGGGAGCCGCTATCTGGGTACGCCGGGAATGTTTGTCGGGGTTATGCCGATCACGCTCGACACGAGATCCGACCTCACGATCGAGGCATTGCTGCAGGCTACCCATAAGACCCTCCGTGAAGCCTTGCGACATTCGCGCTACCCACTCAGCGAACTGACCAACCGACTCAAATTGTTGCGAGAACAGCGCAACAATCTGTTCGATGTCTTGCTGTCGTTCGAGCGGCAGGATTA
>JAIFMO010000178.1:16604-21385 GCA_020048435.1 Sulfuritalea sp.
ACCCTGTGCGAATTTGCCCTGGGTGAGGATCTTGAAATGATTCTGGAAGGCAGTTCGAACTGCTATGACCCGGGGGAAGTCGAACTGCTTTCGAGGCGACTGTGGGGGCTTGTCAATCAGTTCGTCACCCATGCGCATCAAACGATTGCAGCCATCGAGATTGTGCCCCCGGAAGAACGCTGGGCCCTTGTCGAAGGGCTACATCAGAGCGTATCGCAGGACTCGGCAACACTCCCTTTCCCTACCTTGTTTGTCCATCAGGCAAGACTACGGCCGGATGCAACTGCCCTTGTCTGGACAGAAGGTACGATGAGTTATGTCGAGTTGGATCAGTGCTCCTATCGGCTGGCACAGACGCTATCTCCCCTGGTGAATCAAAAAGATGCCATCGTCGCGTTAGCCGTGGATCGTTCGCCGGACATGGTCATCGCGATCCTGGCAATTCAGCGTGCCGGTGCCGCCTTCCTCCCCCTGGACCCCGAAGCGCCCGCCGAGCGGCTGAGAAAAATCATCCGATCCAGCATGGCAGTCGCACTCATCACGCAATCCCACCACAGGGAGCGGATGGCCGGGCTGCATACCACGATCATCGAGACAGACAAGCCTTCAACCATCGCCGCCGCACACCCCTTGCCCCTGAAAGATCCAGCTCCAGAGGATCTGGCCTATGTTCTCTATACCTCGGGATCCACCGGAGAACCCAAGGGCGTCATGGTCGAACATGCGGCCCTGACGCATCGGCTGAACTGGATTTCCGACACTTATCAGGTCCAATGGTCGGATCGTTCGGCTCAGGCAACCCAGTACACATTCGATCCATCCCTGATTGAAATTTGTCTGCCGCTGATTCATGGCGCCAGCGTCGCGCTCCCCCCCGCGGGACGATTGTCGCCGCAAGTTCTACTGGATTTTGTCCTGGCACACAAAGTCACCATCATGGCCTTCGTACCATCGACACTCGAACGCTTTCTGCATGCACTGGATAGTGCTGCGGCGCCACGATTGAAGTTGAGAGTTGCCTGTACCGGCGGGGAAATCCTGCCACCAGAGCTGGCCAACCGTTATCTGCATCTCACCGGAGCACGTCTCTACAACGTATACGGTCCTACGGAAACCGTCATCTTCACCACGGCATGGCAATGCCAGCCCAGCCCGCCGGATCAGGTACTCCCCATCGGGCGATGTATCGACAACAGCAGAATCTACGTGCTTGACGAAAAGCGTCGCTTGCTGCCATTTGGCGAGCGCGGCGAAATTTATATCGGTGGCCGCTGTGTTGCACGGGGTTACCTGAACGATACCGCCCAGTCAGCGGCTGCATTTATCGATGATCCATTCCAACCAGGACAGCGCATGTACCAAAGCGGCGATATTGGCTGGATCGCCTGCGACGGCAACCTGCATTTTTCGGGCAGGCACGACCGGCAGGTCAAACTACGCGGCTACCGTATCGAACTCGGTGAGATCGAAGCTGCGCTGCTTTCACTCCCCGGGGTGAGCCGTGCAGCCGTTTCGCTGGTCGATATCGATGGACAAGCTACCTTGCATGCCTGGATCTCCGCGCCGCAGACAACGCCCAAGGATGCATTACGTCTATCGCTGAGCGCAATCCTCCCGGATTACATGGTTCCATCCACCTTCAGCGTGCTTGCGTCGATGCCCGAAACCAGCACGGGGAAAATTGATTTTTCAGCACTTCCATCGCCTGAGCCATCCCTTCCATGCAAAAGCACGCGCGCACCAAAACCCGGTCTGGAAACGGACATGATCACGATATGGGAGCGCGCGTTAGGTAAAAAGAACATTCACGTCAACGACGATTTTTTTGAACTCGGCGGCGACTCATTGGCCATCATCGACATTATCGCCGGTCTCGAAAAGCGCCTCGGACGACGCATTCCGCTGCAACTGATCGTCGAGTATCCGACCGTCGAGCGTCTCGCCAGAGAGATCGACACCAGCACCTCGACTTTTCAAAGCCTCTTGGCCTTATCGAAATCCTCGACAGCCCCTCCGCTGTACCTGGTGGCATCGGGACATGGCGACCTGATACGGTTCCAGGCACTGGCCCATGCGCTGGCGCCGACATTTTCCGTATTCATGCTGCAACCGCCCAACGAGGTTACGGACATGAACCTGGACGATCTTGCCGACCAGTACGCGAGCCTGATCGCCACCCAGCACCGCGAACCGGTTTACCTGGCTGGATTCTCCGTCGGTGGCATCAGCGGCCTTGAAACCTCACGCCGCCTGATTGCACGGGGCATTCCGGTAGTGAACGTCATTCTGATTGACACACTCTACCCTCATGCCCTCCTGCGAGCGAAACGACTCTGGCACATTTCGGAATGGTTGATCAAGAAACTGCATATCCAGGAACTCAGCCTGAACGGACGAAAACTCGACACCCTGTTCAGTGATGCCGGCTTGGTCTTGCAAGTCAATGCCCTAGAGGGTTATTCGCCGACGCCTTATGCGGGGCACCTGATACTGATCAAGTCGTCCGGCTTGCAAAGATGGCAACGCTGGCTGTTCAAGCCGTGGAAAAAACTGGCGACAGGGTGTTTCAGCGAATGGGAAACCTCCGGACTGCACGGTTCAATGTTCGAACCCAACAACATCGATGCCCTCGCCCGGGTCATCAAACAATCGGCCGAGCGCCGTAGGTAAGCCCGTCGTGGTTCATCGACGCAGACTGATCATCTTTCTGCTGGTGTTGGTCGGCTTGCTGGTGCTGGTCGCCGCCTGGAGTTGGGGGCCCTTGAAAGCGTTGCTGGACCCGGAAAAATTGGTTGCCAACCTGCGGGAAGCCGGCATGCGCTATGGATGGTATTCGGCCATTGCGGGATTTGCCGTCGCAAGCAGCGTCGGCGTCCCGCTGATTTTCCTCACCATTGTCAGCATCGTGGCATTCGGCCCAATACTTGGCACCGTCATCACCCTCACCGGCGGCGCCTTCGGTGCCGCCTTCAGTTTCATGCTCGGCCAGCAACTCGGCAGCGAAGTTCTCGAACACTACGGCGGCAAACGACTCAACCTGATCAGCGAACGACTGGGGCAACGGGGCATACTTGCTGCGGCAGCCTTGCGCATGGTGCCCATTGCGCCCTTCGCCGTCATCAACATGGTGGCAGGCACTTCTCACATTCGGTTGCGCGATTATCTTCTCGGCAGCGCGCTGGGCATGACGCCAGGAACCCTGCTCTTCGCTGCGTTCGTCGATTCACTGGCCGTTGCGCTTCATCAACCGGGCCCCACCAGTACTGTGCTGGTCATCGTCACGCTGATCCTGATCGTCCTGGGTATCTGGCTGGGCCGAAAATGGCTGGCCCGACTCGACTAATCCCGATGCCTTTAGCCGATCAGTGTCGTTCAATGCTCGAAAAACCACAGATTGATCCCGCGCATGGCGAAGGGCAACAGCATGACAAGACCCCAAAAAACCAGACCAACCACTATCCATGACTGCTCGAACACGAACAGTACGGCTCCGCATAAAGCCAAAATGATCACCGCCATCAGCACTGCCGTAATGAAGGCAGAACTTTGCGCATCGCGAAATACTTGAAACATCGTCATTCCCCAGTCGAGGCAGAACCCCAGTCGAGGCAGAACGAGTGAATGATTCTGCGGATATATTGCAAAATCATATTTCACACACCCTACCAAAGTTATATAGGAATTTACGGCACGACTACGACGAAATCAATAGATACAGATAAATCTTTCTCATTTAATTACCGGGTTGCTGGATGACGCCGACTGGGTCATTTGCTCTTTTGATCCACTGGCATGTCATCTCCTCTGCTTCCCGCTGCCAAGACTGCCGCGAAAAGGTATGGTCAGCCTGTTCGATGTCATGTCGGCACACATTCGGACGTGACAGGATGTTGGCCCAAACCTCGCCAAGGCTGTCAACAAATTCTTTAGCCGTCAGATCGTTACCGCTCAACAGCAGCAACACAGGCTGCTCAGTCTCCTGCAAGGCCGTCTGGACTACCTGCTGAAAACCCTCCTTGCCAGAGGATATGCGGGACAAACGCCACTGCTGCCAGTACTCCTTGGCGGTACGTAAAGGATTGACCCCACCGCTGAACAACTTGCGCCAGAACTGAGGGTCGGTCACGCGACGGGGGTAGTAATACCGAACCTGAGTACGCGCCAGTCCGACCTCCGATCGCATCCAGGGGTTGACGAGGCATAAGCCGCCGATACGGCTATCTCGTCGGCGCTGCGCATAAAGGATGGCTGCCGTCGCCGCGTCGCACAGGCCCCACAAGACGACACGCCTGACGGTGGGGCAAAGACGCAGAAAAACCGTCAAGGCGGCATCGATATCCTCATCGACCGACTCGAAACTCCGCCAGCGACCGGTGCTATCTCCCATGCCTCGAAAATCGAATCGAAAACTGGAAAAGTCGGCGCTGGCCAGACGGCGCGCCAAAGAGACCAATTGGCGGTGGCTGCCGGCCCGATACTGACGGCCGCCAACGAGCAATAACACCCCGGTCTCGACCGGGGTTTGCGCCAAGGTCGCGACGCCAACCAGACGGTCGCCAGCGCAATCGAACAGGACGGCCTGTTCCTCAGTGGCCATCGTCGAGCTTTCGCAACACATCCAGGGTCATCGTCACCAGGGCTGCATTGTCTGCCGCTTCTGCCTGCAGCCAGAACGCCTCTCCTGCAACGGTGCCGGCTTCGATACGCCAGCCGCCATCCCGCCAACGCGCCATAGCCTGCGTGAGCGGCAAGCCAAGTCCCCCCGCCGGGTTTCCCACTAC
>JAIFMO010000109.1 GCA_020048435.1 Sulfuritalea sp.
GGTCGTTATCGACGAGGTACAACGGCGGCCCGATCTGTTTCCGGTGCTGCGGGTGTTGGCGGATCGTCGGCAAGCCACGACACAATTCTTGATCCTCGGCAGTGCCTCGGGCGACTTGTTGCGGCAATCGTCCGAGACTCTGGCCGGGCGCATGGAAACCGTGGAACTACGCGGTTTCAATCTCGGCGAACTGGGTAATCCGCCCTGCACAACGCACTGGCTACGCGGCGGCTTTCCGCTCTCCTACCTGGCGGCAAACGACGCCGACAGCACCGCGTGGCGCAAGAACTTCATCCAGACCCTGCTGGAACGGGATTTTCCGCAGTGGGGCGTGCGCGTGCCAGCGACAGCCTTGTGGCGTTTCTGGACGATGTTGGCGCATTACCACGGCCAGACGTGGAATGCGGCGGAGCCCGCCCGCGCCCTCGGCGTCAGCGAATCCACCACGCGCCGTTACCTTGACCTGCTGACCGATGCCTTCATGGTGCGCCAGTTGCAGCCCTGGTACGCCAATCTTCGCAAGCGCCAGGTCAAGGCGCCCAAAATCTACATCCGCGACGCTGGCTTGCTGCATCAGTTGCTGGCTATTCGTAACGAACGCGAATTGCAGATGCATCCCAAATTGGGCGCCTCCTGGGAGGGCTATGCGCTGGAGGAAATACTGGCGGCCGTGCAACCCGATGAGGCCTATTTCTGGGCTACCCATCAGGGAGCGGAAATCGACCTCGTGCTGCGCAAGAACGGACGGTTGCTCGGCGTGGAATGCAAGCGCACCGATGCGCCCAAGATGACGCCTTCGCTACGCATCGCACTGGATGATCTGGGTCTCGAACACATCGCCGTCGTCTATCCCGGCACTCGGCGATTTGCCATTGCACCCGGTATCGAGGCAGTACCAATGCAGGATATCTGGTCTCGTGGCGTTTTTACGGAACAGGCAACGGGTATCGCCGCCCCGCCCTGCCTCGGCTGAACCGGGTGACGGATCACTATCCAGGAGATCCTCGTTAGGCTTGAGCATTGACCGGTAGCATGCACTCACTTTTTCCGGTCGGGCAATTCGATGCGGACGGTGTAGCGGTCGGCGCTTTCGACGATGTCGAGTCGCGCTTCGAGATCGTAGTACAGCATCAGCCGCTCGCGAATGTTGGCCAGCGCCATGCGGTTGCCGGCGTGGTGTCCGCCGCCACTGACGACGGGATTGGATATCTCGATCACGCGGTGGCCGCGACTGCCATGAATGCCCGGCTTGCCGGTCATTTTCACGACCAGTTCGCCGGCCAGCGCGGCGGGCTCGATGCCGTGATAGACCGCGTTTTCGAGCAGGGGCTGCAACATGAGCGGCGGCATCAAGGCGTCGGCCGGGCAGGATTCGATTTCCCAGCGCACCTGCAGTCGTTCGCCCAGTCGCAGCTTTTCGAGTTCGAGATATTGCCGCGCCAGCGCCAGTTCGTCGGACAGCGGCACCAGTTCGCGGTTGTCGCGCATCAGTGCCCGGAACAGGTCGGACAGTTCTTCGAGCGCTCGCTCGGCGCGCCGGGGGTCGGAACGCAAGACGCCGAGCACCGCATTGAGTGTGTTGAAAAGGAAGTGCGGCCGAATGCGCGCCGTCAGCGCCAGCAGGCGCGCTTCGGTCAGCGCTGGTGACTGGGCGCGGGCGCGCAGGTCGAAGTAGCCGAGCAGCAGCGCAACAGCCAGCGCCGCCCACAACTGCGCCACCCATGACGGGGTGCCGAGCATGGGGCTGAACAGCCGGTGGAAAAAGACCGTCACGCCGAGCACGCTGCCGAGCACGAGCAGCGCGCCCGCCTTGTCGCCCAGGCGCGCTAGCAGCCATCTCAAGCCGCAGAGCACGAGCAGACTACCCATGGCAACGGGTTCGAGCAGCGCCGCCTGGACGACAAACTGGCTCAGAACCTCGCGCGCAATGCCACCAAAGTCGCCAATGTCACCATTTGCACTGCGGGCAAAAGCCACCAGCAGGCTGCCGCCATTCACCGCCAGCAGGACGCGCAGCCAGACGCCGACATTGCAGCAATCGGGCAACCGCGGCGGAGACGTGGAGCGGGGGATGTTTTCCCGTATACTTTCGTTCACGAAACCCTAGAAACTCACTGAATTTTCGGAATTTTCATTATGTCAGAGTCTGCCGCCGCTGCCACGTCAACCTGGTCCGGCCGTTTCAACGAACCTGTCTCGGAACTGGTCAAGCGCTTCACCGCCTCGGTGTTCTTCGACAAGCGCATGGCCATGCAGGATATACGCGGCTCGCTTGCCCACGCGACGATGCTGGCGCGCCAGCACATTATTGCCGCCGCCGACCTGGCGGCCATCGAGCGCGGCATGAACCAGATCCGTGGCGAAATCGAGCGCGGCGAATTCAATTGGCACCTCGACGACGAGGATGTTCATCTCAACATCGAAAAGCGTCTTACCGTGCTGGTGGGCGACGCCGGCAAGCGCCTGCACACCGGTCGCTCTCGCAACGACCAGGTCGCCACCGACATCCGCCTGTGGCTGCGCGACACCATCGATGTCATCGATGGCCTGCTGGCCAATTTTATCCACGCCCTGCTCGATGTGGCCGAAACCCATGCCGCCACGCCGCTGCCCGGCTTCACCCACATGCAGGTGGCGCAGCCGGTTACTTTCGGTCACCACCTGCTGGCCTACGTCGAGATGATGCGCCGCGACCGCGAACGCATGAGCGATGTCCGCCGCCGCGTCAATCGCCTGCCGCTGGGCGCCGCCGCGTTGGCCGGCACCACCTTTCCCATCGACCGCGAATTCGTGGCGCGTGAACTTGGTTTCGACGCCGTCTGCGAAAACTCGCTCGATGCCGTGTCCGACCGCGACTTCGCCATCGAATTCACCGCCGCCGCAGCGCTGGTCATGGTGCATCTGTCGCGCCTGTCAGAAGAACTGATCCTCTGGATGAGTCCGCGCTTCGGCTTCATCGATCTGGCCGACCGCTTCACCACCGGTTCATCGATCATGCCGCAGAAGAAAAACCCGGACGTGCCGGAACTGGCGCGAGGCAAAAGCGGCCGCGTCTTCGGCCACCTGATGGGCCTGCTGACTCTCATGAAGGGGCAGCCACTGGCCTATAACAAGGACAACCAGGAGGACAAGGAGCCGCTGTTCGACACTGCCGATACCCTGACTGACACGCTGCGCGTCTTCATCGAAATGGTGCCGGGAATCAGGGTTAAGGCAGCAGCGATGGCGGCGGCGCTACGGCAGGGCTTCGCCACCGCCACCGATCTCGCCGACTACCTGGTCAAGCGTGGTCTGCCCTTCCGCGATGCCCACGAAGCCGTGGCCCGCGCCGTCCGCGCCGCCGAAGAAAAAGGCTGCGATCTGGCTGATCTCCCGCTGGCCGAACTGCAAGCCTTCTCGCCGCTGATCGACGACGATGTATTCGCCGTACTCACCATCGAGGGCTCGCTGGACGCCCGTGACCACATCGGTGGCACGGCGCCGAACCAGGTGCGCGCCGCCATCGCCCGCGTGCGGTCCGCTCTGTGATGGAACACCTCGGCAAGTACGAAATCCTCGGCAAACTGGGCGAAGGCGCCACCTCCACGGTATTTCTGGCGCACGACCCCTTTGCCCAACGCAATGTTGCCATCAAGGCGGTCAGCGCCTCTGCTTTTGCAGGCGGCGAAAACGGCAGGATTGCCAAGAAGCTGTTCATCACCGAGGCCTCATTGGCCGGCAAGCTGGTGCATCCGCACATCGCCCAGATTTACGACGCGGCGGCTGAATCCGATCCCAGCTACATCGTCATGGAATATGTGCCGGGCGGCACGCTCGAACCCTACACCAAACCCGACACCCTGCTGCCCATGGCCGACGTGGTCGAAATGGTGTTCAAGTGTTCGCGTGCGCTCGATTTTGCCCACCGCCTCGGCGTGATTCATCGCGACCTCAAGCCCGCCAATATCTTGCGCGGCAGCGAGGACAAGTCCAGCACCGACGTCAAGATTTCCGATTTCGGCGCGGCGTTGACGGTATCGAGTGACCAGACGCAGATTTCCGGCATCGGTTCGCCGGCCTACATGTCGCCGCAGCAGGTGATGGAGCAGCCGCTCAACCATCAGACCGACATTTTTTCGCTGGGTGTGATGTTTTACCAGTTGCTCACGGGTCAATTGCCCTTCCAGGGCAGCACCAATTACAGCCTCGTCTATCAGATCACCCACGAAGATCCGATCCCGCCGACGCAGGTGCGACAGGATCTGCCGGCCTGCCTCGGCGCGGTAGTGATGAAAGCGCTGGAAAAATCGACGGATAAGCGTTACCAGACCTGGGATGAATTTTCCTTCGCCTTGGCCGAAGCCTTTCGCAACGAGAACATGGCCGAGTTGCGCGATGCCCGCGTTGGCGATTCGGACAAGTTCAACCTGCTGCGCACGCTGGGTTTTTTCCGGAATTTCACCGATGTCGAAATCTGGGAGGTGCTGCGCCTCAGCCAATGGCGGCGACTGCGCCAGGGTGATTTGCTGATGCACGAAGGCGAGCACGGCGATCACTTCTGCGTGCTGGCCGAGGGCGAAGTCAAGATCACCAAGCAGGGCAAACTGCTCAACGTGCTCTCTTCCGGCGAATGCTTCGGCGAGATGGCGTACCTCAGCCCCGACCGCGGCGCGCGCATGGCCGACGTCACGGCGCTGGGTGAAGGGCTGGTCATCGCCATCGCGACCGATACACTGGCGCAGGCGTCGCCGGCGACACGCCACCGTTTCGACCAGGCTTTTTTGCGCATCCTTGTCGATCGTCTCGATCTTGCCAACACGCGCCTGACGTCGGGCGCCTGAAGCGCACGCCCATTCCACCATGGCCCTCGACCGAGTCGGCAAGTACGAAATCAGCAAGAAACTGGGCGAAGGCGCCACCTCGACGGTCTATCTCGGTCACGACGCCTTCGCCCAGCGCGATGTCGCCGTCAAGGTGATCTTTGCCGATGTACTGAAGGATCGCGAGAAGGGCAAGCTCTACCGCAACCTGCTGATCAACGAAGCCTCGCTCGCCGGCAAGTTGATGCATCCCCACATCGTGCAGATTTACGATGCTGTGATGGCCGACGAAGGCAGCGACGAGCAAAGTTATATTGTCATGGAATACGTGCCGGGCGGTACTCTCGAACAGTTCTGCCGCGCCGACAACCTGCTGCCGATCGAGCGGCTGGTGGAAATCATCTTCAAATGCACGCGGGCGCTCGACTACGCTTTTCGCATGGGCATCACCCACCGCGACATCAAGCCCGCCAACATCCTGCTCGCCCATGCCGGCAACACCGGCGGCGACATCAAGATTTCCGATTTCGGCGCGGCCATCCAGAACACCGGCGACGACTCCCGTACGCAGGTGTCGGGCGTTGGTTCACCAGCCTACATGTCGCCGCAACAGGTGCGCGAGATGCCGCTGAACCATCAAACCGACATTTACTCGCTCGGTGTGGTGTTCTACCAGATGCTCACCGGCCGCCTGCCGTTCATCGCCACCAACAATTTCGGCATGATCTACGCAATCTGCAACTCCGACGCGCCACCGCCCTCGACCTTCCGCGCCGACCTGCCGCCGGGCCTCGACGCCATCGTCTCCCGCGCCATGCAGAAAGACCTCGACGCCCGCTACGCCAGTTGGACCGATTTTTCTCACGATCTGGCGCAGAGCTTCCGCAACAAGCAGCTCGCCTCGCGCCACAATCAATTTCCGGACAGCGAGAAATTCGAGTCGCTGCGGGGTCTCGCCTTTTTCAATGAATTCACCGATGTCGAAATCTGGGAGGTCGTGCGCTTCTCGCGCTGGGACGAAGTGGCGCCTGAAACACTGGTGATGAAGGATGGCGAGCCCGGCGACAGTTTTTGCTTTTTGCTTGACGGTGAACTCAAGGTGATGAAGAAGGGTCGCATGCTCAACCTGCTCGCCACCGGCGAGGTGTTCGGCGAAATGGCCGTGGTTGGCGGCGGTCACCATGTGCGCGGCGCCGACGTCATCGCCCAGACCCGGGCGCGCGTCGTTTCCATTGCCGGCCAGGCGCTGCGCCACGCCTCGGAAGCCACCCGCATGCATTTCTATCAATCCTTTCTGCATGTCATGACCACGCGGCTGTCGCTCGCCAACGCACGGTTGGCCACGATCTGATGGCGGGTACGATGGCTGGCACGGGGGGTGCCCCGTGCCAATTCACCAAAACCGGCGACGCAACGGCGCTGCCACGCTTCGAAGCCGAAGTTGCCGGCCTGGACGCCCTGCGCGAGACAGGCGCAATTCGCGTGCCCGCCGTGCAAAAAGTCGGCGGTAGCGGTACGGCGGATAGCCCGGTTTTTCTTGATCTTGAATACCTCGACCTGCATCCGCTCGACCGGGCGAGCGGCGCCACGCTCGGTCGCCAGCTTGCGGTACTGCACCGGCATTCCGCCGAAGAATTCGGCTGGCCAAGCGATAATTTCATCGGTCTTGGCCCCCAGGAAAATGGCTGGATGAATAGCTGGCCGCGCTTCTTCGCCGAGCGTCGCCTGCGGCCGCAATTGCGCCTGGCGCGTATCAACAGCGGCGGCGCCGAGCGCAAGCTGCTGGAACAGGGCGAGGAACTCGCCGAAAAACTCGCGGCATTCTTCGTTGCCGGGCATCCCCCGCCCTCGCTGCTGCACGGTGACCTCTGGGGCGGTAACGCCGGCCAGTTGCCCGATGGCACGCCGGTCATCTTCGATCCCGCCTGCTATTACGGCGACCGCGAAGCCGACCTGGCAATGTCTGAACTTTTTGGCGGCTTTCCCGATTCATTCCAGGCCGCCTACCGCGAAGCCTGGCCGCTGGCCGCCGGCTACGAAACCCGCAAGACGCTCTACAACCTGTATCACATCCTCAACCACTACAACCTCTTCGGCGCCAGCTATCTCGGCCAAGTAAAGCGAATGATTGCCAGGCTACTGGCCGAGTTGCGGGGCTAGGAAGAAAAAGGCGCCACCATGCACCTGACCGACTACCACAATGGCATTCACGCCTTCGACGCCGGCGTTGTCCGCCACCTGCTGGCCGCCATTCATTTGATCGTCGATGACGGCCGCGCCGCCTTCATCGACACCGGCAGCAATGCCAGCCTGCCGCAGGCACAGGCAGCGCTGGCGGCGCTCGGGCTGGCCCCGGAGGCCGTCGATTACGTCATCCTCACCCACATCCACCTCGACCACGCCGGCGGCGCTGGCGCGATGATGCGCGCCTTTCCCAACGCGAAACTGGTGGTGCATCCCCGCGGCGCTCGCCACATGATCGATCCCGCCAGGTTGATGGCCGCCACCGAGGAAGTCTATGGCCGCGACACCGCCCGCCAGCTCTACGGCGAACTGCTGCCGGTCGCGGCGGAGCGCGTCGTCGAAACTATCGATGGCATGAGTGTCAAACTTGGTCGCCGCGAATTGGCCTGCTACGACTGCCCCGGCCACGCCAAACACCACATTTTCATCCACGACCGCGCCGCCAACGGCATCTTTACGGGCGACACCTTCGGCATCAGTTATCGCGAATTCGATGTCGCCGGCCGGCCCTTCCTGTTTCCCTCCACCACTCCGATCCAGTTCGATCCGGTCGATATGCGCGACTCAGTCGAGCGCATGCTGGCGCTGCAACCGGAAGCCGTCTACCTGACGCACTACAGCCGCCTGGCGCCGCCGCGGTCGCTGGCGATAGAGATGCTGCGGCGCATGGATGAATGTGTGCGGATCACGCGCAACGCCATCGCGGCGACCAAGGCAATCTGCGCCGAGGCCAACCCGACCGACCCGGTCCCGGCCATTCGCGCCGCCCTTGCCGACTATCTCCTGCACGAGGCCCGGAACCATGGCGTGACGCTGCCGGACAGTGAAATTCTTGCCCTGCAGAAGCTCGATCTCGACCTCGACGCCCAAGGCCTGGCGGTCTGGGCCACGGCGCCGCGCGGCTGAGCGGCGCCACCCGCGTTATTTCGCTGGCTTGGCAATGCCCGCCAGCTTCTCTTGCAACTCGCCGGCCTGGTGCATTTCCATCATGATGTCGCTGCCGCCGATGAATTCACTGTTGATGAACAGTTGCGGGATGGTCGGCCAGTTGGCGAAATCCTTGATGCCCTGGCGGATTTCGTCGTCGGCCAGTACATTGACGGTGGCGAAATTATCGACGCCGCAGGACTTGAGAATCTGCACCGCGCGCGACGAAAAACCGCATTGTGGAAACTGCGGCGTACCCTTCATGAACAGCACCACGGGGTTGCCGCTCACGATTTCACGAATTCTTTCCTGGACGTCCATAAGGTGTATCTCCGAATAGTTGATTTAATTTGTCAAGAATTAGTTTAGCGACTATGGCTTGCCTTCGTCAAGCTTTGCTCGGAATTGCTCACCCCTTGCTCGCTCGCCCCACGAAAAAAGGATAGCGGCCCGCGGGCACTTATCGGCCAAGCGAATCGCACACTGCACCGCCCGTGCCGCGGACCTCGAGGCGGACATTCTGCTGTTCCTTCAGGGCGGCCCATACCGCCGGCAGCACATCGCAACGCCACTGCTTTCCCTCCTTCGCGGCAAGATTCACTGTATATGTCTCGTGTCGTGGCCCGGCACGCTCTTGTCCGAGGCCGCGAAGAAAGCCGGTAGTCGCCAGTTGCGGCATTGGCCAGGTTGGCGTGGCCGCCGCGTCTCCTGCCGCTTTTTCGGTCCGCTGCACCTGCCAACGGTCGACGTGGAAATTGCACTTCATGTCGAAAACCGGCACGTCCTTAAAGCGGGGCGTGCATTCATTCTCCCGGACGAAGGTACCGTCGCCCTTGTCGATACGCTTATCCTTGCACTCCTGGCCGGCTTCCACCTGGCGCGTGCCACGCTGCTGACTGAATCGCGTCACATCGTAGGCTCCGGCCGGAAGCGCGTCGCACCAGGCGGATTCGCTGACCGCGGCAAACCGCTCAACATCGATTGTGCGTACCCAACTCCGGCTCACGACAGTCGCCGTCTCGTCGTGCTTGCTGAAGAGGCTATAGCCGACGACGATTGCCACCAGGGCCGCAATGGCCGCCACCATCCGGCCCCAGCCGCGCCGGCCCGAGGGTGGGGTGACGGATGTCGGGGCCAATATTGGCGGTTCGTCTGCCTTGTCGACCACCCGTGCCACCTCCTTCGTGCCATCCTTGGGGCCGCCACAATTACCGCAGAACGAGGCACTGGCACCGTTCGGCGATTGGCAGTAGGCGCAGAGCCAGTCGGCGCCAGTGTACCGATGGCCAGCTACTTCGATTTCCTTGCCGGGTTCCGGAAAATAACGTTTCTCGGGGTTTTGGGCCGAACCGCAGGCGGGACAGTGGCGCTGCGACTTCGCCAGCAGGCCGCGCGTCGCGCATTGCTCGCAGTCCCAGAGCATTTCAAAAAACTGTTCGGTCATGGGAATCGCTTTCCAAGTTGATTGTCAGGCCCACGGGAATGGGGCACCGGCTCACGCCGAATGATACATTTAGGGAACCAGCCGCCGGATTCGCGGCAAATACCGAGGAGAAAGATATGAAGAGCAAGCTATTACTGAGCGTTGCGGTCGCAGTGATGACAGTTCCCGCATGGGCGGGCGATTTGATCAACAAGGATAGCAAGAAATATGACTATCGCCTGTCCTGTGGTGGCGGAACCACCGTCACTTCCATCAGCGGAAGCACAACGCAGTCCGGCAAGGTCAAGGCTGGATGCGTGATCGACATGAGCGGCAGCAAGTATACCGTCAAGGGAAATGGCACCGTAACGATCAAGGGCGGGAAGATTTCCGAGTAATCCCTCGCACAGCACCCGGCAGGCGGCCGCCGGACACGCGGACGATGCCGGCGAGGTCGCGGTGCTGCTCGATGTCGTCGAACCCGGCCGCCGCCAACAGGGCGGCGACGGCCTCGGCTTGGTCATAGCCGTGCTCGAACAAAAGCCAACCCCCGGAGTCGAGATGGGCTGGCGCGGCGGCAACGATGTGGCGGATGGCATCGAGGCCGCTTGTGTCATGTGGGCCGCAATGCAGGGCATGCGGCGGTTCAAAGCGAAGATCGCCTTCCGCCAGGTGCGGATCGCCTTCGGCGATGTAGGGCGGATTGCTGACGATGCAGTCAAAGCGCTGTCCGGCCAGGGCGGCGAACCAGTCGCTTTCCCTAAAGGTAACCGTGGCATCAAGCAGGCAGGCGTTGGCGCGCGCCACGGCCAGTGCGTCGGCGGCAATATCGACGGCGACAACGCTGACGCCCGGCAGTTCAAGCGCCAGTGTGATGGCCACGCAACCGCTGCCGGTGCCGATATCCAGCAGTCGTGCCGTACCGCTACCGCCGACTTTTTGGCGCGCTAGTTCAACCAGCAGTTCGGTCTCGGGGCGCGGGATCAGCACGGCGGGCGTTACTGAAAATTCACGGCCATAAAATTCGCGGAAGCCGAGCAGATAAGCCACTGGCTCGCCGCAGGCCCTGCGCTCGACCAGCGCGGCGAAGGCCTCGGCGTCGTTACGCGCCAGCGCATCGTCGCGATGCGCCTCCAGCCAGACGGCGCCGACACCCAGCACATGACGCAGCAACAGTCGTGCCTCAGGCAGCGGAATGGTTTGCCGCGCTGCGGACAAGGCGTGCTGGACGGCGGTCAAAAGAATTCGGACAGGGATTCGGACAGGGCGGCGAGCAGATCGGCCTGATGCTCTGCCGTCAGTGCGGCGATCAATTCGTCGAGTTCGCCGTCCATCACCGCGCCGAGTTTGTAGAGGGTGAGATTGATGCGGTGGTCGGTGATGCGGCCCTGCGGAAAATTGTAGGTGCGGATGCGTTCGGAGCGGTCGCCGCTACCGATCAGCGATTTGCGCGTCGAGGCGATTTTTTGCGCCTGTTCGCGCTCCTGCATGTCGGCCAGCCGCGCCGCCAACACTGCCAGCGCCTGCGCCTTGTTGCGGTGCTGCGAGCGATCGTCCTGGCATTCAACCACCAGGCCGCTGGGCAGGTGGGTGATGCGCACGGCGGAGTCGGTTTTGTTGATGTGCTGGCCGCCGGCCCCCGAAGCTCGAAAGGTATCGATGCGCAGTTCGGCCGGGTTGATGTCGATGGCGGCCAGTTCGTCGGCCTCTGGCATCACGGCCACGGTACAGGCCGAGGTGTGGATGCGCCCCTGCGCCTCGGTTTCCGGTACCCGCTGGACGCGATGGCCACCCGACTCGAACTTGAGTCTGGAATAGGCGCCGATGCCTTCGATACGACAGATCACCTCGCGGTAGCCACCGAGGTCGGACTCGCTGCGCGACACCACCTCGACCTTCCAGTCCTGCCGCTCGGCATAACGCGAGTACATGCGAAAGAGATCGCCGGCGAATAGCGCCGATTCGTCGCCACCAGTGCCGGCGCGGATTTCGAGGAAGATGTTCTTGTCGTCGTTGGGGTCGCGCGGCAGCAGTTGCTTCTGCAACTCCAGCTCAATCTCCGGCAGCCGGGCCTGCGCGGCGGCGATTTCGTCCTGCGCCATGTCCTTCATGTCGGGATCGGCGAGCCATCCCTTGGCCTCGGCGAGGTCGGCCTCGGCCTGGAGGAACTGGCGATAGAGCGCTACCACCGGCTCGATCTCGGCGCGCTCGCGCGAGAGCTTGCGGAACTGGTTCATGTCGCGCGTCGCCTTTTCTTCGGCGAGCAGGCCGTCGACCTCGGCGAGTCGGGCGGCGAGTTGTTCGAGCTTGGCGCGGATACTGGTTTTCATGATGATGAACGATGAAAAATGGCAATGGCAAAGCAACGGCCGTCACCGCACGCCCAAACGGTGGCGGCCGTGGCGAAAGAAAAGCTAATTGTCGGAATGCAGCCGGTAGATACGGGAGATCAGTTCCGCCACCTCGGCGCGCTCGGCGCCCTCGGCCTGGTTGAGCGCGTGTGTTGGCGGATGCACCAGTTTGTTGGTCAGCCCGTGGGACAGGGCTTCGAGTACGGCGGCGGGATCGTCGCCCCGGCGAATCATCTTGAGGGCGTGATCGACCTCGTGGCGGCGCGTGCGTTCGGCGGCATCGCGCAGGGCGCGGATGGTCGGCACCACTTCGCGCGTGTCCATCCAGTGCAGGAAATTCTGCACGCGGTCGTCGATGATGGCTTCGGCCTCGACCACGGCGGCCTGGCGCGATTCCATGCCCTGCTCGACGATCTGGCCGAGGTCATCGAGAGTGTAAAGAAAAATGTCGTCGAGCTTGCCCACCTCGGCCTCGATGTCACGTGGCACGGCGAGATCGACCATCACCATCGGCCGATGGCGGCGTGCCTTCAGCGCGCGCTCGACCATGCCGAGGCCGACGATGGGCAGCGGGCTGGCCGTGCAGGACACAACGATGTCGTATTCGGCCAGCCGCTCTGGCACTTCGTCCAGCCGCATGGCATCGCCACCGAAACGCTCGGCGAGCACTTCGGCGCGTTCGAGGGTGCGGTTGGCGACGGTTAGCCGCCGCGGCTTTTCGCCGGCAAAGTGCGCGGCGCACAGTTCGACCATTTCACCTGCGCCGATGAACAGCACCTTTTGGCTGCCAACGCTCTCGAAGATGCGCGCCGACAGATGCACCGCTGCGGCGGCCATCGAGACGATGTTGGCGCCGATGGCCGTGGTCGAACGCACTTCCTTGGCCACGGCAAAGGTGCGCTGGAACAACTTGGACAGCAGCGTGCCGAGGGTGCCGGCTTCTTCTGCGGCGCGTGCCGCCTGCTTCATCTGGCCGAGAATCTGCGGCTCGCCCAGCACCATCGAATCGAGCCCCGAGGCGACGCGAAACATGTGGCGGACGGCGTCGCGCTGGGGGTGGGTGTAGAGGTAGGGCTCGACCTTCGACTGCGGCAGTGAGTGATAATCGGCCAGCCAGTGCGCGGCCGCGTCGGCCTGCTCGGCGGCGCAGTACAGCTCGGTGCGATTGCAGGTCGATAGGATCGCCGCTTCGCGCACCGGCCTGGCGCGCAACAGGTCGTGCAACGCTTGTTGCAGGCGCACCGGGTCGAACGCCAACTGCTCGCGCATGGCAAGCGGTGCCGTGTGGTGGTTGATGCCGAGAGCGAAAAGCTGCATGCGGGGCGGGATACTCCTTCTGTCTCCGATTATATCGGTGAAGCGGCTCTTGCTTGACGCCCGTGCCCGGCCCGCCTACCATGCCCTCCTTTTCATCGAGCTTGCCGTGACACGGTCGCCGTTTCCTCCTTCCATCGCCGAAGACATGCTTGCAGTGGACGCGGTTATTCGCGCCCGACTGCATTCCGACGTGGTTCTGGTGCGGCAGGTTGCCGAGTACATAGTTGCGGCAGGGGGCAAGCGTCTGCGTCCGGCGCTGCTGCTACTGTCGGCGGGGGCCGCGGGTTATCGTGGCGGCAATAGTCACCACGAACTGGCCGCCGTCGTCGAGTTTATCCATACGGCCACGCTCCTCCACGACGATGTGGTCGACGAATCGGCGCTGCGGCGCGGACGCGACACTGCCAACGCACTTTTTGGCAATGCCGCAAGCGTGCTGGTCGGCGATTTTCTCTATTCCCGCGCCTTTCAGATGATGGTTTCGGTCGGCAACATGCGTGTCATGCAGATACTGGCTGACGCGACCAACGTCATCGCCGAGGGTGAGGTTCTGCAACTCCTGAATTGCCACAATGCCGATACGAGTGTCGAAGACTACCTGAGGGTAATTCGATTCAAGACGGCCAAGTTGTTCGAGGCGGCAAGTCGTTTGGGCGGCGTGCTGGGCGGCGTTGCGCCGGAGATCGAAGACGGTCTGGCGCGCTATGGCATGCATCTCGGCACCGCCTTCCAGCTGATCGACGACGTCCTCGATTATTCCGGCGACGAAGCGCATACCGGAAAGCACCTGGGCGATGATCTGGCCGAAGGCAAGCCGACCCTGCCGCTGCTCCACGTCATGCAGCACGGCAGCTGGGAAGACGCCGCCCGAGTGCGCCATGCCATCGAGCAAGGCGGGCGCGAAGAATTTGCCGCCGTCCTGGCGGCAGTTTTGGCTTCCGATGCCCTCGGAGCAACCAAGCGGCATGCAGAAGAAGAAGCGCGCCGCGCGGTAGCCGCCCTTTCTGGTCTTCCCTCTTCTGTTTTCAAGGATGCTCTGATAGAATTGTCGGCCTTTGCGGTAGTGCGGGATTCCTGACCGCCATTAGTTCGCAAGACTGTTGTTCGTTTTCCCGTTGGTCGCTCGGGGCGTAGCTCAGCCTGGTAGAGTACTGCGTTCGGGACGCAGGAGTCGGAGGTTCGAATCCTCTCGCCCCGACCAACATCTCAAATCTCTATAGCGAGTCCAAGATGGCAGCAATAATGATCCCGCCGGCGAATAGCCGGCTTTTGCTTTCCGGTAATGAAGCTGTCGCCCGCGCCGTATGGGAATCCGGTTGCCGTGTAGCTGCCGCCTATCCCGGCACGCCTTCCACCGAAATGCTTGAGGTGATCTCGACCTATCCGGACATCTATTCCGAGTGGTCGGTGAACGAGAAGGTGTCGCTGGAGGTGGCTATCGGCGCTGCCTTTGCCGGTTCGCGTTCGTTTTGCTGCATGAAGCATGTCGGCATGAACGTTGCCTCGGATGCGCTGATGACCTTGACGCTGACCGGCGTGGTCGGCGGTCTGGTGATCGCCATCGCCGACGATGTGGGCCTGTCTTCGTCGCAAAACGAACAGGACTCGCGTTACTGGGGTCGTTTCGCCCACCTGCCGGTATTGGAGCCGGCCGATTCGCAAGAAGCCTATGAGATGACCAAGCTCGGCTTCGATTTTTCCGAGAAGTTCCAGGTGCCGGTGATCCTGCGCATGACGACGCGCATCAATCACGTCAAGGCGCTGGTTACCGTCGGTGAGCGGGTGGCGCATGCGGCGGCCGGCTTCAAGAAGGAGCCGGCACGTTGGGTGATGACGCCGGCCGGCGCTGGCAAGCGCATCCCCCTGATGTTCGAGCGTGACAAGGTGCTGCGAGCCGAGTCGGAAGCTTCTTCGCTCAACCTGATCGATGGCGGGCTAGACAAGCGCGTTGGTTTCGTCGCCTCGGGCCCGGCCTGGATGCATGTCCGCGAATCCTTTCCCGATGCACCGGTGCTGAAGCTCGGTTTCTCCTGCCCGATCCCGCTGGAAAAGATTCGCGCCTTTGCCGCGACTGTCGAAAAACTGGTGGTGGTCGAGGAAGTCGAGCCACTGGTCGAGAGCGAACTCAAGGCTGCCGGCATTGCCTGTATAGGCAAAGAGATTCTGCCGCGCCAGGGTGAACTCGCTCCCAACGTGCTGAAGCCCGCGATTGCCAGGCTGCTCGGTGACCCCGTGCCTGAAAGCATTGCGGCACCGGCGCAAGTCTTTCCCCGCCCGCCGACAATGTGCGTCGCCTGTCCGCATCTCGGTGTTTATTACACGCTGGCACAGATAAAAAATATCACTATCGCTGGCGACATCGGTTGCTACACGCTAGGCGCCGGCCACCCGTGGAATGCGCTTGATACAACGATCTCGATGGGCGCCTCGATGGGTATCGCGCTCGGCCTCGATAAGGGTCGCGGCGAATCCGACAAGGACAAGCGCATCGTTGCCGTGATCGGCGACTCGACCTTTCTCCACATGGGCATGCAGGGCCTGCTCGATATTGTGTACAACGGCGGCAATGTCACCGTGCTGCTGCTCGATAACCGCGCGGTCGGCATGACGGGCGGTCAGCCCAATCCGGGCACCGGCCGCGACATTCACGGCGCGGATGCACCGCGCGTCGATTTTGCCAAACTGGTCGAATCGCTCGGCGTGAAGAAGGAACGCATTCACGTCGTCGATCCCTACCAGTTGCCGGTGTTGTTCAAGACCATTCGTGACGAAATCAAGATTCCATCGGTGTCGGTGATCATTACCGATCAGCCTTGCGTACTGGTCGACGATTACAAGAAGCAGAAGCCCTACGAGGTGCTTGACGACAAGTGTACGGGCTGCGGCAACTGCGTCGATGTCGGCTGTCCGGCGATCCACGTCACGCGCCGCGAGAAGGCCGTCAAGCCATCCGGCAAGGAAGTCGAACTCCAGTTCGTCAGAATCGAGACGACCGTTTGCACCGGTTGCGGCCTTTGTGTGCAGCCCTGTGCGCCCGATGCCATTGTCCACGCAGACCTCACCAAGCCGATGCGCTTGGTACGTCATTGAAAGACCGCCATGTCTGACCAGAACATTACCAATATTCTCGTCGTCGGCATCGGTGGCCAGGGCGTGATGACCGCCACCGAAATCCTCGCCGAAGCCGCCATCGCCCTCGGTCACGACGCCAAGAAAACCGAAGTCGCCGGCATGGCCCAGCGTGGCGGCGTGGTGTCGTCGCATCTGCGCTTCGGTTCCAAGGTGCTGTCGCCGCAGATCATGGCTGGCACGGCCGACCTGCTGGTTGGTTTCGAATCGGCCGAATCGTTGCGCTGGTGCCACTACCTCAGACCCGGTGGCCTGGTGCTGATGAATACCGCGCGTCTTGTGCCACCGGTGGTCGATCTTGGCCTCTACGATTATCCCGACGATCCGCTGGCCGAGATTCGCGCCCGCGACTACCGGGTCCATGCCTTCGACGCGATGGCCATTGCACTCGAACTCGGCGACGTGCGTCTTGGCAACACCGTGATGCTCGGGGCCATGGCTGACCATCTGCCATTCCCCGCCGAGGTGCTGCTGGACTCAATCCTCAAACGTTTCGGCGCGAGGAAGCCGCACATGGTCGAGGCCAACCGCAAGGCATTTGAAGCCGGCAGGGAAGCAGAAAAAGCGACCGATACGGCGACCTCACACAAGAAGGAGCTTGAAACCGCATGACGGCAAGCATTCTCGACGGCAACGCCCTTTCCGCGCATCTTCGCACCGAACTCGCCGAGCGTGCCGCCGCGCTGGCAGCGCAGGGTGTTCACCCCTGTCTTGCCGTGATCCTTGTCGGCGAAGACCCTGCTTCGGCGGTTTATGTGCGAAATAAAGTCGCCGGATGCGAAAAAGTCGGCATGCGCTCGATCAAGGATGTGTACGCGCCCGACGTCAATCCGGCCGTGGTCTTTGCCCGTATCGCCGAACTCAATGCCGACCCGGCCGTGCATGGCATTCTGGTGCAACTGCCGCTGCCCAAACATTTCGACTCTGAAGCCGTGCTTGAGGCTATCGCACCAGAGAAAGACGTCGATGGCTTCCACGCGCAAAATGTTGGTGCGCTGATGCAGGGCAACCCGCGTTTCATTCCCTGCACGCCCTATGGCGTAATGAAAATGCTTGAAGCTGGCCATGTGCCGCTCAAGGGCGCCGAGGCTGTCATCGTCGGTCGCAGCAACATCGTCGGCAAGCCGATGGCCATGCTGTTGCTGGCGCAGAGCTGCACGGTTACGGTCTGCCACTCGCAGTCGCGAGACCTCGCCTTTCATACCCGCCGCGCCGACATTCTGGTCGCCGCCGTCGGTCGCGCAAAGATGATCACCGGCGACATGATCAAGCCCGGTGCGACGGTAATCGACGTCGGCATCAACCGCCAGCTATCGGGGCCGAATGCTGGAAAGCTCTGCGGCGATGTTGACTTCGAATCGGCGAAGACCGTCGCCGGGCTTATCACCCCCGTGCCCGGCGGTGTCGGGCCGATGACCATTACCATGCTGCTGACCAATACCATTGAGGCGGCAGAGAGGACACTAATATGAGCAATGCTCTCGTTGGCATCGTCATGGGCTCTGATAGCGACTGGCCACTGCTTCGCAGCGCTGCCACGACGCTCAAACAATTCGACGTACCTTACGAAGCCAAGGTGCTTTCCGCCCACCGCACGCCCGACCAGGCGCTCGACTACGCCAGCAGTGCCGCCGGACGCGGCCTGAAGGTGCTGATCGGCGCCGCCGGCGGTGCCGCCCATCTTGCCGGCGTTCTTGCCGCTAAAAGCGAACTACCGGTGCTGGCGGTGCCAATGCCCTCGAAGCACCTGCAAGGCCTCGATTCCCTGCTGGCAATGGTGCAGATGCCGGCGGGCATTCCCGTTGCCACCTTCGCCATCGGCGAGGCTGGCGCGACCAACGCCGCCTTGTTTGCCATCGCCATGCTTGCGCTTAACGACCCGACGCTGGCGAAAAAACTTTCTGACTTCCGTCGTGTGCAGACCGAGAAAGTGCTGGCCAAAACATTGACCGACCTGCCGTGATCGACCCGGCCGCAGCCGAAATTATCGAGCGTGCGGCCGCATTGCTACGTAGGGGCGAACTCGTCGCCTTTCCGACCGAGACGGTTTATGGTCTCGGTGCCGATGCCGCCAATTCGACAGCCGTGGCGAAAATCTTTACCGCCAAGGGACGTCCGCAGGATCATCCTCTGATAGTGCACCTGGCCGAAGCCGCGCATCTCGACCGTTGGGCCAAGGACATTCCCGCTGCTGCGCGCAAACTCGCGGCGGCATTCTGGCCTGGGCCGCTGACCCTGGTGCTCAAGCGGCAACCCGACGTTTGCGACGCAATTACCGGTGGTCAGGACACCATCGGCCTGCGCGTGCCCAAACATCCGCTGGCGCTGGAACTGCTGCGCGAATTTGGCGGCGCTGGCGGCGGTTTGGCCGCTCCCTCCGCCAACCGTTTCGGCCACATCAGCCCGACTACGGCCGCGCATGTGCGCGACGAACTTGGCGACGCGGTCGCCATGATTATCGATGGCGGTCCCTGTCAGGTCGGCATCGAATCGACCATTCTCGACCTGTCGGGCGAACGGCCAGCCATCCTTCGCCCCGGCATGATCAGTGCCGCCGCCATCGGCGCGGTGATCGGCGCTGAACTGGTGCTCGCCGGCGTGACCGCACCGCGCGTTTCCGGCTCGCTTGAGTCACATTACGCACCCCGCACTCCGCTTCAACTCGTTACCTCGGATGGACTTATTTTCGCGGTACGCCAGGCCATGGTTTCCCGCGAGCGAACGGCTTTTCTCGCGACCATGGCGCAGCCCCTTGGCAACGAATTGATTACATGGAAGCTTGTGCCGAGCGATCCCGAATCTTTTGCCCGCGAGATTTACGCCAGCTTGCGCGAACTTGACGTGCTGGGCTGCGCCCGCATCGTCGTGCAGGCGCCGCCGCCAACAACGGCGTGGCAGCCAATGCTTGACCGTCTGCGTCGCGCCGCCTCCGGCTTCGACAACTAACACGCGTCGCATTCCCCGCCTTTTCCGGTCTTTCACCTGGCGATGGAATGCGCCAGAATAGCCTCCGCCGCATGGCGAACGATTTTGAACAGAAATGGGGAGCCAACATGGCCGAAAAACAACGTCCGATCAATGGAAAAATGGCCGAAGACAAGTTCGACGTGGGCGACGAGAGCACTCGCACCGGCCTGAGCGAGGAATCGATCCGCCGGGCCTTCCTGGATAACCTTTTTTACGTTCAGGGCCGCTTTCTTGAAGTGGCCGCGATCGATGACCAATACAAGGCGCTGGCCTACACGATCCGCGATCGTCTGCTGCTGCGCTGGGTGAACACGGTGCGCACCTATCAGCAAACCAATCCGCGCACGGTGTGCTACCTCTCCGCCGAATATCTGCCTGGTCCGTTCATGGACAACAACATGCTCAACCTTGGCATCAAGGAAGCCGCGCGCAAAGCACTGGCCAGCCTGGGCGTCGATATTGAAACCCTGATAACCCATGAAGAAGAACCTGGTCTGGGCAACGGTGGCCTGGGCCGTCTTGCCGCCTGCTTCATGGATTCACTTGCCACCTTGCAAATTCCGGCCGTCAGCTACGGTATCCGCTATGAGTTTGGTATTTTCAACCAGCTTATTCGCGATGGTGACCAGGTCGAGGCCACCGATACCTGGCTGCGCTTCGGCAACCCGTGGGAAGTACGGCGGCCGCATATCGCCTACGACGTCAAAAACGGTGGGCATACCGAGAAATTTACCGACGACAAGGGTCGTCTTCACACACGCTGGCTACCAAGCGAGATATTCCGCGGCGTCGCTATCGACACCCCCATCCTTGGTCATGGCGTGCATACAGTAAATCTGCTGCGCCTGTGGAGTGCCGAGGCGTCCGAGGCCTTCGATTTTCACGCCTTCAACCGCGGCGACTATTACGGCGCGGTAATGCGCGAAGTCCGCTCGGAAACAATCAGCAAGGTGCTTTACCCCAACGATGAACCCGAGATCGGCAAGCGCCTGCGCTTGTTGCAGCAACATTTCTTTGTGACCTGCTCGCTGCAGGACATGATACGGGTCATGAACACGACCAACCTGCCGCTTGAACGCTTCCACGAAAAATACTCGGTGCAACTCAACGATACGCACCCGGCTATTGCCGTAGCTGAACTCATGCGTCTGCTGGTCGACGAGAATCATATGGAGTGGGACACCGCATGGGGCGTCACCACGCGCACCTTTGCCTACACCAATCACACCTTGTTGCCCGAAGCCCTGGAGAAGTGGTCCGTGCCTTTGTTCCAGAGCGTGCTGCCACGCCATCTCGAAATCATCTACGAAATCAACTCCCGCCATCTCGACGAAGTGCGCATGCGCTTTCCCTTCGATCCCGACCGGGTTAGCCGCATGTCGATCGTCGACGAGACCGAGCCCCGCTACATTCGCATGGCGCACCTGGCCTGTGTTGGCAGCTTCGCCATCAACGGCGTCGCCGAATTGCATAGCCGTCTACTCAAGGAGACCGTGCTCGGCGATTTCCATGATCTGTGGCCAGCCAAATTCCAGAACAAGACCAATGGCGTCACGCCACGCCGTTTCATGATGCTCAGCAACCCGGGCCTGTCCGAACTGCTGACAAAAGTCGTTGGCAGCGGCTGGGAACTCGATCTTTCACGCCTGAAGGCGATCGAAAGTCGCGCTGACGACGAAGCTTTTCAGGCGCAATGGCAACAGGTCAAGCGTGATCGAAAAGAGGTGCTTGCCGCAATCATCAAGCAGAAATGCGGCGTTACCATTGATCCCGCCAGTCTGTTCGATGTGCAGGCCAAACGCATTCACGAATACAAGCGGCAGCACCTTAACGTGCTACACATCGTTACGCTCTACAACCGCATCAAGACCAATCCCAAGGTCGATATCGTCCCGCGTACCTTTATTTTCGGCGGTAAGGCCGCGCCCGGCTATTACATGGCCAAATTGATGATTCGCCTGATCAATGCTGTCGGCGAAGTGGTCAATAGCGACCCCGATGTTGCCGGCCGCCTCAAGGTGGTCTTCCTCCCCAACTTCAGCGTCAAGCTCGGGCAATTCGTCTATCCCGCCGCTGATCTATCGCAGCAAATATCAACTGCCGGCAAGGAGGCTTCAGGCACCGGTAACATGAAATTCTCGATGAATGGCGCGCTGACCATCGGCACCCTCGACGGTGCCAACGTCGAAATCCGCGAAGAAGTCGGCGCCGACAACTTCTTTCTCTTCGGCCTTACAGCGGAGGATGTGTCGCGCAAACTTGCCAACGGCTACCAGCCTCAGGATATCTACAATGGCAATCAGGAACTGAAATGCGCTATCGATCTCATTTCCGCTGGTCACTTCTCCCACGGCGACCGTGCCCTGTTCAAGCCGCTGATCGATCACCTCCTCTGGCAGGACAGCTATCTGTTGCTGGCGGACTACGCGGCTTACATCGCCAGTCAGGAGTCGGTAAGCGCTGCCTATCGCGATCCCCGCCGCTGGACGCGGATGTCCATCCTTAATGTTGCCCGCATGGGCAAGTTTTCGTCCGATCGCACCATTGCAGAGTACTGCCGCGATATCTGGCGCGCCGTGCCGGTGCCGGTCGAGCTGTAGCGACCGGTTTTCTGGCTTTCCGCGCCACGCTATCGCTAGCGGGTTTTTGCTATAATCCGCGCCCGATGTGGGGGGGTAGCTCAGCTGGGAGAGCGCCGCGTTCGCAATGCGGAGGTCGTGAGTTCGATCCTCATCCTCTCCACCAAATCACATTAAACCCAACCTTGCCGGTTGGGATTTTTTTGCCTGATCGCGCCTGAAGTCTTCACATGAGTATCCACGCCGTCATGGATTTTGAGACGACCGGTTTGTCACCGGCCCAAGGGGCGCGGCCGACAGAAATCGCGATTGTCATCATTGACGGTGACAAGATCGTTGATCGCTTCCAGAGCTTGATGAACCCGGGTGTCTCTATTCCCAGTGACATACAAGCATTGACCCGCATTACCAACGAGATGGTCCGCAAGGCACCCAAGGTGGAGGCCGTGATGCGTGAAGCCGTGGAATTTGTCGGATGCCGCCCCATGGTTGCGCACAACGCTGCTTTCGACAGCAAATTCTGGGAGGCGGAGTCAAGTCGGATCGGTGGGGGGAGGCGCAAGCAACAATTTGCCTGCTCCATGCTTCTGGCTCGGCGTCTGTTTCCTGAAGCACCCAATCACAAGCTGGGCACCCTTGTGCATACACTTCGCCTGCCGCCTACCGGACGTTACCATCGCGCCATGGCCGATGCCGAAGCCACCGCGTATCTGCTGCTGCACATTCGGCATGAACTGCAACGGCGCTTTAGCCTGTCGGCTGTCAGTCACGAATTGCTCATCGCCATACAAACCGCCAGCCGAAGTCAGCTTGAGGCCTGTGTTCAACGCCATTCGAGTGTCCGAGCGTGATGTAAAAAGTCGGCGCTAGCGGTACGGCACGACAAACGCGGGGAGAGCGGAAAGGGCCGGGGAGTTGGCAACGGAGCGGGTGAAGGGAGTCGAACCCTCTTCATGAGCATGGGAAGCTCAGGTAATGCCGTTATACGACACCCGCGACAGGGTGTATTGTAGGCAGTGCCGCGCTGGCTGACAATTCCTCGCGGTAAAATCACCGCATGATCAACATTACCCTCAATGGCGCGCCGCTGGCGCTGGACGCATCGCTTACCGTAACTACCCTGCTCGAGCGGCAGGGACTGGCTGGCAAGCGTGTTGCAGTCGAACGCAATGGCGAGATCGTGCCAAAAAGCCGGCACGCCGATACCCAACTGGAAGCGGGCGACCGCCTCGAAATCGTCGTCGCCGTCGGCGGCGGCTGAATGGAAAATTAAATCATGGAAGATCATCAGAGCCAGGATGTGTTGACGATTGCCGGCAAATGCTACCGTTCTCGGTTGCTCGTTGGCACCGGCAAATATAAGGATTTTGACGAGACCCGCCGCGCGGTCGAGGCCTCGGGCGCCGAGATTGTCACGGTGGCGATTCGCCGTACCAACATCGGCCAGGAACCGGGGCAGCCGTCGCTGCTCGATGCGCTGCCGCCGTCTAAATATACCTATCTGCCCAACACCGCCGGCTGCTATTCGGCCGACGATGCAATCCGCACGCTGCGGCTTGCCCGCGAACTGCTCGACGGCCACAACCTGGTCAAGCTGGAAGTGCTGGGCGATCCGCAGACACTGTTTCCCAACATGCCGGAGACGCTCAAGGCCGCTCAAACCCTGGTCAAGGATGGCTTCAAGGTCATGGTCTATTGTTCCGACGACCCGATCCAGGCGAAGCTGCTGGAAGAAATGGGCTGCGTCGCGGTGATGCCGCTGGCCTCGCTGATCGGTTCGGGCATGGGTATTCTCAATCCGTGGAATCTCTCGCTGATCATCGAGAAGGCCAAGGTGCCGGTGCTGGTCGATGCCGGCGTCGGCACGGCATCCGACGCGGCCATCGCCATGGAGCTTGGCTGCGATGGCGTGCTGATGAATACGGCGATTGCCGGTGCGCAAAATCCGGTGCTGATGGCAGGCGCGATGAAGAAGGCGGTCGAGGCTGGCCGCGAGGCTTTCCTTGCCGGGCGCATGCCGAAGAAACTTTACAGCGCTAGCCCGAGCTCGCCGACCGCAGGGCTGATTGCCGGGCTGACCGCGGGGCTGACTGCGGCGAAGTGATGCCGCGCGGGCTGTTCTCGGCAGGTCTGGCGGCTTTCATTGCCGTGTCGCCAGCGCCGACTTTTTCGCAAGAGGCCAGGCCCGATCTCCAGGTTGCCCCCTTGGCTGCAACCGTGGCAGCCCCCCTTGTCGCCGCGCCTGATCGAGTCGGCTACGCCTTCGACCGGCCGCGCATCCTTGCCCAGCAGCGCGTTCTCGGCCTGGCTCATGGCGTGTCTCTGCTGGTGTCGGCCTGCATGGACACGCCGGCGCGGATCGATGCCACCCTGACGGCCTATTTGCCCTGGCTGGAGAGCCAGGACAGCGCCATTCGCCTTGCCCAGCTCGATCTTGCCCGCCACTACTTCGGTGCGCGCGCGGACGAGGCGCGCTGGCCCGACCTGCTGCGCGCGCTCAACCTCAAGAAAACGCTCACCCTTCCATCCGGCTCGGAAGAACTGGCAGCGGCCTGTGCAACGCTGCCGCAGGCCCTGCGCGGGCCGCGTTACAACTTTTCTGTTCAATTTAACCTGCACGGCTTGCTGGCCGAAGCGACGGCCGCCATCGAAGCCGAATTGCAATGGCAGCGTTGCCGGGGAATATTCACAGGCGACAGCCGCGCCGTGCTCGATGCCCGCTATGCCGTCTGGCTTGAAATCAACCAGGCGCGCAAGCAACTGGCTGTCACAACGCTGGCCGCCGACTGGCCGTCCGAGGCGCCGGCGGATTCTTTCGAGCAATGGCGGGAGGTCGTGCGCACCGACCCGCTGTTGCCGGGCCGCAATGTCGCTGAATGCGTCCTTTTTGCCGAAGAGATCAAGCACCCGTGGGCCGCGTTGCGCAACGTTTTTGCCCCACCACCGGAACCTCGGCCATGAATGAGCAAGCCCCAATCCACCGTGACCACATTCGCAGCTTCGTGCTGCGCCAGGGCCGCGTTTCAAGCGCCCAGCAGCGTTACCACGTCGAGGGTTTGCCTCTATGGGGCATTCCCTACCGCGCCGCGCCGCTTGACCTGACCGAGGTATTTTCTCGCAGCGCTCCCCGGGTTCTCGAAATAGGCTGCGGTATGGGCGAAACCACCGCCATCATCGCCGCCGCGCACCCGGAAAACGACTATCTCGGCATCGAGGTACACACGCCGGGTGTCGGCAGCTTGCTGAAGGAAATCGCTACGCGCGAACTGACCAACCTGCGCGTGATCCAGCACGATGCCGTGGAGGTGGTGCGCGACATGATTGCTCCCGCCACGCTCGCTGGCATCCACGTTTTCTTTCCCGATCCCTGGCCGAAAAAGCGCCAGCAGAAGCGCCGCCTGATTCAGCCGCCTTTCGTGGCGCTGCTGGCCGCGCGGCTTATGCCCGGTGGCCTGCTGCATTGCGCCACCGACTGGGAAGAGTACGCGCAACAGATGCTCGACGTCCTCTCGAACGAACCGCTGCTGAGCAATACGGCGGATGGCTTCGCGCCCCGTCCCGACTACCGGCCGCGGACCAAGTTCGAAACCCGCGGCTTGCGCCTCGGGCATGGGGTGTGGGATGTGGTGTTCAGGCGTCGGCCAGAAACATCCCCAGTAGTCGGTTGAGGTAGCGTCGGCCGCGCGGCGTCGGCCGAACGTGATCATTCGCGACATCAAGCAGGCCTTCCTGCCGTGCCGCTAGCGCCGACTTTTTGACGATGGCAAAGGGCTGGCCCGTGCGCGCTTCGAACAGCGCGGGTGTAAATCCATCGTTCAGCCGCAGGGCATTCATCAGGAATTCGAAGGGCAGTTCCGTCGCCGGCACCTCCTGCCAGTCGCGCGTGATCGGGTCGGCCAGATAATCCTTTGGATTGCGCGGCCGGGCGTCGCGCCGAACGTCCTGAGGATCGCTGAGCTTGCTATGAGCGCCAGCGCCAATACCCAGGTAGTCGCCAAAATTCCAGTAGTTCCGATTGTGGCGACACCGATGGTCAGAATGCGGGCCGGGCCGGGCGAAGGCCGAGGTTTCGTAGTGTTGGTAGCCAGCGGCGGCCAGCGTGGCTTCGACCATCTCCTGCATGTCGGCGGCGAGGTCGTCGTCGGGCAGCGGCGGCGGTGCGTGGTGGAAAGGCGTGTTGGGCTCCAGTGTCAGGTGGTAGGCGCTGAGGTGGGTCGGGGCGCAGGCGATGGCCGTCTCGATGTCGCGCCGCGCCTCATCCAGCGTTTGCTGTGGCAGCGCGTACATCAGGTCGAGATTGACGTTATCGACGTGTTCGAGCGCCAGTTCGATGGCGTGGCGGGCTTCGGCGGCGGTATGGATGCGGCCGAGCGCGGCCAGCTTGCGATCGTCAAAACTCTGGATGCCCAGCGACAGGCGATTGACGCCGGCCGCGCGGAAAGCGGCGAACTTGCCGGCTTCAACCGTGCCCGGGTTGGCTTCCAGGGTGATCTCGACTTCATCCACGCCGTCCGCAAAAAGTCGGCGCTGGCGGCACGCCGCCAGCAGCGCATCGACAGTCTGGGCCCGCATCAGGCTGGGCGTGCCACCGCCAAAAAACACGCTGGCGAAACCACGTTCGCCCAGCAGGGGCAGCGCCGCGTCGAGATCGGCGATCAGCGCCGCGAGGTAAGCGTCTTCCGGAATGCCGCCCACCCCCCCACGGGCTTCATGCGAGTTGAAGTCGCAGTAGGGGCATTTCCGCACGCACCAGGGGAAATGGACGTAAAGGGCCAGCGGTGGCGGCTGGATCAAGGTAGCGGGCCGCTCAGCGTTCCTGCCGCGCCCGCAGTTTTGCCACCAGTTCCCGCAGCGCTTTGCCGCGGTGCGAGCGGCTGTGTTTCTCATCGGCTGAAATTTCGGCGGCTGTCCGGCCCAGATCGGGAACGAGGAAGTAGGGGTCGTAGCCGAAACCGTTGGCGCCGCGCGGCGTGTCGATGATCTCGCCGTGCCACTCGCCTTCGACGATCAGCGGCTGCGGGTCGTCGGCATGGCGCACCAGCACCAGCACACAGTAATAGTGGGCGCGGCGGTCGCTTTTGCCTTGCAGGTCGGCGATGACTTTCTGGTTGTTGCGCTCGTCCGACTTGGGCTCATTTGACCCAACTGAGGCATAGCGGGCCGAATGCACGCCCGGTTCGCCGCCGAGCGCCTCGACGCAAATGCCGGAATCGTCGGCCAGCGCGGGCAGGCCGGTTAGCTTGGCGGCGTGGCGGGCCTTGACCAGTGCGTTTTCGACAAAGGTGAAGTGGGGTTCTTCGGCCTCGGGCACGTTGAAGTGCGACTGCGGCAGCACCTCGAAATCCACGGTGGCGAGCATCTCGGCAAATTCGCGCAACTTGCCCGGGTTGCCGGAGGCGAGGACGAGCTGTTTCATTGCAGGGCCTCCTTCTGCATGGCGACGATTTCGCCGATGCCGGTCTGCGCCAACGCCAACAGGGCGTCGAGCTCGGCGCGCGAGAACGGCTCGCCTTCCGCCGTGCCCTGCACCTCGACGATGCCGCCACTGCCGGTCATCACCACGTTCATGTCGGTATCGCAGGAGGAATCCTCGGCGTAGTCGAGATCGAGCACCGCCAAGCCATCGACGATACCGACCGAGACCGCCGCGACGAAGTCCTTGAGCGGACTGGCGGGCAGTTTGCCGGACGCGACCAGTTTGTTTACGGCGTCGTGCAGTGCCACGCAGGCGCCGGTGATCGAGGCGCAGCGGGTGCCGCCGTCGGCCTGCAACACGTCGCAGTCGAGGGTGATCTGGCGTTCGCCCAGCGCTTTGAGGTCGGTGATGGCGCGTAATGAGCGGCCGATCAGGCGTTGGATTTCCTGGGTGCGGCCGGACTGCTTGCCCTTGGCCGCCTCGCGCGCGGTGCGCGTGTGGGTCGAGCGCGGCAGCATGCCGTATTCGGCAGTGATCCAGCCTTGCCCCTTGCCCCGCAGAAAGCCGGGTACGGTTTCCTCGACGCTGGCGGTGCACAGCACCTTGGTGTTGCCGAATTCAACCAGCACGCTGCCTTCGGCGTGCATGGTGAAGTCGCGGGTGATGCGCACGGGACGCAGGTCGTTGGGCTGGCGTCCCTCGGGTTGCCTGGGCTGCCGAATTTGCTCGGATGTGGACATTGTGGCTCCTGCGGGTTAGGGCGAATTCTTGCGAATGGCGTTGCGGATTTCGTCGATGGCGCGCTCGATGTCCGCGTCGGTCAGTTCTGGCTGGGGCGCGTGACTGCGCTCGAATTCGAGCATTTGGGTGCTATGGGCGTCGAAGGGCATGGTGCCTGTCTCGATGCCCGGCGCGGCCTCTTCGCCATAATTTTCGCCCCAGCAGAGCGCGATCAGTGAAAGATTGTCGGCATTGGATCCGCCAGCGCGCTCAGCCTCGTCAAGCAGCGGCGGCACGGCCTGGATGACGTCGGCGTCGTGCAGGGCGGTGACGAACCGGAGATCATCGAGCGGTCCCCAGACGCCATCGCTGCACAGGAGGAGGACGTCGCCGGCCAGCAGCGGCGTCTTCCGCGAGAAATCGAATTGCGGCGATTGCAGGCCGCCGAGGCAGGAATAGATGCGGTTGCGCAGCGGGTGATGCTGTGCTTCCGCCGCCGTGATCTGGCCGTCGTCGATCATGGCCTGCACGGTCGAATGGTCGCGGGTACGGGTGAGCACACGGCCGTCGCGCAGGACGTAAAGCCGTGAATCGCCGGCATGTACCCAATAGGCGACGTTGTCCTGGACGACGCAGGCAACGCAGGTGGTACGCGGGGATTCGGCTTCGATCAGGTGGTTGGCGATGGCGTAGTCCTGCACCGCCCGGTGGGCGTTGGTGAGCCCCTGCGCCAGAAACATGAACGGGTCGTTCAAGCGCGGCCTGGCTTCGCGCTGGAATGTTTCGGTCAGCAGTTGCACGGCAATCTGCGCCGCCACTTCGCCATGCAGGTGGCCGCCCATGCCATCGGCCACGACCATCAGCAACGCGTCGCGGGAATAGCAGTGGGCCAGTCGATCCTGATTGTTGTGGCGTTTGCCGACACGACTTTCCTGGTAGATGGCGAATTTCATTTTTTGATTATTCCCCGTAAACGCTGGCTTAGGCTGTCAATCCAGGTTGCTTCATGGACGGCGTGTTGCTGTTCGGTGAGCACCTTCTGCAACGCGAAGACGCTGAGCGGGCGCTCGAGGTAGTCGAGGTCGAGACACCAGTCGATGGTTTCCAGCAACTGCTTCGAATATTTGCCCGCCCACTCCCGGCTGGCGGGAACGTAGCGGTCTTTTTCAAGACGGTCGAGCGCCGCCTGCGGTACCGTACCGCCGAGGCAGGCATACATCGTGGCGCCGACAGCATAGATGTCGGTCCAGGGACCGAGTTGATCTGGCGCCTTGTATTGTTCTGGCGCGGCATAGCCTGGCGTGTACATTGGCTTGAGCCCATTGTTCTCGCCTTCCAGCGCTTGGCGGGCGGCGCCGAAATCGAGCAATACGGGATTGCCATCGATGCGCAGGTAGATGTTGGCCGGCTTGATGTCGAGGTGCAGCAGTTTGTGCGTATGAACTTCGCGCAGGCCATTGAGCAGGCGGGCAAAGACGTTGCGGATAAAGATTTCCCTGATTTCACCCTTGTGCTTGTGGATGTGCTCCTGCAGCGTACGGCCGCGCTCGTATTGCATCACCATGTACACGGTTTCGTTGGCGCGGAAGAAGTTGATCACGCGCACGACATTGACATGATTTAGGTGGGCCAGCGCGCGTCCTTCCTCGAAGAAACACTTCATGCCGTGACTGAACGTGGCGCGGTGCTCGTCGGCGATGGCCGGCAGGATGGCGCCTTCGGTGCGCAAGGCCAGCGAGTTGGGCAGGTATTCCTTGATGGCTACCGGCGTGTCGTTTTCATCGTAGGCCAGATAAACGATGGAAAAGCCGCCAACGGAAAGCTGCCGCTCGATGCGGTAGTTTTCGAGTTGGTAACCGGGAGGCAATGGCTGGTTGACCTGCTGTGGCGACATGGGGGCGGGATGACTATACTGCCCCGATTGTAAAACCCCCAGCCATCAAAGGCTGCCCATTCCGCGATACCTCTTACGATTTCATTCCAATACAAATGATCCATAGCATGACGGGTTACGCCGCAGGTCACCGCGATCTGGGCGACGCAGTGCTTCACCTCGAGTTGAAAAGTGTCAATTCGCGCTATCTCGATATTGGCTTTCGCAGTGGCGACGATGTGCGCTCCCTGGAAATGCCACTGCGCGAAAAAATCGCCGCCAGCGTCTCGCGCGGCAAGCTGGAATGCCGGGTGAATCTGCTGGCGCAAACCACGGCGCCGCGAGAGCGGATGCCCAACCGGGCGCTGGTCGGGCAACTTGGTCGCATGGAGGCTGTGGTGCGGGAACTGCTGCCATCGGCGGCACCGCTCAGCGTGGCCGAGGTGCTGCGCTGGCCCGGCGTGCTGGCTGACGAGTCCATCGATCAGGCACGTTTACAAGGCGAGTGCTTGCTACTGGCTGACGAGGTAATCAAGGAGTTCCTGGCCAGTCGCGCCCGCGAGGGTGAAAAACTGGCTGAAATCGTACTTGAGCGGGTGGCCCGCATGCGCGCGCATGTGCAGGAGGTAACACCCATCCTGCCGCGTGTGCTGGCCGATTACGAAGCACGTCTTGCCGCCAAGCTCCGCGAAGTGCTGACGGGACAGGACGAGGATCGCATCCGCCAGGAAATGGGCCTGTTCGCCGCCCGCATTGACGTGGCCGAGGAACTGGCGCGGCTGAGTACGCACCTGACCGAGACCGAACGCGTGATCCGCAAGGGCGGGGCGGCCGGCAAGCGCCTCGATTTCCTGATGCAGGAACTTAATCGCGAGGCCAATACCCTGGCATCGAAGTCGGTCTCGACGGAAGTCACCGCGATCGCGCTTGAACTGAAGTTATTGATCGAGCAAATGCGTGAACAGATCCAAAATCTGGAATGAAAAAAGCGGGCCGCAGCCCGCTTTTTATTACTGCAGTCAGCCCGCTTAGAACTTGACGCTGACGCCAAGCAGCCAGGCGTCGACTTCACTGCGACCGGTGTTGTCGGCAGCATTGGTGATCTGATCGCCGAACTTGCCGTAGTTGTGATACTCGGCGCGGATGCCGACGTTGGGCGTGGGTTTGTACTCAACACCGAGACCACCCATGCCGTAGCCGCGCGACTTCGAGGCAGAGCCGCTCGTCGCGCCCAAACCGGTACCAACAGCAGCAAAGTTGGTGGTGGCCGACCAGTTGGTCTTGGAGTAGTTGGACGTTCCGCCGAGCAAAGCGAAAATATCGAATTCCTTGCTGACTGGCAGTGTGCCTTTCACGGCAGCCGACCACGCGCTGTTATCGACCTTGTAAGCCGCCGTACCGAGATAGGTGCCAGACCCAGAGATGGTGTAGGTGGACTCGCCGAGGCTGGTGTAGGCACCTTCGATTGCCCAGTTCTGGTCATATTTGTAACCGAGGAAAATCCGCCATGCGGTGTTACGCGTGTCCGTGGTGTCCGTGGTCAGGCCGGCGCTGGTGGGGAATCTGACGGCGTAGCCATTGGTGCTGAAGTCCTGGGAGGTAAAGGAGGTCGACGCGCGACCGCCGCTGATGCCGGCATAGGGACCGACATCGGCCGCCTTGTTCTGTTGGGCAAAACTGAAGGAACTGACGCAGGCGAGTGCGACAACAGCAGCGATTTGTTTTTTCATGTGAGAATCCTCTTTGAACATATTGATAATATTATGAATCGCAGTCTATGGCGACGGATGGATTGAGTCAATAATCCTCGTACGTTTGAGTGCCAGGTAGCGCGACAATTGGGGAAAATGCAACATGATGTCAGGAAGCCTTTTCATCGTTACCGCGCCATCGGGCGCGGGCAAAACCACGCTGGTCAAGCTGCTGCTCGATCACGACGCTAATGTACGGCAGTCAGTTTCGTACACCACGCGAGCGCCGCGGATCGGAGAAGTGAATGGCGTCGACTATCGCTTTATCGACGTCAAGACCTTTGTTGCCATGCGCGATCGCGGCGAGTTTCTGGAATGGGCAGAAGTTCACGGCAACTTCTACGGTACATCCCGCATCTGGCTTGAGGAACAAATGCGCTCGGGCCACGACACGCTGCTTGAAATCGACTGGCAGGGTGCGCAACAGGTACGCGAGCGTTTTCGCGACGCCGTCGGTATTTTTGTGATGCCGCCGTCGATGTCCGAGCTGGAAATTCGCCTGCGCAAACGCGGTCTCGACGCGGAAGATGTGATTCAACGCCGCGTGGCGGCCGCACTGAGCGAAATGCGCCATGTCGGCGAGTTTGATTTTGTTATAATCAACAACGACTTGCAGGTGGCCTTGGGTGAGTTGCGTGCCGCCGTGCTGGCTTCCCGCCTTCGCTTCGCGCGCCAGAGAGCCCGCCATCCCTCGATGTTTCATTTTCTAAACTGACTTCTGACTGGATAAACCATGGCCCGCGTGACCGTCGATGACTGCGTAAAACGTATTCCCAACCGCTTCCAGTTGACTCTGGCGGCCACTGTCCGTGCCCGTCAGCTCACCATGGGCAGCACCCCCCTGGTGGAAGCCGACAGGGACAAGGCCACGGTTATTGCACTGCGCGAGATCGCCGCGGGCAAAGTGGGCCTGGAAATCCTCAACCGCGGCCAGGCCTGACGCCGGTTCCGGCCATGACCTGAGAATGGGATCGGGCATGGCCTCGGTTTTCCCCGCAGTTATCCCCACGGCTCCTCCCTGTTCGGCCGAGCTCGCAGACGAGCCGCCACTCATTCCCGACGACATGCATCCCCCCGTCGATAAATCGGAGGACATGGATCGCTTCTGCCTCAAGCTCTCGGTTTACCTCAAGAAAGAGGATATCGAGCGCGTTTGCTCGGCGTATCGATTTTCCGACGAAGCTCATCGCGGGCAACTGCGTATCAGCGGCCACCCCTATATTTCTCATCCGCTGGCCGTGGCCGAGACGCTGGCCGATTGGCATCTCGACACCCAGGCGCTGACCGCCGCGCTGTTGCACGACGTGATGGAAGATACCGCCATCACCAAGGACGAGATCGCCGCGCGCTTCGGCAAAACCACGGCGGAACTGGTCGACGGCGTTTCCAAGATCGACCGGCTCGAGAACCAGTCTTACGAAGAAGCGCAAGCCGAGAACTACCGCAAGATGCTGCTGGCGATGGCGCGCGACGTGCGCGTCATTCTGATCAAGCTGGCCGACCGCCTGCACAACATGAATACGCTCGATGCCGTGCGCCCCGACAAGCGCCGCCGCATTGCCCGCGAGACACTGGACATCTACGCGCCGATCGCCAATCGTCTCGGCCTCAATCCGCTCTGTCGCGAGTTGCAGGAACTGTCCTTCCGTCACATGTATCCGCTACGCTACCAGGTGTTGGCAAAAGCGGTGAAGGCGGCGCGCGGCAACCGCCGCGAGGTGGTCGGCAAGATCCTCCAGGCCATCGAAAAACGCCTGCCCGAATGCGGCATCGAAGCCGAGGTCAAGGGTCGCGAAAAAAATCTCTACAGCATCTATCGCAAGATGCGCGACAAGCACCTGACCTTTTCGCAGGTACTCGACATTTACGGCTTTCGCATCATCGTCAATGACACGCCAAGTTGCTACCTGGCACTCGGCGCCTTGCACGGGCTTTACAAACCGATTCCCGGCAAGTTCAAGGACTACATTGCCATACCCAAGGGCAACGGCTACCAGTCGCTGCATACGGCGCTGATCGGCCCCTATGGCACGCCGGTCGAGGTACAGATTCGTACCACCGACATGCACCACATCGCCCAGTCGGGCGTCGCCTCGCACTGGCTGTACAAGGACGATCACGCCTTCGATCAGTTACAGCAGACGACACACCGCTGGCTGCAATCGCTGATCGAGCTGCAATCGGCCTCGCACGACACCGCCGAATTCCTGGAGCACGTGAAGTTCGACCTGTTCCCGACCGAGGTGTATGTATTCACGCCGCGCGGCAGAATCCTCTCGCTGCCGCGCGGGGCGACGCCGGTCGACTTTGCCTACGCGGTGCACACTGATATCGGCAATCGTTGCGTCGCCTGCCATATCAATTTCGAGCCGATGCCATTGCGCACCGAACTGCGTAATGGCGACCGCGTCGAGATCGTTACCGCGCCGCACGCGGGACCGAATCCGTCATGGCTGGCCTACGTGCGCACGGGCAAGGCGCGAGCGCAGATTCGTCATTTCCTCAAGACGCGCCAGACCGAAGAGTCGGCGGCGCTCGGCGAACGCCTGCTGGCACGCGCGCTGGCCGAACTCGGGCACGCAACCGGTTCGGTCGAAAATTCAGCCTGGGAAAAATTCCTGGCGGACACCAATGCCCGCTCGCGCCGTGAAGTGTGCACTGACATCGGCCTCGGCTTGCGACTGGCGTCGGTTATCGCCCGCCACCTGTTGGCCCGCGACGACAGCGCGCAACCGGAACTCCGCAAGGCCGGCTCCATGATCATCCGCGGCACCGAGGGCGTCGCCGTGAAGCTGGCCACCTGTTGTCAGCCAATCCCGGGCGATCCCATCATCGGCATGATCCGCAAGGGCCAGGGCCTGGTCGTACATACCCACGACTGCCCGACGCTGGCCAAGCTTTCCGGCACGAAAACGGAATGGATCGACGTCGAGTGGGCGCCGGGAATCGACCGTATGTTCGAGGTGCGGATTCGCGTGCTGGCGCAGAACGTGCGCGGCGTACTGGCCAAGCTGGCCGCGGGCATCGCCGAGGCCGGATCGAACATTGTCGACGTCCGCATGGAGGACGATGGCGCCACCACCTCGCTCTATTTCGTGTTGCAGGTCACCGACCGGCAACGCCTGGCGGGCATCATGCGCAATTTGCGGCGCATTCCGGAAGTCATCAGGATCGCCCGCATCAAGGAATAAACCCGGGGGAAACCCTGAAATTGGTTCAACAAGGAGTCCAGCATGGCCATGTACGAATCGGATCACACCCAATGGATGCGCGAATGGCTCGCCCAGCACCCGCGGGAGCTTGAAGAGCAAAAGCAGGGCCGCGCGCTTTGGTGGGACAAGCCGTCGCGCGACCTCGATTCACAACGCCGCCTGGCCGAGGCGCGCGTGCCACAAAAGCCCTACTACTACGACGCCAACTGAGCGGGATTATTTCCTGACCTGATCGACCTGTAGGCGCAGGTCGTGTTTGCCGACGGCTACGACTTGCGCCGCGCTGATCAGGTCGCCCGCCTGGGGTGTGGCCATGCCGGTCTTTGAAATACGGACCTCCACGCTGACTTCCTTCAGTTTGGAAAGGGCTTTGTCCGGGCTGACGGCCAGCGTGTCGTCGAGCGTGAAGCTCAGCGGCAGTTCGGTGGCACGCACCCGCAGCACGGCTGCGGGCATGCGGGAACCATCGGCCGGCCGGGCGATCACCATTACCACGTCATCGGCCGCCACCCGGTTCTTGAGCGCGGCGGCGACTTCGACCCGCCCACCTACCGTACCGCTAGCGCCGACTTTTTGAGTCGGCGCTGATTCGGGTTTGCTTTCAGGCTTGCCAGTTGTCTTGCCCGTGGTCTTGTCCGCAGCTTTGCCCGCACTTGGGGCGCTGCCGCCGCGCGCGCGCGCTTCGGCGATGCTGGCGCGGATGGCGCCGGCGTCTTCCGAGTCGGGCGGCATCTGTTCGAGCACCCGCGCCCAGTCGCCGATGGCTTGATCATACTTGCCGGCCTCGAACAAGGCTGTGCCGCGTAGCCACAGGGCGTGGCCGTTGTCGGGTTCGAGCTTGAGCGCCTTGTCGAGCAATTGCATCGGCTTGCCGGCAAAACTGTTGCTGCTGGCGACCAGCACGTCGGCGTAGTCGGCGAGCAGCGCGGGATCGTTGTCGATGAAACTGCCGGCGTGACTGTAAGCCTGGGCCGCCTCGGCGTATCGATTCAAGGCCTTGTAAGAGCGCGCCAGCATCGCCCAGCCCTGGAAATTGTCGGGCTGACTTTCGAGTTTGGCGGCGAGGTTTTTCACCATGCCTTCAAACTCGCCGGCGGTGATGTTGTGGCCGCTCTCGCTCGCCGGTGTGCCGCGCGTCGGTGCGTTGATCGCCCCCGGGCTGCCCAGCCAGGCATACAGGCCGCCGGCGATCAGCGGCACGGCCAGCATGATCGCGAGCGGCGTGGCGCGCATTTTTGCCGCGGGTTGAGGCGTGATCGGGGCTGCATCCTCTTCGCTGCTGTCTTCAAGCAGGCGGCGCTGGATTTCCTGTTTGGCGGTGGCGTAGTCGGCCTCGGCCAAGGTGCCGCTGGCGCGATCGCGTTCGAGTTCATCGAGTTGGTCGCGGTGGATGGCGATGTTGATGCGGCGCTGCGTCATTCCCGCCGCGGCCTGCTGGCGCCACCAGTAGGGACGCAGCAGCAGAACGAGCGTTAGCAGCAGCAGGGCCGCGGCAGCGGCGAAAAATCCGGCGGTCATTGTTTGCCTTCCTCTTCGGCGAGCAGGGCAGTGGCGCGCTTCTGCTCATCGGCGGATAGTGTGGTCGCGGTCATGGTCATGGTACGGCCACGGCGGCGCAGGTAAAAGACCAGCGCGGCGATGCCGGCGATCAGCAGCAGGAAAGGGCCGCCCCACAATAGCCAGGTGGTGGGCTTGACCGGCGGCCGGTAGAGAACAAAGTCACCGTACCGGCTCACCATGAAATCCTTGACCTCGACGTCGGTCTTGCCGTCCTTGATCAGCTTGCGTACTTCACGGCGAAGATCCTGCGCCAGATCGGCGCGCGAACCGGCCAGCGATTCGTTCTGGCAGACCAGGCAGCGCAACTCTTCGGCGATTACATTCAGCCGTTGTTCGACTGCTTCATCTTCGGCGGCGGGCGGAGCCTCTTTGGCCAAGACGGCGCCGCATAGCAATGCCGCGCATAGCAGCGCAATCCAGTGTTTCATTGCAGCAACTCCTTAACCTTCGGCAGGATTTTCTTCTCCAGCGCTTCGGGTGTGACCGGGCCGATCTGCTTGTAGCGAATGACGCCGGCCTTGTCGATCACATAGGTTTCCGGCACGCCATAAACACCGTAATCGATACCGACGCGGCCATCGGCGTCGAAGCCCGACAGCAGGTAGGGATCGCCATGCTGCCGCAGCCAGCGCAGGCCGTCTTCGCGCTGGTCCTTGTAGTCGAGGCCGACGACGGGAACCAGTCCGGAGCGGGCGAGTTCGACCAGCAGCGGATGCTCTTGCCGGCAGGAAACGCACCACGAGGCCCAGACATTGAGCAGCCAGACCTTGCCCAGCATATCCTTGGGTGCGAAACGCTTGTCGGGCGCGGCGAGTTGCGGCACGTCGAAGGCCGGCGCCGGCTTGCCAACCAGCGGGCTGGGCACCTCGCGCGGATCGAGCGTCAGCCCGACCGCAAGAAAACCGACCAGCACGAGGAAAATGGCGAGGGGAATGAGAAAACGATTCATGCTGAGGCTCCGGCACTGACGGCAGCGGCGAGCTTGCCGGTTTTTGCATGCAGACGGTAGCGGCGGTCGGCGGCGGCAATCAGCCCGCCCAGCGCCATCAGCAGGCAGCCGCCCCAGATCCAGTCGACAAAGGGTTTGAGGTACACGCGCACCGTCCAGGCGCGGCCGTCGTCGACTGCTTCGCCCAGCGAGACATAGACATCGCGTGTCAGCGATGCGTCGATGGCGGCTTCGGTCATGGGCATCGACGAAGTGAAATAGTTGCGTTTTTCCGGGTAAAGAATTTTTTGCACCTTGCCGTCGACGATCAATTCGACTTCGCCCCGCATCGCGGTGTAGTTGGGCCCCGGCATTTCCTTCACGCCCAGCAGGCGGAAGGTGTAGGGCGCGATACTGACGGTGTCGCCATTTTCCATGCGGACGTCTTTTTCGATCTGGTAGCCCCCCACCAGCGTAACGCCAACCACGAAGACGGCGATGCCCAGATGGGCGACATGCATGCCCCAGTAGGAGGGGGGCGGCATACCGGTTTTCAGTCGCTCGCGTATCTGGAAAGCCGCGCTGGCCATAATCCACGCGGCCAGCATCAGGCCCAGCGCCACCAGCGGCGACCAGGTGCTGGCTGGCCCCATGGCGAAGGGCAACACGGCGCCGGCGACGATGGCAATGATCAAGGCGAAGCGGTTGCGCCGCGTAATATCGCCGATGTCGGCATGCTTCCAGCGCGCCACCGGCCCGACCCCCATCAGGAACAATAAAGGCACCATGATGGGCACGAACACCGTGTTGAAATAGGGTGGGCCAACCGACAATTTACCGAGGCCGAGCGTGTCGATGATCAAGGGGTAAAGCGTGCCGAGCAGCACGCTGCCCGCCGCAACCACCAGCAGCACGTTGTTCATCAGCAGCAGCGATTCGCGCGAGAGGAGACCGAAAGCGCCACCCAGGCTGACTTTCGGTGCGCGCCAGGCGAACAGCGCCAGCGAGGTGCCAACCACCACCGCCAGGAAGATCAGGATGAAAACGCCGCGCCGGGGATCGGTGGCGAACGCGTGCACCGAGGTCAGCACGCCCGAGCGGACAAGGAAGGTGCCGAGCAGCGAGAGCGAAAAGGTGGCGATGGCCAGCAGCACCGTCCAGTTCTTGAAACTGCCGCGCTTTTCGGTGACGGCCAGCGAATGGATCAGCGCGGTGCCGACCAGCCAGGGCATGAACGAGGCATTCTCGACCGGGTCCCAGAACCACCAGCCGCCCCAGCCGAGTTCGTAATAGGCCCACCACGAGCCCAGCGCAATGCCCAGCGTCATGAATATCCACGCCGCCGTGGTCCACGGTCGCGACCAGCGCGCCCAAGCGGCATCGAGCTTGCCCGAGAGCAGCGCGGCGATGGCGAAGGCGTAGGCGACCGAGAAGCCGACGTAACCCATGTAGAGCATGGGGGGATGGAAGACGAGTCCCGGGTCCTGCAACAACGGGTTGAGATCGCGGCCATCCACTGCCGCCGGCAACAGGCGATCAAAAGGGTTGGAGGTAATCAGGACAAAGGCGAGCAGGCCGACCGAAACGAGGCCGAGTACGCCCAGCACCCGCGCCACCATGGCTTCCGGCAGCGAATACGAAAGCAGGGCCACGGCCACCGTCCACCCGGACAGCATCAGCACCCACAGCAGCAACGAGCCTTCGTGACCGCCCCAGACGGCGGCAAAACGATACAGGGTAGGCAGTTGCGAATTGGAGTGCAAGGCGACGTACTGCACCGAAAAATCGTTGGCGATGAACGACCAGGTCAGGCAACCGAAGGCGAAGGCGACCAGCAGGAACTGTGTTTGCGCCGCCGGCCGCGCCAAGGCAATCCAGGCCGCGTTGCCAGTCTGCGCGCCCCGCAGTGGCAGCACGCCGAGGATCAGTGCGACGGGCAGTGCGAGGATGAGGGCCAGGTGACCGAGTTCTGGAATCATGCGTTGTTACCCATGTTGAGATACGCGGCACGACGCCGCCGAAAATCAGGGCTTGCCGGTAGCCGGGGCTGCCTGTTGCGCTTTTTGCGCTTGATCCAGCGCGTCCTTGGCCGCTGGCGGCATATAGTTTTCGTCGTGTTTCGCCAGCACCTCGCTGGCCAGAAAACGACCGCTGGCGTCGAGCTTGCCTTGCGCAACAACGCCCTTGCCCTCCTTGAACAGGTCGGGAAGGATGCCGGTGTAGCTCACCGGAATTTCCTTGACGGTATCGGTGACGACAAAGCTTACGGTGACACTTTCGCGCTTGAGGCTGCCAGCTTTGACCAGTCCGCCGATGCGAAAAGCCTTGCCTTGCGGCGCCTTGCCGGCGGCGATTTCACTCGGTGTCACATAAAGGGCGATGTTGCTATCGAGCGCATTGAGCACGAAAGCGGCGGCAATACCGATAGCGGCGAGGCCACCGGCGATGAGGGCGATGCGTTTATGGCGTGGTTTCACGGGACGATAAGAATCTGAAGCAAGACAAGAAGGGGAGCGCGATTATAGACGTGCTCCCCTTCCAAATTAGAGCTTGCAGCAATAGGGTTATTGCTTCGGGGTTTTTGTTTCGGGGTTATGGCTTCGGGGATTGCGACGGCGTCGCGGATTTGGTGGTCGGTACGGCGGCCTTGCCCTTGTGGATGCTGTCGGCAGGCATCATCGCTTGAATCTGTGCGCGTTTGGCTTCGATCTTTTCGTCGAGTTGGGCCAGAATCGGATCGATCTGCGCCTTGCGCGCAGGTTCGGCCCGAAGTGCCTCCTCGAACGAAGCGCGCGCCATTTCCCTCGCGCCGGTATGCATGTAACACATGCCCATGCCCATCCATGCCTTGGCGTTATTGGGGTCGATGGCAAGCACGTCCCGGTAGGTCATGATCGCGCCGGAATAGCTCAGGCGCGTTACCTGGATGCCGGCAAGCTTCATGCGGGCATCGATGGACTTGGGGTCGGCCTTGATGGCGTCCTCGAAACTTTTTTGCGCCTGCTCCAGTTTGCCCGCTTCCCACTGGCGGTTGCCCTGCTGGATGGCGGTGGTAGCGGCAGTGGCTGCGTCGGCAGCCTGCGCAGCCTGTGCGCCAATGGAAACAGACAAGGCAGCCAGCAGAATCATGGCCGAACAACGAAATCGAAATCTCTTTTGCATTTTTTGGAATCCTTTCAAAAAAACGGCCCTCCCGGTAAGGGGAGAGCCGTCCTGTTCTTGCCGATGATTACTTCAGTGAACCCTTGCCGTAGCGCTCTTCGAAGGCTGCGCGGGTCTTCTCGATCGAGTCCTTGCTGATACCGTTGAAGTACCAGTCATGGCCGGCGATCGGCTTGAAGTGCTTCTCAAGAATTGCCTGGGCGGCCTTCTCGTCGCCGTCCTTCTTGCGCACTGCTTCCTTCATTTCCGGAATCCACTTGAAGTAAGTGTGCTGGGCGACTTCATAGATGCCATGCCACCAGGTGTAGTCCGGACCCATCATGGAAGCGCCATGACGCGCGCGCCGACCTTCGTGATGCCAGATTTCCCACCAGGTCCACTCGATCTTGTCGTCGAACGGTGCGGCGGTGATGTAGCCCTGAGCCACCAGATCCTTCATTGCGGCCGCAATCGGCTTGGCGAACTTATCGTTGTAGAGATTAACGACGTCGTCAAACTGCTTGTAGTGGCCTTTCACCTGGTCGGAGCCGTGGCAGGCGTAGCAGACGTTCTTCATCTTGCCGCGACGGTCTTCCCACGTCAGCACTTCCTTGACCTTGGCACCCTTACCCTTCGGAGAACTATCAACTTCGCCGACTTTCGGGATCGGACTGCCTTCCGGCACGTCGTATTCGCTGCCGTTATCCAGTCGCACCATGTTCAGTTTCTGCGAGATGGGCGGCCGTAGCGTCCAGGAAATACGCTCGCCGACATCGTGGGTGGTCTTCTGCTTGCGCGTCGCACTCATGTGGCAGGTGGCGCAGGTCGGTGCGGCGGTGTAATCGACGCCGGCAACCCATTTCTTGGACTTGAGGTTCATCTCGTCCACATGGGCGCGATACATGATGCCGTGCTTGGACTCGTTGTAGACCTCCATCTGCGGATGATCCGGGCCAAGGTGGCACTTGCCGCAGGTGTCGGGCGTGCGCGCCTGGGCCGACGAGAAGCGATGGCGACCGTGACAGGCAGAGCAGGAACCCAGCGAACCATCCGGATTGCCGCGACCGATGCCGGTGTTGGGCCAGGTTTCCGGGGTCGGCTTGCCACGATGATCAAGCACGACATCGCCGCCGTGGCACTGACGGCAGCCGGCATTTACCGCCGCCGGGCCGCCGATCACCTCGCCCATGATGTTGTCGAGCGAACCGAGAATCTGCCCCGCCTTGGCGTGGTGCGACGGTTGCTGCTGGGCAACTTCGTCCGGGTGGCAACTGGCGCAATTTTTGGGCGTCGGGATCGTGGTGATGAAAATATCCTTGCCGTCATGCTTTTCGTGCTTGTAGGCCCACTTCTCGCCTTCCTTGGCCTTGTGGCAGTCGTAGCAATCGACCACGCGCTTCTTGTCGTTCATGTTGTGGCGGCTCTTCTTCCACTCGCCGACGATGCCCGGCGATTCATCCGCGTGGCACTTGACACATGCCTGACCGATGGCCGTGTCCAGCTTGGTTTTGTCCGGCATTGCGGCAGCGGCGCTGCCCGCGTACATGCTGGATAGCAGCCCGAGTACCGCCGAGCCCATCCACACCCAGGACCTTAGTGATCGCTTCACGATTTCCCCCTCAAGAAAAATGGAACTTCCCCCTTTCCGCCTTTTACCGGAAGGTAAAACGCGGAACACCAACACAGAACTTTGCGCCACCGGAAACAGCAGGTTTCGACGACGCTTTCTGCCTTTTTTAGCAACCCGCACTATTTCCTTGTTGGCCT